>JBIIYJ010000037.1:0-26565 GCA_044346855.1 Kiritimatiellia bacterium
CAGGCCGAGATCCCGTCCGGAACGTATTCCCCGGAGAAGCCTTTTGAGCTGACGATTCCCCGGGACGGGGCCGCGCAGCAATATGTGATCAAGATCCTCGGTGTTGATCAGAACGTCAACGCCGTCACCCTTCCGCTGACCGACCTGCCCCTCGAGGTTTACGGGGGGCGGAACGGCGGCACGTTCGTCATGCCATACCCGACCAACCGGGAGATCCGGCGCCTGGCCTTTCAGACGCCTCCGGGAGAGGGGCCGGTCGTGTTTGTTGCCTCCGACCAGATCCTGAGGGTATTCGATTCCGACGGGGCGCTGGTGGCGGACAACCGGCCGGCCAGCGGCGCGAACCAGGCGACCAACTCGCTGCTTCTTTCACGGCAGCCCGGGAAGACGCTCTGGCTCGATCCCGGGAACGCCAACCAGTTCGGGACGGCCCGGGGAACCGAAAAGCTGTTCGTCGCTTTTGACCCGGAGAGATGGTTCTTACCCGCACTTGCCTGGGACCTGGAATCCAGGCCGTGGTGGAAAGGATTGAACAACCCTTGAACACTCAGACGCTATTTTCGGCCGCCCTGGCGTTGGCCGTCTCCGCCGCGGGCGGGCTTGCCGGGCCGCCCGCCGTCACAACGGCCGAGCTGCCCTGGCAGCAGGTCTCCGCCGCGCTGGACTTCACGTTCATCGTTGAGCGCGAGCGCTATACCTCGCTGGACCGTTCGGCCCGGCTGGTCTTTGCGGTTGAGGCCGGCCGGGGCGGGCCGGGGCTGGAGTCGCTGTCGGTAGACTGGTCCGTGGCCGCCGGCACGCAGGAAACGGTGCGGGGGCGGGCGTTCCTCGGGCAGGGGCTGGCGGTGGCCGATCTCGAACTGGCCCCGCTGCCGCCGGGGCGGTATGACGTGACCGCGCGGCTGATGAGCGGCGGGCAGGCCCTTGCGGAGCGGGCGGCATTTTTCCGGGTTGAGCGGGTCGAGCCTCCTGCCCGGTCGGGGCGGGTGGCGCTGGTGCTTCCGGACGGGCTTCCGCTGTCCGACGGCACGTTCCCGGTCCAAACCGGCGTTCCCTTTCCCAAGGGCGCCCTGTGGGATCCCGCGCACGTGCGGCTGGTGGATGCCCAAGGACGGGCAGTGCCCTGCGGCGTGACCGTGCGGTCGCGCTGGGGGTCGGGGGACGCGAGCATCCGCTGGCTCGGTGTGGATTTCCAGCCGGGTAAGACGGCGGCCTGGTGGCCCGCGCGTGCGGCGGCGCCCTGGTTCCTGGAATACGGCCCCGCCATCAAGGCTCCGGCCCCGGCGGTGAAGGTGACGGCGGTGGAGGGGGCGGACGGGATCGCCGTCGATTCCGGCGCGATCTCCTTCCTGGTCCGGCGGCGCGGCTTCAATCTGCTCGATTCGGTCAAGCTCAATGGCAAGGCGGTCATGACGTCGGACGCCACCCACGGCCTTTACCTGGTCGATCACGAGGGGACCACGTACCGGGCCGCCAACGACGCCGGGGTGAAGCTGACGGTCGAGGAGCGGAACGACCTTCGGGTGGTCATCCGCGCCGAGGGCTGGTATGTGAAGGACGGGGCGGTTGGCTCGCGGCAGAGCGCCACGCTGCCGACCGACAGGCTTTGCCGCTTCATCACCCGGATCGAGGCCTACGCGGGCAAGCCCTACGTGCGGGTGCTCAGCACCTGGATCAACACCTTCGACACGTTTTCGGTGCGGCTGCGCGACCTGGGAATGTCGCTTCCCCTGGCGGCCCGGACCGCGACCTTCGGCGTGGAGGGCGGGGCTCCCGTTCCGGCGAAGGTGCCGGCCGGCGGCGTGCGGCTCGTGCAGCACCTGCACGACCGCTTTGTCGTGGAGGATGGCGCGGGCAAGGCCCTTGCCGACGGGGAGCGCAGCGGCGGGTGGGTGGTCGCGCAGGGGGATGACGCCGGCCTGGCCATCAGCCACCGGCGGACGTGGCAGCGGTTTCCCAAGGAATTGGAAGTGCTGCCGGATTCCGTCCGCCTGCACGTCTGGCCGGCGCACGGGAAGGATCATCCCGAGATCAATCCGCTGGCGAAGGACCAGATCCACCGGCTCTGGTTTGCCCACCAGGGGCGCGAGCTGGACATGCGCATGCCGTGGGGGACGTATTTCGCCGTGTCGGACTACGTCTCGGGCGACCTCAACATCAAGGGCAAGGCGGAGCCCCAGGCGCTGACCGGCATCCACACCTGCGGCATGGGCACGGCGGTCACCAGCGACCTGCTGCTCCATTTTTCCGCCGCGGCGGACGCCGGAGCGCTGGCCGACACGGCCGCCTGTTTCCAGGCCGCCCCGCACGCGCTGGCGGATCCGAAATGGATCTGTGACAGCCTGGCCCTGGGTTACATGCACCCGTACGACCCGGACACCTTCCGCGGTTTCGAGGAGGCGGTGTCGGACAGCATGCGCGGGTACTGGGCCACCCAGAATGCCGGCGCCATGTTCGGCATGTGGATTTACCGCTCCTGGCATCACAGCGCCTATAACCGCGACGGCTCGTGGATGCCGTACCGGCTCTTCGTCGGATCGCACCACCATGAAGCCATCCTGCCGTGGATGTTCTACGCCCGCAGCGGGGACCCGTTCTACCTCACCCAGGGCCGGGACAACATCCGCCAGCTTTCGGACGTGCAGATCAGTCATCACACCGACCCGGATTACGAGCGGGCGAGCGCGCTCGATCCGTCCAAGAGCAAACTTGTCGGGGCGACCTTTCACGAAAACAGCCTGTCGCCCTGGGGCGGCGATTTCGAGGTCTTCGGCCACCAGACCTGTTACAACGGCCTGATCCTGGGCTACTACCTGACTGGCGACCTGCGCCTGCGCGAGGTGCTGGTGGACGAGTGGCAGAACACGATGGTCGCGGACCGCGCGAACCCGGCCATCCGCATTCCGTATGGCGATGCCGGAAGCCTGCAGCAGGGGCGTGACAACTCCAACCCCGTGAGCGAGCTGCTCGACCTTTACCAGCTCACTTACGATCCCCGCGTCCTGGCGGTCCTGGCTCCCCGGCTGGACGTGTGGCTGCACGGGAGCAAGACCAAGGGCGGGTCGGCCCTGTTCAGTTTCTGGGGACACCCGCTGCACAACGTCCTGCTTTTCCGGGGCGGCGAGGACCTGGGCGAGTCGCTGCTGGAGCTGATGGCGAAGAACCGGGAGGGGAAGGCGCCCCCGAAGTCGGTTAAGGGGCAGGCCTCCTCGGGCCCGTGGGCCAGCACGGGTTTTGTGGGCGACACCAACCTGGTCGGACGGGGGCGCGTCGCCGGGCAGGTCTGGGATTTCTGCGACTATTCGGCGGAAGCCTATGCGATGGCCACCATTCTCGACCCCGAATCCCCCTATGCGGCCGACATCCTGTTCGGCAACAGCGGGGCGCGGACACTGGGCCAGCAGCTGATGCGGGGGGAGCCGAAGATCCTGTATCCCGTGGCCGACCAAGTGCGTTTCCTTCCCCGCATGATGTATGCGCTGATGCACAGCACCCGCCGTGAATTGGCGGGTGTGCTGGGCGACGCCCAGCCGATGCCCACCACCTGGCTGAAAACGCCCCTTCAGGTCATCCTCCGCGAGGACCAGGACCAGGCGATCAAGGTCCACATCACCGGACTTGTCCGCCAGACCAACGGGATCGGGGTGCAGGCCTTCGGCCCCGATGGCGCCCTGATCAGCCGCACGGTCGTGCCGCCCGGCCGCCACTCCTCGTTTGTCATCACGCTGCCCGCGGACGGGAAGACAGGCCCCTACGTCGTGTTCGTCGAGCGGACCCAGCAGGGGAACGACCTGTCCGTGCCCCTGACGGTGTTGCCGGAGGTCTTTCTCGTGTCTGGCTGGGGGACCGAACCCGGCGGCACGCGGCAGGCCCAGTACTTCACGCGCGGTCCCGGCGGGGGGCCGTGCGAGATTGCGGTCGGCGGGGAGACGCTCAAGGTTGTTTCCCCCGACAAGTTGACCGTGCTCGGCTTCACCGACAAGGTGAAGAAGGAGGACACCGTCCGGATCGGTCCGGAGGGGGCGTGGATTTGCGCCAACGGGGCCTATAAAAACGCCTATGCGGCCGATGGCACGCCCCTGATCGTCGCGATCAGCCCGGAGCGCTGGTTCCAGCCCGCCCCGGAATCGCTCGCCCTCAAACCCGCGCCCCTGGAGTAGTCGCATGTCTCTTGAAATGGGAACAACCCGGCCGGCCACCCTGGACTTGCCGGCCCGGGCCGCCCTGGCGGTCAACGCGCTGACCTCGTTGAGCGATGATTCGCTGAACGGCGAGATCTATTTTTACATCCGGCTGTATGAGGACCCCCCGACTGCCTACCATGCCCCGTGGGATTACGGGGACGGAACCGGCCGCCACATGGATGCGCTGGTGCTCGCGCACCTGATGACGGGGTCTGAGGAGGCCCTGGCGGCGGCGCATCGATTCGGAAACCTGCTCCTGTCCTGGCAGGGGGAAAAGGGGCTGTTCTGGTGGCCCGAGGAGCCCTGGACCGTGCCGGGGCCGGCGAGCACGGGGCTGTGGCGTTTTGTTCGGGATCCCAAGCCCCGGGGTCGGGTGGCGGACGTGACCTGGTCGGCCCGCGGGGCGCTGATGGGACTGACCAGTCTCTTCATGCTGTCGGGCGACGACCGCTACCGGCAGGGTGCGCAGGCGCTGGTGGACGGGCTGGACGGCCTTGCGCTGCGGAGCGGGGACTACCGGTATTTCCCGGAGATGGTCTTTTCCGGGCCAGGCTGGCGCCACACGGACGAGCCTCGCGCCGACGGCACGTCGGAATTGCTGAACGTGCCGACGATCCTTCCGCTGTTGCGCTATCACAAGGCGACGGGCGACGCGAAGGCGCTCCAGTTGGCAGGCGGTCTTCTCCGGTTCATCCTGCACCGGGCGGAGGGCTACGAACTGGATGGCCGCTTCCACAAGACCCAGGGATACTGGAACCATTTTCACAGCAAGGCGTCGGTCATCACCTCTGCCATCCTCTATGGGCTTGCGAGCGGCCAGCCCGAGTACGTGGCCTGGGGGCGGCAGGCGTACGAGGCGGCCAAGCGGTGGGGGACGGATTTCGGCTGGTTTCCCGAGGACATCTCGCTGCCCACGTGCAGCGAGACCTGCTGCATCACCGACATGATCGAGATCGCCATCCTGCTGGGGCTGCATGTCGATCCCGCCTACCTGGGAGACGCGGAGCGGTATGGGCGCAACCACCTTGTCGAGGCCCAGTTCCTCGACGCCGGCTGGATGCCCCGCTTGAACCGCAAGCCGGCCGAGACGGACCCGGTCAAGGCCCACCCGCGCCGGATCGACAGCCGCGACATTGTGAACCGGGCGATGGGCTCGTTTTCGGGCTTCAGCGGGCCTAACGACCTGTTCGGGGAAGTCTCCGACATCCGGTCGAAAATCATGCAATGCTGCACCGGGGCCGGAACCCGCGGCCTCTACGACCTGTGGCACTACGCGGTGGATGACGACGGACAGCGCGCGCGCGTGAACATGGCCTTCAGCCGCCCGGCGCCCTGGGGCGACGTCGTCAGCCATGCGCCTTACTCCGGGCGGCTGGACGTGCGCATGAAGGCCGCGCGCGATCTCGGTTTCAGGCTCCCGGAGGGAGTTGCGCCCGCGGAGGCCACGGTGCTGCGGAACGGCCAGCCCGCGCCGCTGGCGTGCCGATCCGGCTACCTGTGGGTGGACGGCCTGCAGGGCGGCGACTCCGTGAGCCTGCGTTATCCGTTGCCGGTCGGGTCGCGGCAGTACACGCTGGGAACCGAAACCTTCACGGCGGAGTTCAAAGGCAACACGGTGATCCGCATGTCGCCGGAAGGCGCCTATGGCCCGATTTACCAGCGCGAGCGGTATCGGGGGAGCGTGGCGCCCGAGGAGGAGCGGAGTTGGTATTTGCCGCCCCGCGAGCTGGATCCCCTGGGGCTGAAATAAGCCGAAAAGGAACGATTATGCGGCTGACAGAAAAGAGCTTGTTCATGCGCCAGCAGGGCGCCAGCGGCATCGCCGCCGCCGCGGTCGCCTATACGTCCGCTTCGAAGAATCACCTGACGATGGTTTACGTCGATGTTCCGGGTCCCGACATGGCCGACGGGAACTACCAGATCGTCAGCACCGACAACGGCCGCACCTGGAGCGCGCCGCGCCCGTTTTTCACCAGCCGAAAAATTCCCGGAGGGACCGAGTATTACAACGATCTCGCCGTCTTTCTGGACCCCGTCACGGAACGGCTCATCTGGACGATTTGCCACCAGCTGAAGTATGATCCCAAGGATGGCGTCACGCCGCCCGAGAAGCTGAGCATGCGGTTTGCCGAGCAGGATCTGGCGGCCGACCGCTTCACTGTGCTGGCGACCACCGACTTTGGCCAGAAGCAGGCCGTTTTCATCAGCTGTTGTTTTCCCCTGCTGCTGAATCCCGACAAGGCGCTGCTTCCCGCGAAGGCGATCATGACCACGCCCACCGGCGAAATCCTGTGCCATCCGGGCTCGAGCGTGGCCCGGAACATGCAGCAGTCGCTCATGATCGTGGGCGAGCGGCTGGGCGGCCGGTGGAAATTCCGCCTGGGCGGCCGCGTGCCGGCCCTTCCCATGGAGGTGTCGTCCCGCGGCACGCACGAGAACAGCGTGGCCCGGCTCCGCGACGGTCGCCTGGCGGTGATCATGCGCGGCAGCAACAACCAGTTCCTTGAGCGGCCCGGCTTCAAGTGGCTGGCCTTTTCCTCCGATGATGCCGAGACGTGGACCAAGCCCGAGCCGGTCCGCTGGCATGATGGTTTCCTGATGGAGTCCGGCGCCAACTGCCCCGGGCTCTTCCGGTCAACGAAGACCGGCAAGCTCTACTTCATCGGCAACCCCTGCCTGAACGGCGAACGGGCAAAAAGCAACTGGCCCCGGAGCCCGCTGGTCATCTGCGAGGTGCAGGAAGAGCCCTTCGGCCTCCGGCGCGACCGCATGCTGGTCATCGACCAGCGCCAGCCGCAGGATCAGCCCAAGGTGCAATTCAGCAACTTCCGATTCTATGAGGACCGTGAAAACGGCGAGCTCGTCCTGTTCATGACCCGGATCGGGGAGCGCGACCCGGCGAACGATCGTAACGCAGACTTGTACCGCTACCGTATCGAATTGGATTGAAGTCGAAACGGTTTTGAGGAGAACGCATGACGACGATTTCCGTGAATGCCGGCGCGCCCGGCGAGGAGCTGGACATCGGGCGGTTTTCGATCGGCCAGGGGGGGCTGGCCGACCGGTCCACCGTGGCCGCGCACGCCGATGAGTTGCGGAACCTGAATCTGAAATACATCCGCCTGTTCGTGCAGGAGTATTACCACGTCTATCCGGACCACGGCGTGTACGACTGGCGCAAGCTGGACGAGGCAGTCGAGGCGATCCTGGCCGTCGGGGCGCAGCCCGTGATGTGCCTCTGCTTCAAGCCCCGCGTCTTGTTTCCGAAATTGGATGACACCGTCGTTCACCCCGAGAGCTACGAGGAGTGGCAGGCGGTCGTTTCCGCGATGGTGCGGCACTACAATGTCGAAAAGAAATTTGGGATTCAGTACTGGGAAGTGGCCAACGAGCCCGACATCGGCGGTGGGGGCGGATGCCCGTACCTGTTCACCCCGGAAAGCTACATACTCTATTACGAGAAAACGGTTGAGGCGGTCCGGCGGGCGGACCCCGCCGCGAAAGTCGGCGGCCCCGCCATCGCCCGGTCGTTCTCCACGCCCCCGTCGCCCGCGCATCCCAGCGGGGTCGCGGCCAGTCCGCTGCTGCCGGCATTTTTGAAAGCCGCAGCCGAGCGGAACCTGCCCCTGGATTTCGTCTCGTGGCATCGCTACAGCGACGATCCGGAGGAGTTCCGCAAGACCATTCACTACGTGAAAGGCCTGCTGAAGCAGCACAGCTTGTCCTGTGAAACCACGATCAACGAGTGGAACATCGGGTTGCGCGCCAACCAGATGAAGCATCACCGGCTGCCCGAGTACCAGCCCTGCTTCATGCTCGACGTCACCCGGATCATGGTCGACGAGGGCGTTTCGAGCGGCGGCTACTGGCAGCTGCGGAACCTGCCCGTCCGGAAGGGGCTGCTGGATTTCCTGGGCGAGAAGGAGGCCGGGTGCATCAACGCGGCCAATTACGCGCATAACCTGATTTCCGTGTTCGACAACCAGGGGGTTGCGCGCCCCGTCTATTTCGCCTTCAAGCTGCTCTCCCGCCTGACGGGGAAGCGAATCCCGGCTGATAGCGAGGGCGGCGCGCAGGCGAAGGCCCTGGCCACCTACGACCCGGACCACGATGCCATCCAGATCCTGGTCTGGAACTTCGCGGTCGAGAATTGCCGGCCGGAAACGGTGGATCTGCGCATCCGGTTGAAGCGGGGCGTTTACAGCCTGGTCCAGTACCAGCTGGACGCCCGGACAACCGGCAACGGCGAGGACCAGCGGCTCAAGGTGATCGACTGGCGGGACTACATGGACGAGACGGACGACGTTCGCGAGACCGTCGTCCTCGAGCCGTACGAGGTCCGGATGCTCCGCCTCAAGTTCCGCGGATGCCCCTCTCTTAGAAATGCCCCGCCCGTTGCTCCGGCCCGGAATCCCGATCAGAAAGATGTCACCGCCTGACGCGGGAGACGGAGGTGTGGGCGGTGACCGGAGCTCGATGCCATGAAACGAAGCCTGTTCATGCTGGCGGCAGTGGGCCTGCCCCTGCTTGCCGGCGCGGTCTCCTGGCCAGGCAAGGAGCCCTCCGTGTTTACCATTGACGACATGGCGGCCTCCGTTTCCGATGTGACGATTCCCTGGACCGTCTCCCCGGACACCGCCTGGCAGGCGGGCCCGCCCCTGTTCGAGTTGGCCGATCCGGCGAATCCGGCTTTTCGGGTCAGGGGATGGATGGCCGCCACCCGCGAGGAGCTGGTGCTGCGGGTGGACGTGTCCGACTCCCTGCACACGAATTCGTCCAGCGGGGCCCGCATACGGGATGGCGATTTTATCCGGCTGGCCCTCGACGGGAAGGGGGATGGCGCCGGCACAGGGCCGCTTGAAGCGGAAGGCCTTTTTGGCGACGATGACGCCGCCATCTGCTTTGCCTTGACGGGGAGGGGCCCGGAAGGCTGGACGTTCGACACAACCATTCCGGGGTGCGCCGGATCGTATCCGGCGGAGTTGCTCGACGTTGCGAGGGATGAGGCGGCGAAGATCACCCGTTACGCGATCCGCCTGCCCTGGAAACGGCTCGCGGTCGAACCGGGCGTGTTTCCGCATTTCGGGCTCGCGATCCAGGTTCAAAATGTGGATTCCCGGCTGCAGGAGGCGACCCGCCTGAGCTGGGGCGCCAGGCAAAACGAAGCCGCGGCGACGTTTTTCAAGGCGAACCGGCCGGGGTTGTACAAGAAAATCGGCTGGGCAAACCCGCCGCATGCGCTTGCCGCCGCGGCTCCCTCCGTCACCTCTCTTTTCCAGGCCGGCGAGGATGCCCGCTTCGTGGTGGCCCTGGCTTCCCGTAAGGACGTCCTCATTCGCGCCGAATCCCGGGGGACAAACCGCGAATTCAGGATCAACGGGGCGGCCGACTCCGGGATCCGCCGTTTTGTGCTGGGTTACCGGCCGGCGGGGGACAACCCGGCGGAATCGGTAACGGTGTCTGTGTCCCCTGATGGGGGACAGACGCCCGCGGCTTCCGTGACGGCGGAGGTGGTTGTCGCCGAAGCCGTTGTCCAGGACTGTCTTGCGCGGCTGGACGCGCGGATGGCGGGCGCCGGCCATCCGCTCTTCCACCGCCACTTGAAATCGGTCAAGGCGATGGTGCAGACGGAGTGGGCGCGGGCGTCCGTGTATAAGCAGGAAAACAGGGCGCTGGCCCTCGAGACGCTGAAGCATGTGCAGGCGATCGCGGCGGGACTCGGCGGGCGCGCGGCAAGCTGGGAATCCTATGTGCAGGACGGACTGCCCCTGTTCATGGCGTATGTCTCATCGCGTGACGGCACGTTGCAGTGGTACGCGCTGACCCTGCCGAAGGGGTGGAGCCCGGAGAAGCACCGCGACGGCCAGGCGGCCTATCCGATGTTTTTCGAACTGCACGGCCGCGCGAATCCCCATTACCTGTTTTATCCGGCGGCGCAGCTGGGGGCGGCCCCGGCCGACCCGGCGCTGGTGTCCTTTGCGATGCGCCAGCGCAACGGCTATCATGTCTATCCCTTCGGCCGGGGCAATTCGGGCTACCGGGACATCGGCGAAACGGATGTCTGGGAGGCCTGCGAGGACGTCCAGGAAACGGTGCTCGTTGATCCGGACCGCCGGTATCTGTACGGGTTTTCAATGGGCGGGGCGGGGGCCTGGTCGCTCGGCAGCCGCACGCCCGACCGGTGGGCCGCCATCGCCATCACGGGCGCGGGCGTCAGGGTCGAGCCCTGGGGGCAGGCCGGCAACGTGAGCGCCTTGCCGATCTACATGTGGGGCGGGGAGGCCGACACGCTCGGGTACGGGAATGCCGTTCCCGCCCTGGACCAAATGACGCAATTTGCCAAGGCAGTCGGGCAGGCGGGGGGATCGGTAACGGTCCGCTCGACGCCGGGGATCGGGCATAATTTTCGGATAAAGGAGCAGGAAGAGCTGGTCAACTGGCTTCAGCAGTGGACCCGTAAGCGGCCCGACGAGTTCAGCTTCACGGCCGACACGGACCTGCACCGCACAGCCTGGGGCATCACCGTGCCGCGCCGATCCCTGCCGACCGAGCTGCCCCGCTTCACCTGCAAGATAGAGGGGGACGTCGTGCGGGTGACGGCGCGGGACTGTTCGCACATCGACGTCCAGCTGGGGTCGAACGGGCTGGCCATGACCGGCGCCGTCACACTGATCGTCAACGGCCAGGAGCGGTATCGCGGCGAGGCGACCTTCCGGCGCTTCGATTTGCAGGCCGACTAACCGCGCAGGAACAACCGACCATGACAACGCAAACGCCGCATCCCCATCTTCTGTTCGACGGCGAGGAAATCAAGGCGATTCGCGGGCGGCTGACGGGCGCGCGGGGCCGGCGCCTGTTGGCGCATGTGGTGGGCTATTGCGAGCGGTACCTTGATCCGGCCGACGCGCTTTACTTCGACTTCCGGGAGTTGAAAAACGGCTACTGGCGCAATCGGACGGGCAATTTCATCGTTCCCGGGCACCTGGCGGCGCTCGCGCTGGCGGGGTGGCTGGCGGAGCGGCGGGATTTTCTCGAGTCCGCGCGGGACGCATTGCTGACGATCATCGGGGAAAAGCTGGCCGACCAGGTGGATCCCGACTTTGAACGCGAGCGGCGGCCGGCGGCCGGCGCCCCGTCCTACCTGGGTTGGCGGCGCGGCAACCAGCATGACTCGGGCAAGTTTTTCTTCGCCCTGGGTTTTCTGCACGACACGCTGCAGGGGGTTCTCTCCGACGAGCAGCGCCGCACGATCCTGGCGTATGCGGACGAGACCCTGCACATCGGGTGCGCGAACCTGAACCGGGAGACCGCCTTGGGGGCCGGCGACAACCGCAGCGGCCGATTTGCCACCGGGCTGTGCGTTCTGGCGACCGCCATCGAAACGGAACCCGGCGTGGACGAGGCCCTGGCGAAGCGGCTGGCCGACGAGGGCCCGAAGCGTCTGGAGCGCACGCTCCGCTGGAGCTATGGGCGCGACGGGGAGCCGTACGAGGGGAATTCGTACGGTCTCGTGGCGGATTTCTACCTGCTCTGCGCCGAGGCTTTTGCCCGCGCCGGGCGGCGCGACCTGCGGGGGGACGCGCGGTTTGACGGCCTGTCGGATTATCTCGCCTCCGAGCTTGTCGTGGCGGACGGGTTTTTCAACAACCAGAACGATTGCAGCCCCGGGCAGCTGGCCCAGTCGCTCCTGTGGAGCGGGTGCCGGAACCGGCGGCCCGCGGCTCTCTGGACGTGGGATCAGACCGGGGGGAACGAGAACCATCCCAACGGCATGACCCGGGCGGGGGCGCACGCCGGCAACCTTGGCCTTGTGCCGTGGGGACTGCTGTGGATGGACGACGAGGCCGACGCGCGCCGGCCCGACCTTTGCGGCTATCCGCTGGATCGTCATTTCCGGGAACGCGGCATCGTTTCGATGCGCACCGGCTGGGAGCCAGACAGCCTTCACGCCACGCTTTTTTCCGGACGCCAGGGGCATACCGCGCATTGTCAAAACGATCTCAATCAAGTGACGTTCTACGGACTCGGCGAGCGGTTTCTCGTGGACATTGGCTACTGGACGCGCGATCCCGGGACGGGCAAGGAGCTTGCCGGCTGGCCCGCCGAGGCCCATAATCTGGTGTCCGTGGATGGAGTTTGTCAACGCGGCCGGCACACGAACGACTGGGCCGAAGGCCGCATCGACGCGTTTGAGGCCGGCGCCGAATATGCCTACACGCTGGGGGACGCGCGTGAGGCGCTCGGGAGCGTGCGGCGCAACGAGCGCCATTTCTTTCTTTCCCGCCGCCCGGAGGCGGCCCCTTACGCGATCTGGATCGACGACGTGGAGGTTGACGACACCGGAGCCGAGCATGACTTCACGTTGTGTTTGCATACGGCTCCGGGCAATCGGTTTGTGCTGGAATCGGACCGCGTGAGTGTGCACGGCGCACGCGCGGTGCTGGACATCCATCTGCTGGCGACCTTCTCTCCGCGGCTTTCCCTAAGCGCCTATGGCGCCTTTCCGCGGCTGGAGATTGCCGGGCGCGCCGCGCGCGGGCGTTTCATGCTCCTGCTGCATCCCCGGCGTGCCGGCGAACCCGCCGCCCGATTCGGGGCGGTGTCCCGTCCGGAGTCCGTGGAGGTTGAGGTTGCGCTTGGCCCGGCGCGGCACCGCTACCGGTTCGACACGGCGGCGCGTCCGGACGTGGGGACAGGGGCCAACCGCATTTTCGTGGACTGGCTTGAGTAAACGGAAAGGGGCTAAGCGATTAGCCAATAGCCCCGATTTAACTTGTCGGATGTACAGAAGTGCGATATATTAAGCGCTTAATATTAATATCGCGATAGGGACAATCATATGAAATGGATTCTCGGAAGTCTGGCTGCACTGGCTCTCGGGGTGACGACGCAGGCGGCAACGGTTGGCCGCGAGGACGTGCGGGAGGGCGAGACGTACCTGATCCTGGAGAATGACCACGCGAAGATTGTCGTCTGGCCGGCCGCGGGCGGCGCCATCACGGACTACATCGACAAGCGGAACGGCGTGGATTTTGCCGCCAAGCCCGTGACGAAGGGGAAGTCCCGGTTCGGCTGGAAGGACGTCACCGCCCTTGACCATGAGGGCTTGGATCTTGCCGGGGCCTTGCCGTACCAGTGCGAGCTGATCAAGGGCAAGGGGTATTCCGCGATCGTGGCCACGTGCACCTCCGGCTGGCTGCGCATCGAGCGCGAGATGCGGCTGGCCGACGACAGCACCACGCTGACCGTGATCGACCGCCACTCGAACATCTCCGACAAGCCCCGCACCATCTGGCTGCGCTGGCATCCCTTCATGACGCTGGACGATCTGGCCGGGTCCAGTTCCGCCATCCTGATCCCCGGGCCCGAGCCCCAGGCCCTTCGCCGCGTCAACACCGCGTCCCCCCAGGACGCCAACTTCATCGACGTGCCGGGCTATTGGCTGGCGGCCAACGCCACCTCGGGTGTGGGGCTGTGGATGACCTTCGACACGAACGACGCCACGCTTGCCTCCACCTGGACGGGGGACAAGGGCCGCTTCACCGCGGAAGTCCGCCCGCATCCCCGGCTGGTCGCTCCGGGCGAGTCGGTCGTGCTGCACGCCGCGTACCAGCCTTTCGCGGCCGGGGACAAGGATGCGAAAATGGGAACAGAACTGATTCCCGAGGCCTCCCGCGGCCCGGCGCTGCGGTTTCTCGCGCTGGCGCGGGCCAATCTCAACGTCCTCGTACCGTATACGATGGGGGTGTCGACCGACTGGAAGAAGGCGGCGACGGAGACGAACCGCTTCACCTTCTCGATTTTCCGGCGCGACCGCTTCGCGCTGCTCGACTGGGGCATCGTGGACGCCATGATGGCCGTGCCGGGGGATCAGTCGATCGCCATCCGCACGCGCCTCTACGCGCAGGCGTTTGACGCCCAGGCAAAGCCCTTCTCGGTTTCCTACAGGCTCACGATCGCCGATGCGCTTGGAAAGGTCGTCAAGCAGCAGCGCTGGCAGTCCGAGGGAGGCCCCGCGGCCCGGCTGATCGACCGGCAGGAGATGGTTTCGATCGCCGATCTTCCCGACGGCCGCTACACCTTCACTTTGGAGGCGTTCGACGGCGCGGAGGCGACGCGGCCTGTGCACCAGTTCGTCGAGAAACGCAAGCTGGCGGGCGCGCAGCGGGCCGCCGCGTGCGCGGCGCGGGTGAAAGCCGAGCAGGGCATCTCGCTGGAGACGCGCGAGCGGCCTTTTGTGACGGCCCTGCGCACGGTGGCCGTTCCCGCTGTCGATTCAGGCGTGGTGCCCATCGGCGTGGAGGAGGCCTCGGGGCTGGCGCGCGCCGGCTGGCCCGTGCGCGTCGGCGTTCCATTCGCGCAGGGCGTGCTGAAGAAGGGGGCGCCAGTTGACCTGGCCGGCCCCGACGGCAAGCTGGCGCCCGTGCAGACGGCCGTGATGGGCACGTGGCTCGACGGCAGCGTCAAGTGGCTTCTGGTGGATTTTCAGGCGACGGTTCCCGCGAGCAGCCACGTGTTCTACACGCTCAAGGCCAACGCGAAGCCGGTCAACCCCCCGGCGCCCGATGTGGCGAAGCAGGAGGGCGGGACGGTCCGCCTCGACACGGGCGCGGGCGCGTGGGTTTTCGCCGCGGGGGACGCGTCGCTGCTGGGGCTGTTCGGGGCGGACGATATCGGGTGGCAGACGCTCGACGGCCGCCGCTACCGCTTTGAGGTCAAGGGCGAGGAGGCGGGGATCAGCGTGGTGGAGAACGGGCCTCTTCGCGCGGTCGTCAAGGTTGTGGGCTGGTATGTCCCTGTTGCGCCCGCGGCGGGGGAACCGATCGCGCGGGGCGAGTTCCGGGCCGAGTTCTGCCGCGGCCAGTCCTGGTTCCGGCTCTACCACACCTTCACCTTTTCCGGCGATCCGTGGAAGGACGCCCTGGCGTCCACGGGCGTGCGCTTCAGCGGCCTGCTGGCCAACGCGACCGAGGCGGGCATCGACCTGGACGGCAAGACGGTTTTCCGGCCGAAGTCGCTGGCGCTCTGGCAGGCGGACGACGACCATGCTGTGATCGAGTCGGGCGCGGCGCCGGTTCAGGCCGGCCGCCGATCCACGGGCGCCGCGGTTCTCAAAAGCCCCGCCGGCCGCGCCGTCGTGTATCACCGCAACCTCTGGGAGTTGTTCCCGAAGACGGTGGATGTCGAGGCCGGGGCGGGAACGATCGCCTTCGAATACTGGCCCCGGCGGGCCGGCGCTCTGGACTGGCGGCCCTACGAGGACGCCTGGATGCAGTCCAGCGCTTCGCCACACGCGCTGGGCGCCGGCGCGTCGCGCACGCACGAGTTCATCGTGGACCGCGCGGGCAGCCTGGAGCCCGACCGTTACCAGGCCGCCTTCGACGAACCGGTGCTGGCCCTGGCGCCGCCCCGGTACCTGTCCGCCACCAAAGCGCTGTTCCACCTGCAGCCTTACGATCCGCTGAAGGCTCCCAAATTGGAATCGCTCCTGAGCGAGGGTCTGGGCAGCTGGATCCTCAACCGGGAGGTGTACGGCTGGAACGGGCAGTGGGACTTCGGCACGCTGCACAACTGGTATGTGCCCGAGCTGAGGCGCTGGGCCGATTACGGCCGGTATGCCAACCTGATGAACGAGCAGGATATCCTGATCCTTCCGTGGCTGGCCTACCTTCGCAGCGGCGACCGCGCCTACTTCAAGCTGGCCGAAGCGAACACCAAGCACCTGATGGACGTGGGCACGATCCGGCTGAGCCGGCTCTACCCCGCCGACGCGGGGATGAGCCGGCGCCATCACGCCTGCGTCTGGCTGGGCGCGGCGGACTACGGCCACTCGATGATCGACCCCTTCCTGGAGCTCTACCATGCCACCGGTTACCGCCCCGGCTTCGAGGCCGCCGAGCGCATGGCGCGCGCCAAGGCCCGGAGTCGCGGGGTCGGGCTGTCCGGGCGTTACCTCAACAACCAGGTCACCGACCTGGCCCGGATGTACCTGGAAACCCAGGATCCCTTCTACAAGAAGGAGGCCGACCGCATCTGGATCGACGCCTGCTATCCCGATCGCGGGGACTGGTTTGCCATCGACCATGGTTCGCGAATGGCCATCATCTACAGCCAGCTGAACGCGGACTGCCTGCGGATCTGGAAGGAGATGGCGCTCGAGGGAATGGCGTCCGGCCGGCCTTTCCAGGATCTGGATTCACTCGCCATGCTCTACCAGTTGACCGGCGACAAGCAATTCGCGATAGCGGGGCTCAAACGGTTCGATGGAGTGGCGGCGGCCCTGCAGGAAAAGGAGCCCACGCGCGGCGATCCATTGCGGTGGAGCTTCACGGTTCAGCCACAAATGATCCTCTATACATTGCGGCCCCTGGTCTACAGTTCCGCCATGCTGGATGACGCGCGCAAGGGGCCATGACATGAAATGGATTTTCCGGTGCTTGGCGGTGCTCGCCCTCGGGATGTCCTTGCAGGCCGAAACCGTTGGACGCCGGGAAATGCGCAACGGCGTCATGCACCTGATTCTTGAAAACGAGCTGGCCCAGGTCGTCGTCTGTCCGTCCGCCGGCGCGGCCATCGTCGAATACATCGACAAGCGCAGCGGCGTGGACTTCGCCGCCAAGCCCGGCGAAAACGAAACGGCGGGGTATGGGTGGCGCGACACCACCGCGTATGATTTCTATGGTTGGAATCGCATCGGGTCGCTGCCCTACGGGGCCGAATTGATCAAGGGCAAGGGACGTGGCGCGATCCGGGCTGTCTGCACCTCCGACTGGCTGCTCGTCGAGCGCGAGATGGCGCTGGCCGATGACGGCACGACGCTGACCGTGACGGTTCGGCACACCAATGTGTCCGACACGCCGCACACCCTGTGGCTGCGCTTTCAACCGTTCATGGCGCTGGACGACAGGGCCATGGTAAGTTCGGCAATCCTGGTCCCCGGGCCAGAGCCCAGGACCCTGCGGCGCGTCAATACCGGGTCCCCCCAGGACGCCAACTTCATCGATGTGCCGGGCTACTGGATGGCGGTGAACGCCTCAAACGACGTGGGATTGTGGATGACCTTCGACACGAACGATGCGACGCTCGACTCCACCTGGACAGGGGACAAAGGCCGCTTCACCGCGGAAGTCCGCCCGCACCCCCGGATCGTCGCGCCCGGCGAGTCGGTCATGCTGCACGCCGCGTACCAGCCTTTTTCGGCCGGGGACAAGGATGCGCAGCTGGGAATGGAACTGATTCCCGAAACCGCTCGCGGCCCGGCACAGCGGTTTCTCGCGCTAGCCCGGCCCAACCTCGCCGTCCTGGCGTCCTACACGATGGGCAAGTCATTGGATTGGAAGCAGTCGCTCCTGGAGACGAATCGCTTCACATTTTCGATTTTCAGGCGCGATCGCTTCGCCTTGCTTGACTGGGGGATCGTGGACGCCATGATGGCCGTGCCGGGGGATCAGTCTATCTCCATCCGCACGCGCCTCTACGCGCAGGCGTTCGACGCCCAGGCAAGGCCTTTCGCGGTTTCCTACAGGCTCACGATCACCGATGCGCTTGGAAAGGTCGTCAAGCAGCAGCGCTGGCAGTCTGAGGGAGGCGGCGCGGTCCGGCTGATCGACCGGCAGGAGAACGTGTCGATCGAGGATCTGCCGGATGGTCGCTATACGTTCCTGCTGGAAGCGTTCGACGGAACGGAGGTGACGCGGCCGGTGCACCAGTATGTCGAGACGCGCAAGCTGGCGGGCGCGACGCGGGCGGCCGCGTGCGCGGCCCGGGTGAAGGCCGAGCAGGGCGTCCCGCTCGAGCAACGCGAACGGCCCTTTGTAACGGCCCTTCGCACGATGGCCGTTCCCGCAGTCGATTCAGGCGTGGCGCCCATCGGCGTGGAGGAGGCCGCGGGGCTGGCGCGCGCCGGCTGGCCTGTGCGCGTCGGCGTTCCATTCGCGCAGGGCGTGCTGAAGATGGGCGCCCCGGCGGCGCTGAGCGATCCCGGCGGCAAGGCCGTTCCCGTGCAGACGACGGTTATGGGTACATGGCCCGATGGCAGCGTGAAATGGCTGCTCGCGGATTTCCAGGCGACAGTGCCCGCCAACAGCCACGTGTTCTACACGCTGAAGGCGAATGCGAGACCCGCGGCGGCCCCGGCGGCGGATCTGGCCGCGCAGCAGGAGGGGTCGATCCGTGTCGATACGGGCGTAAGGCAATGGGCCTTTGCGGCCGGCGATGCGAAGCTGCTGGGGCTGTTCGGGGCGGACGACGTCTGGTGGCGGACGGCCGACGGGCGGAACTACCGCTTCGCACTCAGGGGCGAGGAAGCGGGGATCAGCGTGGTGGAGAACGGGCCTCTGCGCGCGGTCGTCAAGGTTGTGGGCTGGTATGTCCCGGTTCCGCCGGCGGCGGGGGAACCGATTGCGCGGGGCGAGTTCCGGGCCGAGTTCTGCCGGGGGCAGGCGTGGTTCCGGCTCTACCACACCTTCACCTTTGCCGGCGATCCGTGGCGGGATGGCCTCGCGTCCACGGGCGTGCGCTTCAGCGGCCTGCTGGCCAACGCGACCGAGGCGGGCATCGACATGGACGGCCAGACGGTTTTCCGGCCCGGGAAGCTGACCCTTTGGCAGGCGGACGACGACCATGCGGTGATCGAGTCGGGCGCGGCGCCGGTTCATGCCGGGCGCCGGTCAACGGGGGCCGCGGTTCTCAGAAGCCCCGCCGGCGGCGCCGTCGTCTATCACCGCAACCTGTGGGAGCTGTTTCCCAAAACGGTCGAGGTCGAGGCCGGGGGGGGCGCGATCGCCTTCGATTACTGGCCCCGGCGGGCCGGCGCGCTGGACTGGCGGCCCTACGAGGATGCCTGGATGCAGTCCAGTTCCTCGCCGCACGCCCTGGGGGCCGGCGTGTCCCGCACGCACGAGTTTATTGTCGATCGGGGAGGGGCTCTCGACCCGGCGCAGTACCAGGCCGTCTTTGACGAGCCGGTGCTTGCCGTCGTGCCGCCGCGCTACCTGTGCGCCACGAAGGCGCTGTTCCATCTGCAGCCGTACGATCCGGATAAGGCGCCGGAGCTCGAGTCGCTCCTGAGCGAGGGCCTGGGCAGCTGGATCCTCAACCGCGAGGTTTACGGCTGGAACGGGCAATGGGACTACGGCACGCTGCACAACTGGTATGTGCCCGAGCTGGGGCGCTGGGCCGATTACGGGCGGTACGCCAATCTGATGAACGAGCAGGATATACTTCACCTTCCGTGGCTGGCCTACCTGCGCAGCGGCGACCGCGCCTATTTCAAGCTGGCCGAAGCGAACACCAGGCACCTGATGGAGGTGGGGACGATCCGCCTGAGCCCGCTCTACCCCGACGATGCGGGCATGAGCCGGAGGCACCATGCGTGCGTCTGGCTGGGGCAGGCCGACTTCGGGCACTCCATGCTCGATCCTTTTTTGGAACTGTACCATGCCACCGGCTACCGGCCCGCCTTCGAAGCGGCCGAGCGCATGGCGCGGGCCATGGCGAAAAACCGCCGTGTCGACATCCCGCTGACCGGGCGCTACCTTAGCAACCCCGTGACGGGGCTGGCCCGGATGTACCTGGAGACGCAGGACCCGTTCTACAAGCGGGAGGCCGACTACCTCTGGGAGGCGTATTGCGCTCCCGACCGGGGGGACTGGTATATGTACGATCACGGCAGCCGCATGGCGATCGTGTATAGCCAGATCAACGAGGACTGCAAGCGGTTGTGGCGAGAGATGGCGGATCCGGAGAGCGAGTGGAACAACGCGCATCCCCGCGGGAAGGGGCCGCCCCTTCAGGATTTCGACTCGCTCGCCATGTTGTACCAGCAGACGGATGACAAGCGGATTGCGCAGCGCGCGCTGAAAAGTTTTTCGGGATACTGGGCGCGCCTGCAGGAAAACGATTTCAGCCGCAGCGATCCGGCCCGGTGGTCATTCACTCTTCAGCCGCAGATGATTTTGTCCATGTTGCGGCCTCTGGTTTACAGCTCCGCCATGCTCGATGACGCCCTAAGCGAAGAGCGGGACTGGGCGGGCAACCAGGGAAGCCTGCAGCCGATCCCCGCCACCTGGGCGGATTCGCCCTTGCGCTGTGTGGTCCGCGAGGATCGGGATCAGGAGATCCAGGTTCAGCTCAGGGGAACCGTCGGCCAGACGAACGCTCTCGTGGTGCAGGCGTTTGGTCCCGATGGCGCTCTAATCAGTTGCACGACCGTTCCCCACGGGCGTCATGCTCCCTTTGTCATCACCCTTCCCAGGGACGGGCAGACCGGTCAATACGTGCTGTTCGTCAAGCGGCCGCTGCAGGGCGACGACATCTCCCTGCCCCTGACAAAGCTGCCCGAAGTGTTTTTGATCGGCCGATGGGCGGCGTACTCCGACCGGTACGGCACGCAGCCTGCGCGGTATTATACACGAAGTCCGGGAGATGAGCCGCTCGATATGTCGATATCGGGCGATCGGACCATGCTGATGGCTGCCGATCAACGAACGCTGCTTGGCTATACGGACAAAACTAAAAAGGCGGAGACCGTCCGCATCGGTCCCGAAGGAGCCTGGCTATGCGCATGGGGCGCCGCCGGCAGCCATTACGCGGCGGACGGGCTTCCCGTGATCGTCTCCACGAGTCCCGCGCGCTGGTTTTGGCCCGATGCAAAATCGCTTGCATGCACGCCGGAGCCATGAGGGCGGGGACTCCAAGCCCAGAGGATCATGCTTGTTGGACCGGACGAGTCGCGGATACGATGGGACAGTGTCGAAGCAGGGATCAAGGAAGGTACGCTGGAATGAAACGTGTAGTTGGATTTTTCTTCATCGTGGCCCTTGGGGCGTCCCTGCATGCGGCAACCGTCGGGCGGGAGGAGTTGCGCGAGGGCGAAAAGCATCTGATTCTTGAAAACGATTTTGCCAGGATCGCGGTTTGGCCGGACGCCGGCGCGGCGATCGTCGATTATCTCGACAAGCGCAGCGGCGTCGATTTCGCCGCCAAGGGCGTCAAGAAAGGCTCCGGGGGCTATGGTCTGAAGGATATGACCGGGCTGCGCGTCTATGAGGCGGGCGATGAGTTCGCGGCGTTGCCCTACCGGACGGAGTTGATCAAGGGCAACGGCTACGCCGGAATTTTGGCGGCCTGCACGTCCGGCCATATCCGTGTCGAGCGCGAGATGCGCCTCGCGGACGACAGCACGGCGCTGACCGTGATCATTCGGCATACCAATATTTCGGAGACGCCGAAGACCATCTGGTTGCGATGGCATCCCTACCTGTCGCTGGACGACGGCACCTCGAACAGCGTCCCGGTGTTTCTGTTGCCGGGCCCCGGGCCCAGGGAAGTGCGGCGTAAAGCCTTCACGTCGATCCAGGATGCGCACTTCATGGACATGGCGGGGTATTGGATGGCCCTGAATCCCGCCGGCATTGGCATCTGGATGACCTTTCCCCGGGATGCAACCATGGTTGGCTCGGCGTGGAATGACTCCGCCGGCGGCGGAAAAGGGAGGACGCGAACCAATCCGGGCAACTTCTGTCCGGAAATCTTCCCGTTCCCGCAGGTCGTCGACCCGGGCAAATCGGTGGAGCTGCGCTGCGATTACCAGCCGTTTGTCGCCGCGGACAAGGGCGGGCAGTTTACGATGGATCTCGTGCCGGAAAAGGAACGTCTGGCGGCGACGCGATTCCTGGAGTTGTCGCGGGCCAACCTTGACGTGCTGGTGCCGCATACGATAGGGGGGCTCGGGGGGTATATGCACCGGCGGCGCGACCGCTTCGCGCTGCTCGACTGGGGCATCGTGGACAGCATCATGGCCGTTCCCGGCGACCAGACGCTCCCGATCAAGACCCGGCTCTATGCCGAGGCGTTCTCCGGGTTCGGCAAACCCTTCACGGTCTCGTATAAGCTCACGATCGCCGACTCCTTCGGCAAAACGGTCCAGGAGCAGCGGTGGCAGTACGAGGGCGCCTCCGATGCCCGCGTGATCGATCGGCGTGAAGATATGTCGATCGCGAATCTGCCCGACGGCCGCTACACGTTCAAGCTGGAGGCGTTCGAGGGGACCAACACGGCGCCGGTGCATCAATTCCTCGACACGTGCAAGCTGGCGGGCTCGCAGCGTGCGGCCGCGGCCGCGGCCCGCGTGAAGGCCGAGCAGGGCGTGCCGCTCGACCAGAGGGAACGCCCCTTTGTGAAGGCCCTGCGCACGACGCCCGTGCCGGCCGTGAAAGACGGCGTGGCGCCCATCGGCGTGGAGGAGGCCTCGGGGCTGGCTCGAGACGCCTGGCCCGTGCGCGTGGGCGTTCCCTTTGCAGCCGGCGTCCTGGCCAGGGGCGCCCCTGTGGCGTTGAGCGGGCCCGACGGCAAGGCCGTTCCCGTGCAGACTTCGGTTATGGGTACATGGCTCGACGGCAGCGTCAAATGGCTGCTCGCGGATTTCCAGGCGACCGTGCCCGCCAACAGCCACGTGTTCTACACGCTGAAGGCCAACGCGAAGCCCGCGACGGCTCCGGCGACGGATCTGGCCGCGCAGCAGGAGGGTGCGATCCGTGTCGATACGGGCGCGGGCAAGTGGGCCTTTACATCCGGCGATGCTAAACTGCTGGGCCTGTTTGGGGCGGACGACGTCTGGTGGCAGACTGCTGATGGGCGCAACTATCGCTTTGAGGTCAAGGGCGACGAGGCGGGCATCAGCGTGGTGGAGAACGGCCCACAGCGCGCGGTGGTGAAGCTCGTGGGCTGGTATGTTCCGGTCGCGCCCTCAGCGGGGGAGCCGATTGCGCGGGGCGAGTTCCGGGCGGAGTTCTGCCGCGGGCAGGCGTGGTTCCGGCTTTATCATACGTTCACGTTCGCCGGCGATCCATGGAAGGACGCCCTGGCGTCCACGGGCGTCCGTTTCAGCGGCCTGCTGGCGGGCGCGACCGAGGCGGGGATCGACCTGGACGGCAAGACGGTCTTCCAGCCCAAGGGGCTGACGCTCTGGCAGGCGGACGACGATCGTGCTGTGATCGAGGCGGGGGCCGAACGGATCGGCGCCGGCCAGCGTTCGACGGGAGCCGCGGTGCTGAAAAGCCCCGCCGGCCGCGCCGTCGTCTATCACCGGAATTTATGGGAGATGTTTCCCAAGACCGTGAATGTGGACGCGGCCGCGGGCGCAATCGCCTTTGAGTACTGGCCCAGGCGGGCCGGCGTCATGGACTGGCGGCCGCGCGAGGACGGCTGGCATTCGTCCAGTCCGGCGCCGCAGTATCTGGGTGTCGGAACGTCCCGCACGCATGAATTCATCATCGATCCCACGGGCGCCTTCGCGCCCGAGCAGTACCAGGCGGCATTTGACGAGCCGGTGATTGCCGTCGTCCAGCCCCATTACCTGTGCGCAACCAAGGCGCTGGAGCAACTGCAGCCGTATGATCCGAACAAAGTACCCGTGCTGGAAAACTACGTCAGCGAGGCGATCGATAGCTACATCCTGAACGGGAAGCTTCACGGCTGGTACGGCGAGTGGCAAGTCGGCACCATTCCCAACTGGTTCTTTCCGGAAACGCGGCGGTGGGCCCATTTCGGGCGTTACGCCAACCTGCTCAATGAGCTGGATATCTGCCATGGTCCCTGGCTGGCCTACCTGCGCAGCGGCGACCGCAAATACCTCAACTTCGCGGAGGATAACACCCGGCACCTGATGGAGGTGGGCACGATCCGGCTGAGCCGGCTGTTTCCCGAGCCGGCGGGCATGAGCCGGCGCCACCACGAATGCATCTGGCTGGGCGGGCCCGATTCCGGCCACTCCATGCTGGATCCCTTTTTGGAACTCTACCACGCCACCGGCTATCGGCCCGCGTTCGAAGCCGCCGAGCGCATGGCGCGCGGCATGGCCAGCTACCGCCACCCGGGGAGCAACCGGTACCTGGTCAATCCGATCGGCGGTCTTGCGCGCATGTACCTGGAGACGCAGGACCCGTTCTACAAGACCGCGGCGGACCGGATCTGGGCGGACAACTGCGTCCCCGGCGGCCGCAACGCGTGGGCCGGCGGGGACCACGGCAGCCGCATGACGATGTATTACAGCCAGATCAACGCGGACTGCAAGCGGCTGGAGCGGGAACTGGTCGGTCCGGAGGTTACAATAGGGACATGGAGCGGCTTGAATTACGACCAGATGGCCCGGGTCTACGCCGATACCGGCGACAAGCGCTACGCGCGGACGGCGCTCGCCAGCTTCGGCGGGACGCCGGAAGATTTCCCCTGTACGCATGTGTTCCAGGCATACGACCCCAAGCGCGCGGATCCGCTCCTCTGGAGCATCGCGCTGCAGCCGCAACACATCCTGGCGGGGCTGCGCCCGCTGCTCTATGCCTCCGGCATGCTCGACGATGCCATGAAAGAGAAGGCCGGCCTGACCCTTAAGGCCCCCCTCGGGCACGTTGACGAGCTGCGCGCGGTGTGTCAGTCTGTTCCGGAGGCGGACCTGGCCTTTGCCGACCCCCCGGGCAGTGTCCTTGTGGAGCAACCCGGCAACCCCTAGGAGGAGTTGATGATGAATCCTTCACCCCATCCGGCTAACAAATCAACGGTCACCCGCGAGCAGATCCGCGACGGCCTCAGTCAGGCGGGATTGAAAAAAGGCGACATCGTGGTCGCGCATTCCTCGCTCAGCTCGTTTGGCCACGTCGTCGGGGGTGCGGATGCGGTGATCGACGCGCTGCTCGACGTCCTTGGCCTGGAAGGCACGCTGATCATGCCGTCTCACACGAACGTCGGCGAACGGGATGTGGCCGGCTATGATCCGCTTTCCACGCCGGTGCGCAGGAATATCGGCAAGATTCCCGAGACATTCTGGCGCCGCCGGGACGTCCACCGCGGGCGGCATCCCCCGCGGCATCCGTGGGCGGTCAAGGGCCCGCGGGCGGGGGAATTGCTGGCGCTGAGCGAGTCCATGAAAATCGGCACGCAGCACGTCGGCGGCCTTCTCAACCGGGTCGCGGACCTCGACGGCTACGTGCTGCTGCTCGGCTCCATGCACAACGGCAACACGAGCGTCCACACAGGGCAGGCGCTGGCGGTGGGAGAGGCCGAAGGGGTCGTGAAGTGCAAGGCCGATTTCATGGCCGACTTTGATGAAATCGACGAACCCCTCCTGGCCGCCGGGGTCATGAAGATCGTCCGGATCGGGGATGCGCAGGTCCGCCTCATGAAGTCGCGCGGCCTTTTCGCGGTTATCAAGGAGCTGTATCACAGGAAATACATCGGCGCGCCCTTTTCGCTGGCATTCAACTTTGTTCCGGATCCGGATCATCTCAGCTGCCTGGAATACCAGGGTTCGCTCCGGGCCCTGCGCGTGCTCGAGGTGGCGCTGGAGCGGGCGTTCGCGGCGGCCCGGTCAGGAAGTCCGGCGGCCGACCTGGACGCGGTCTTCAAGTCGGTTTTCGAGGAGCAGGGCGGGTCGTTCGCGGACGAGGGCCGCCCGTGGCGGGCGGGCGCGGCGGCGCTGATTGAAAAGGGGGTCCCGTGGGGGCTGGACGGCGCGATCCGGCTGGACGGGTATCACGCCGCCCTGGGCCGTGCGGCCTTTCCGGGCCGGGTTCCCGCCGCCGTGCGGGTGGACTGGGCGGCGGCGCTGAAGCGGGTGGACCAGGTGGCCGCCTCCATCCGGCCGGGCGTTCCGGTGGCCGAATTGTTTCGTCCCCTGGCCGGGGGCGCGCCTTTCGAGGTGTACCGGATCGGGCGTCGGCGGGAGATGCTCCCGGGGTGGGGGATTGAGGGGCGGGCGTGGGCGCAGTCCGTTGAGGACTCTGTGCGGAACGCGATGGCCTTCGAAGCCGGCCAGCTCATCTGCATCGGGGCGTCCTCCGGGCTGGCCGGGTTCCTGCGGGACCTGTACCGGGTCGACGCCGGAGGCGCCACGCGGATGAGCGTGATCTCCCGTACCATCCGCAAGACAGTATGAGTTTGCCAAGCCTGCTGGAAAACCGCTGGCTGAAAGCCGAGTTCGACCCGGCCACCGGCGTCCTCCTGCGTCTCGGCGATGCAGGCGGGGCCGACCTGGTGGCGGGCTGCTGGTGCGGTTACACGCGCGAGGGCCGCCCGGTCAGCGAGAATCCGGACACGCCCGCGGATCGCTTCGCGGTCCAGGCAGTTCGGATCGGGGCTGGCTTCGTGGAGTCGGTGATGGTTCACGACGGTGTCGAGATCCGGCGCCGTTTCGAGCTGCCCGCGGAGTCGCCTTTGCTGAAGGTCCACGTTGCGGCGAGGGCCCTGCGGTGCGGCGTCCAACTGTTGAAGCCGGTGGCGCTGCCGGGGCTGGTTTTCTCCGCGGGGTTCGTCGATCCGTTCGAGGACGGACGGGACCTGTATTTTGACGGCGAGGAACTGGGCGACGGCCGCGAGCTTCCGCCAT
>JBIIYJ010000229.1:0-8829 GCA_044346855.1 Kiritimatiellia bacterium
CCGTCCTGGCGGACACGCCGCTCGAGGGCGCCCGGCTGGCGCGGGCCCGCACGATTCTGGCCCGCCACCTCGAGCTGAGAGCGGAGGCGGAACAGTTTCTCCTCGCTCGCCTGAAAAAGGAACGCGTCCCGCTGTACCTGGAATGGATGTATGGGATCGTGGAAGGACCGTTGGGGAGAATAGCGGATAGCTGATAGCTAATAGCGGATTGTGAATAGTGAATGGTGAATGGTGAATGGTGAATGGTGAGTGGTGAGTGGTGAATGGTGAGTGGGTGATCGACGCGCAATTGCGTTGAGGAGACGATTACGATCACGACTACGACAAGAAATAGCGTATCGATCAGGACGTGACACGAAAAGGGGGAAGGGATGAATACCCGCGAGAGATTTGTCGGGACGCTGACGGGCGAGAAGGTGGACCGGGTTCCGTTTATCAAGGTGTTCGGGGGGACCAACGCCGCCCACGCCCACTGGGAAAAGGAATATCCCGGGATCGGCAAATGCATCGACACGCTGCTGGGCTTCGACGGGGTCTACCGCGGCTGGAACGTCACCCCGGTGAACATGGATCCCTCCAACCTCGGCCCGACCGTGGTGCTGGAGGAGACGGCCGAGATCTCGACGCAGCGGCGCGGGGACGGCACCCTCATCCAGGTTTACAAGTCCGGCGACTACAACCGCCACACGATCGGCTGGCCCATCCACAGCCTGGGCGACTGGGAAGCCTACAAGGAAAAGCATCTCAACCCGGACGACCCCTCGCGCTTCCCGGCCGACTGGGCCGCGCGCGTGCAGGCCTACAAAAACCGCGACTACCCTCTGCAGCTCACCCACCGGGGCGTCTACGGCTTCGCGCGCGAGCGGATGGGCGACGAGAACCTCGCCCTGGCCTTCTACGACGACCCGGAGCTGGTCCACGCCATCATGAACGACTACACCGACATGGCCCTCGCGGTCTGGGAGAAGCAGGCGAAGGACGTGCAGTTCGATCTCATCGAATGCTGGGAGGACATGGCCTCCAAAAACGGCTCGCTCATCTCCCCGGCCACGTTCCGCGAGTTCATGACGCCCTGCTTCCGCCGGATCGCCGACTTCGCGAAGTCGCACGGGATCCGGGTGGTCCTGGTCGATTCCGACGGCCTCATCGAGGAGCTGACCGGCCTGATGCTGGAGGCGGGGGTGACCGCGCTATACCCGTACGAGGTGCTGGCGGGCAACGACGTCGCGCGCGTGCGCGCCCGGCATCCGGAGGCGGGCGTGATCGGCGGGCTGCGCAAGGAATGCATGTATGAGGGCAAGGCCGCGATCGACGCGGAGATGAAGAAGGCGCGGGCCCTGATCCGCCTGGGGCGCTGCATACCGGGGCCCGACCATTTCGTGCTGAAAACCGCCAGCTTCGCCAACTACCGGTATTTCATGGAGCGCCTGCGCGAGGTGGTGATGACCACCCCGCCGGGCCCGTAGGCGTTTCGCTCCGGCAACCCGGTCAGCGGATCTGGAGCAGCACGCCGCGGCGGGGGGCGTCCGCCTCATAGGCGCCCATGTCCGGCCGGACCCCCTGCAGGCGGGGGCGGCCGTCCAGGTCCGGCGCCCCGGGCACGGTCCAGCTCAGCAGCGTCCCTTTTTCGATGCAGGGCGAGAGACGGTCGAGCCGGTAATCGCCGGCGGCGGCCGAGATGAACTGAGGATCCGCTTCGACGTTGCCGTTCACGCCGTTCGTCAGATCGGGCGAGCAGGAGTAGCCGACCAGGGCCGTGCTTCCCTCGATGTTCTGCTTCCCTGTGCCGGTCCCGGTGGCGGAGGCGGTATTGGCGAACGCGATGCAGTTGGTCACGCCGCCCCCGGCGCTGACCAGGCCGCCCCCCGCATCCTCGGCCCAGTTCCCGGCCAGGGTGCAGTTCTCCATCCGCCCGCCGGCCACGTAAGCGCCGCCGCCGTCGGATTCGGTATTTTGGGAACAATCCGCCGTGTTTCCCGCGATCAGGCAGTTGCGGACCAGCCCGCCCGCCACGTAGACGCCGCCGCCGCCGAGCCAACTGGTGGTCCGATTGCGGTCGAAGAAGCAGTTTTCGACGAGGCCGGCCTGGATGAACGCGCCGCCGCCCTTGCCGTGCTGCCATTCGACCGAGAGATTGGTGGCGAACGTGCAGTGGGTGACGGTGCCGCCGTTCAGGTAGATTCCGCCGCCGGCGCCGCCGGCCGAGCAATCGCGGACAATGCAGTTGCTGACGAGACCGGCGGTCATGTTGATACCGCCGCCCCAGGAGAGATGCGAGGGCTCGCTGCCCCCCTTGATGGTGAGGCCGGACAGGGTGACCCCGGGCGAGGTGATGTAAAACAGCCGCGACGCGGAACCCTGCACCACGACGTTCGAAACCACGCCCATGCCCCGGATCGTGTAGTTGGTGGCCAGCGTAATCTGAGCCCCGACAATATAGACGCCGGTGGTGACGGCCACGATCGTATGGGCGCCGCCGGGCGCCCAATTCACGACGGCCAGCGCGTCCTGGATGGAGGCGGCGGCCGTTTCCATGCTCAGATAGGGGGCCACGCGGGTGCCGTTGGTGGAGACGTATGCCGTCTGGGGGGCCACTTTGATGTAGGCGGTCTTGGTATTGGTGGCATACTCGCCCGCCTGGTTAACCATGACCAGCGACACGTCGAAGTATCCGGGCGGATAGGTGTTGGTGACAATCGCCTTGTCGGAACCGGACGCGGTGTTGCCGTCGCCGAACGTCCACCAGTAGGTGACGATGTTGGTGTCCAGTCCCACCGGCGCGGCGGTGAACACGACTTCCGCGCTCAGGAAACCCGCGGAGGGCGTGGCGGAAAAGCCGCTGATCAGGGGGCCGCTCCAGGGGTCGGGCGATTCATAGCATCCCATGTCCACCACGCTGTTCTGCTTCCGGATGGCGCCTTCGAGGTCGCGGGCCGTCGTCATCCAGGCCTGGTTCACCCCCTGGTCCACGCAGGGCGAACCCGCCTTCGGATGGTAATCGTAGGCGGCGGCGTTTTCAAATGTGGGATCCAGCGCGGTGTTGGCCGTGCCAAGGGGAGCGGGATCGATGCAGGAATAACCGATGGAACCGGCTGACTTATACAGGTTGCGCTCCCCGGCCGGCGCCACGGAGACGGTGTTGAAGTAGACAATGCTGTTGGTGACGGCGGCCGTGCCGGTCATGTAGAGCCCGCCCCCGGAGCTGACCGAGAAATTGGTGACCACCGTGCAGTTTTCCATGCTGCCCCCGGACATATAGACTCCGCCGCCGATCCCCTGGCTGCCGGCAACCGCGCGCGTGCAGCTGTTCGACGCAACCAGGCAGTTGCGCAGGGTGCCGCGGGTCATGTGAACGGCCCCGCCGCCCTTCCAGCTCTGGCTTTCGTTGAACAGGAATCTGGTCTTTTCAACCAGGGCCGGGCCGAAGAGGGTCTGGCTGGAGATGTAGAGGCCGGCGCCATACCCGTATTGCCATTCGGTTGTCTTATTGCTGACCATGAGGCAGTCGGACACGGTACCGGCTGCCATCCAGACGCCGCCGCCATACCCGGCCATCACGATGTTCTTGAACGCGCAATTGGTCACCAGTCCCTGGATCATGAAGACGCCTGCGCCGTCCAGACCGTAGCCCACCGCGGCAGGCTTGGTGATGGTCAGGCCTTCCAGGATGGCATTGGTATGGTACAGGTAAAATGAGCGGGCCATGCCCGGGACGGAGGAGGTGCAGTTGGCGGGGCCGTTCGCGCTGCGAACCCGGATGGGTTTCTCGAGCCTGACCTGGTCCGCCATGGCCCAGACACCGTCGCCGACAATCACGGTGGCGCCGGTCACGGCCGCCTGCACGGCACTTTGGATGTTGGTGGCGGCCCGGACCGGGGTGTCATAAGGGAACGTGTGGGACCCGGTTTTCTCCACATAAAGGACAAGGGGGTTGACCTTGATGTAGGCGGTTTTGGACAGGGAGGCGGTTTCGGCCGAGGTGTTGCTCACGGTCAGCGTCACCGTGTGCCAGCCGGTCGTATAGGCGTGGGAGACGGTCGGCAGGGCCAGCCCGTTGCTTTCGGCTCCGTCGCCGAACTGCCACCTGTAATGCGTGATGGTGGTGTCGGCCCCGGCGGCGAATGCCGTGAAATCGACTGTCAGGCTGCCGATCGCCTCCGTCAGGGGCGCTGAAAAATTGCAGGTAAACGGGCTGGCCGCCGACACAGGCGCCTCGTAGGCCCCGATGTCCCAGGCCGCGCCAGCGGGACGCGCGGTCACGTTCTTGTCCTCGGCAAACGCCAGGGTCTTGCCGGCGTCGATGCAGGGTGAGCCGGGGAGGAGCGTGTAGTTGCCGGTGGTCGCATTCGCAAACTGGGGGTCCCCGGTGATGTTGCCGCCGCCGGTCGCATACGGCGAGCAGCTGTTGCTGAACACGGTGGCGCTGAGATACAGGTCGCGGGTGGCAAGCGGCTGGCGGTCCGGATTGGCATTAAAGTAGACGATGGTGTTGGAGACCGCCCCGCCGGTCGCATACAGGCCGGCGCCTTTGTCGATGGAGTAGTTGCCGGCGAGGGTGCAGTTTTCAACGCGGCCGCCGGACATGAAGAGGCCGCCGCCTTTCCCGAGCTGTGTGACCGGATCGCGGTCCAGACTCCAGTATGAAGCCTGATTCTTGACAATGACGCAATTGCGGAGGGTGCCGGCCGTCATATAGACCCCGGCGCCGCCGCGGTGGCTGGTCGTGGTGTTGGTCATAATCAGGCAGCGCTCGACAACGCCGCCCGACAGGCTCACGCCGCCGCCGTAGGCGTTCTGCCATTCCGTCGAAAGGTTGTCGCGAATCACGCAGTCCACCAGCCGTCCGCCGGTGACGCCGACGCCACCCACGCCCCCTGAAACGATATTGTTGCGGATGACACAGTTGGAGATGACGCCGGCGGCCAGCCGAACCGGCTTGTTGTCGGTGCTCGTGCCGTTCCAGTATGTCCCCTGCAGCGTGAAGCCCGCGACCAGGGCATTGGTGGCGGTCGGCTTCAGCCACAGCGTGTACCGGTCGGTGAAGGTTGTTCCGACCTTGCAGTCGATGATCGCCGCGGAGGGGCCGTTAAGGCTTTTCAGCGTGATGTCGTTGCTGACGGTCACCAGGTATTTGTTGGTCGCCGTGTAGAGCGAGTAGACGCCGTCGCCGACCGTGACGGTGTCGCCCGCCACGGCGTAATCCACCGCCGTCTGGATGGAGGTGGCGGCGTTGACCCAGCTGCCGTAGGGCGCAACCGACGCCCCGTTGGTGGCGACGAAAAGCTCGGCGCCGTGAAGTCGGGAAACACCAGCCAGGCACATAACGACAAAAAACAGTACGCGTCGCATAGTCCCTCCTTTGCGAAGGCACTATCTTACTCCTCCGGCATGGCGGTGTACAAGCGAAAGAAGACGAGGATCAACGCGCCGGGGCCACGGGTCAGGAGACCCGTGCCACTTCATGCGAACGGCGTGGCACGTCATGCGAACGGCGTGGCACGGGTCTCCTGACCCGTGGCCCTGTCTGGCAAACGGCATGGCCCTGCCTGGCAAACGGCGTGGCACGGGTCTCCTGACCCGTGGCCCTGCCTGGCGAACGGCGTGGCACGTCATGCGAACGGCGTGGCACGGGTCTCCTGACCCGTGTCCCTGTCTGGCGAACGGCGTGGCACGGGTCTCCTGACCCGTGGCCCTGTCTGGCAAACGGCGTGGCACGGGTCTCCTGACCCGTAGCCCCATGAAAAGGCCGTGGCCCTGTCTGGCAAACGGCGTGGCACTAAAGAACCAGGCGGCCCACCATGACAACCGGCAGCCTTCAACCGGCGCCGCCGTCTTCAGGACCAGGCAGGCATGCGTGTGATCGGGCCGCGGATCGTCCCACTTAGGGACAGCTCACATGAACGGCACTTCGAACCCGACCATGGTCCAGCGGCCGGGCTGTTCCACGCCGGGCAGTTCCATGTAGTCCTCGTCGAAGAGGTTCTGCACGCGCAGCGTCAGGATCAGGTTCGGCCGCATGGCCACACGGCTGAACCAGTCCGCCACGATCGCGTCGTCCAGTTTCACCTCGTTCATCGCGTCCGCGTAGCGCGCGTCGGAGTAGCGGGCCTGAATGCCGTGGACCGAGCCGGCCGGCGTGCGGTAGTCGACCCCGGCGGTGGACTTCCAGGGCGCCAGGAACGCGATGTCGTTGCCCTCGGCCTCCGGCGTGGAGAAGTCGTCATAGGTACCCTCGGTGTAGGTCAGCGTGGCAAAGGTGCTGAAGCCGCCGGGTAGCGTCACGCGCGCCTCCCCTTCCCCGCCCCAGATCGTGCTCCGGGTGGCGTTCTGGATGCGGAAAACGCCGTCCGGATCCATCAGGAAATCGAACGAATCCTCCAGGTCCTGGTAGAACCCGGAAACCTGGAAGGAGAGGAACGGGCGGGGGCGCGCCCGGAACCCGAGCTCGTAGGCGGTCACGGTTTCGGGGTCGAGATCCGGGTTGCCGACAAAGGCCATGCCCTGGTAGATCACATTCACGTAGCGGTCCGACAGCGACGGCGCCATGTGGGCCTGGTTGATCGAGGCAAACACCTCCGCCTCGTCCGTGAGGCTCATCTGCGCGCCCGCGCGCGGACTCCAGAACCCGCCGTAGTCGGCCGCATAGTCGTACCGCAGCCCGGCCGTGAACGACCAGATCCCGCTCTCGATCACGTCCTGCACGAAGCCGGCGGAGTTGTCGGTGGAGCGGTCGATGCTATCCCCCATGTCCGTGATGTCCACGGAATCCTGCCGGAATTCGCCGCCGGCGGTGACGCGGTTGTTCGCGCCCACCCAGCGCGACGCCACGCCCTCGGCGCCCAGCGTCTGCATGTCGTAGCGGCCGGTCATGGGGAAGAACCACTTGTACGTCTCGTCGAACGAGTTGCGGTAGAGGCGCGCCACGGTATCCCATTCGGCGGCCCCGGCGTCGGCCCACCGGTACTCCGCCTGCTGGTAGTCGCGGCGGGACTCCCGGTCGCTGGACGCGTCGCGCCCCTCTCCGTCATAGGCTCCCGTGTAGAGGCGCAGGGCTCCCGCGTCCCCCAGGTTCACGCCCAGGTTGGCGTCCGCGGACTCCGCCCGCCAGTCCTGGGGCCGGCCGTCCTCGGTGTCGAGGTAGCCGCCGGTTTCCTGGTGGCCGAGGGCCACGCCGTAATCCAGGCTGCCCGAGGCGGCGCCCTGCTCGATGCGGTATTCCTGCGTGTCGAACTCACCGAAGGCGGCCGACATGACCCCGTAGGGGTCGCCGGGCGTGGCGCGCCGCGAGAACAGCTGGATGACGCCGCCCTCCGCATTGGAGCCGTACAGCGCCGAAGCGGGACCCCGCACCACCTCGATGCGGTCGATCCCGTAGACGGGCAGCAGGCCGAACTCGACGTTGCCCTGGAAGGGATCGTTCAGGCGGCGGCCATCCTTCAGCACCAGCACGCGCTGGGACTGGTAGCCGCTCGTCATCCCGCGCATGTTCAGCCGCACCATCTGCCCGGGCAAGCCGCCGCCCTGCAGGTCCACCCCTGCCAGGCTCCGGAAGGCGCGATCCACCGTCATCGCGCCCGACTCCGCCAGCGCATTCGAATCCACCACCGAGACAAACGCCGGCACCGCTTCCACGGGCTGCGCTATCCGACTGGCCGTGACCACGATGTTGGTGGTCGGCGCCGCTATTGCATTGAAACCGAAGGCGATGACAAAACCAGCGCCCAGTAGACGGTATGAGTATTTCATAATAGTAATAATAGCGAACAACGGTTTGTTAAGGTTCATTTTTTTTAGCACGTGCTAGAATGCCAGAACCCCGGCAAAACTGCAATAATCGACAGACAATTTGGAGTGCGGCGGCTTGACGCCGCTTTTTGCGATGCGGCCGCCTGCGCGCTTCGATAGACCTGCCGGAGCGTGTCGGCTTGCGCCCCGCCGCTGATGTCGCCGCGTCCAGTCGATGCCAGCCAAAGCGGCGTCAAGCCGCCGCACTCCAAATTGGCTCATACCAGACTGGCATAATACTCGGCAAAACTGCAAGGCAACCCAAATATCGCTTTACAGTGTAACAATGAGGCTGATATATTAGATCTGACACGAGGAAAAAGACAATCACATGAAGCCAACTTCGACACGTTTGACGATGCAGCAGGTTGCGGAGCAGCTGGGGCTTAGCCGCATGACGGTTTCGTCCGTCATCAACGGCCTGGCGCGGGAGCGGGGGGTCAAGAAGGACACCGAGCAGCGGGTCCGTGAGTTTCTCAAGAAAATCGGCTACGTGCCATCCATTTACGCCCGCCGGCTGCGCAAAAAGGATGTCCCGACGATCGGCGTCCTGCACTCCGGCTTCCTGATGAGCCATCTGCTGGACGCCTACCACCAGCTGACCAACGCCCTGGTCAGCCGCGACAGCGCCGTGGACATCGTGGCCCTGCCCCGGCCGGAAAGCCGCGAAGGGCTCGAGGATTTCGTCGGCCGCGGCGTGCCGGCCCTGCTCTGGATCCAGAACGCCAAGGAATCCGCCATCCAGCATGAGCGGATCACCGACCTCTTCCCCTACCTGGCCCAGTTCGACAAGGTGGTCATCTACAACCACACGCCCGCCGAGCCGGAAATCGAGGCCCGGATGGACGAGCTGGGCATCCACCGGATCGTGATCGACCGGCCGGCCGCCAACCGGATCGCCGCGGACTTCCTCGCCGGGCTGGGCCACAGGGTCGTGGCGCTTCCCGATGCCGAGGCGGGCACGCTCAAGGATCTGCACCGGCGCGATCCCGCCGATTTCACCCGGGCCGGCATCACCTCGCTCCTCGGCCTGCTGGAACCGGG
>JBIIYJ010000038.1:0-26416 GCA_044346855.1 Kiritimatiellia bacterium
GCGCTCACCCTTGGGAGAACGGCTAGGGAGTGAGCGGATGTTCTTCAATCTTCACAAGGCGATTGAGGCTTATTGGGAAACGGAGCGAAATGATGCAAGGTAAACTTGTCGACCAGCCATTGCCCGATTTTTCGCTGTCCGGCGGTCCTTTGCACCGGTTGGGGTGCCGGTTGCGGCTGGTCCGGGAGGGGAACACCGTTGCGTTGGGCATGGCGCTCGGGCTGGCCGCCTGGGCGGTCCTGATGGCGTTGGCCTTTCTGGAGGGCTACGGGGGCAGGGTGTTTTCGATGGATGTGCTCGGCATTCATGTCCGGCTTCTGTTGGCCATTCCTCTGGCCTTCCTGTGCGGAACCTGCGTATTTCCGCGAATGACGGAATGGGTTCGTGAAATGGTGCGGTCCGGCATCGTGCCGGAGTCCGAGTTTCCGGCGCTGGCCTCGGCGATTCGCCAGGTCGGCCGGCTCAAGGATTCCTGGCAGGCGGAATTGCTGTTCCTCCTGATCGTCATTGCGTTGTCCAGGCTCGACGCCCGAGTCAACTTGTCCGGGCGGACGGGGAACTGGGCGGCTATCGTGAATCAGGCCGCCGGGGGGCTGACCTGGTCCCATGGCTGGTACCTGGGCTTTTGCCTGCCGCTGATCCGGTTTATCCTGTTGCGCTGGATCTGGCGGCTGGGGCTGTGGATCTATTTTCTGTGGCGTGTGGGGAAGCTCGATCTGCAATTGGTGCCGACGCATCCGGACGGCGCTGGCGGCTTGGGCTACCTGGAGATCGTGCAGGAGCATTTCGCACCGCTGGTGCTCGCGATTTCGTCGATTTATGCCGCCTCGTATGCCGAGCTCATCACCACGGGAGTGATGGCGTTCGAGTCCCTGGCCCGGTTGATCCCGGTGATCCTGCTGCTGGTGCTTGCGGGGTTCATCGGTCCGCTCGCCCTGTTTTCGGTCAAATTGTGGCGCTGCCGGGTTGACGGGTGGAGCGACTACATGGCCATGGCCTCCCGCTACGTGAAGGCCTTCGACCGCAAGTGGGTCCGGGACGAGACGGCGACCGGCGATTCCCAGCTAGGGACGGGGGATTTGCAGTCGCTCGCCGACTTGGGCAACAGCCTCAATGTGGTGCGGCAGATGCGGGTGATCCCCGCGAGCCAGCGTCTGGTGCTCAGCCTTGCCGGGTGCGTGCTTGTGCCCATGTTGCCGCTTCTGCTGCTGAAATATCCGATCGATCAATTGGTGAGAAACTTGTTTCAGACATTGACCGGGTTGTAGCCGGAGAAAGAAGACCTATGTCGATTAACCAGCAGAAAAACGAGCCGAGCGACTTGGTCCAGCGTCTCCGGTTTGAAGAGATGCTGGCGGACCTTTCAGCGCGAACCCTGGCCACCCCGTTCGATCAGATCGACTGCGTGATCCATGATGCATTAAGAAGGACGATGACGTTCTTCCAGGTGGATCGGTGCGCCTTGTTGAATGTCCGGGAAGGCGATGCCTTTTCCAGCGTCACCCATGCCGAGTATGGCGAAGGGGTCGAGCCGGTATCGAAAGAGATTAATCTTGTCGACTTGTTTCCGTGGAGTTACGGGAGGCTGTTGCAGGGAAAGAGGATCGTCATCCGGGGGGTTGAAGATTTTCCGGAAGAGGCGGTAACGGATAAGCAGTCTTTTGTGGGGATTGGAGCCAAATCCACCTTGACCCTGCCGCTGATAGTCGGCGGCCGGCTCACGAATATCATCGTGATGCAGCACACAAGCCGGCATCAATCCTGGCCGGAAGATTTTATTTCCCGACTTCAGTTGCTGGGGAATGTCCTGGTTAATGCGTTGGAACATCGGCAGGACCGGATCGATATGGAGCAACAGCTCAGGTTTGAGATGGTGGTAAGCGAGCTTTCGGCGCGGTTTGTCAACGTGCCGGCGGACCGGGTGAATGTTGAAATCGAGGCCGCCCAGCAGCGGGTTTGCGAGGCGCTGGGGCTGGATATGTCCTCGCTCTGGGAGTGGAGTGCGAAAATTCGCGACACATGGGAATTGACCCATCTGTACCACCCGCTCGACGGACCGCCGATAGCCAAAGGCATGCGGGCCTCCGAATACTTTCCCTGGTGTTTTCGCAAACTCATGGCGGGCGAGGTTGTCGTCGTGTCTGCCTTGGAGGAAGCGCCGGCGGAAGCGGCGGTCGATGTGGGGAGCTGGCGTCAGATGGGCATTAAGACGACGTTGACCATCCCGCTGCGCGTTGGCAGCGAGCCGCCTTTCGGAGCGCTTTCCTTTAATGACATGCGAGTCGCTCGCACCTGGCCGGAATTGTTGATCACCCGGCTTAAGCTGGTGGCTCAGATTTTCGCCAATGCGATCGTTCGAAAGCGCTTCGACCAGGCGTTGTGGGAAAGCAACATGCGAATGTCTCTCGCGGCATCGGCCGCCAACGCGGGCCTTTGGGAGTTGGAGTGGGATGCCCATTGCTTCTGGGTGAGCGCCAAGATCATGGAGTTGTTCGGCCTGCCGCCCGGCGACAGGCTGGAGGTGGACCGCTTCATCGAACTGGTGCATGAAACGGACCGCCAGGCTGTTCGTGACGTGTTGGCCAGCGCCTCAAAGTCATACAAAATGATCCTGGCAGAATATCGGATCGTTCGCCAGGATGGCCAGGTCCGCTGGATGCAATCCCGCGGCTGTCTTTGTGCTCAGGCCACGGGGAATGTCGATCGATTCATGGGAATCACCTCGGACATCACCGAGCGCAAGTGGGCGGAAGAGGCGCTCCGCTCCAGCGAGGCCCGCGTGCTTTCGGCGATCGACGCCGCGGACCTCGGATTCTACGAAACGGGCGAAGATTCGCGGGTTGTGTTCCTGGACAAGCGCATTCGCGACCTGTTCGGGATCCCGCCGGACCAGGAACCGTTCGGGCGCGAGTTCTGGCTGGCCCACATTCATCCGGACGACCTTCCGCGCGTGGAACAGGCGCGGAGGCAATTACTTATCGAAGGGCTGGACCGGCTTTCCGTGGACTACCGCTTCCTGCATCCCTCGCGCGGGACGCTCTGGTTCCATCACCTGGCCCGCGCCCTGAAACGCAATGCGGAGGGGCGCCCGATCCACGCCGTGGGCGTAATCGGGGACATCACGGAACGCAAGCAGGCGGAGGAGAAACTGACGCAAACCCTGGAGGAGGTGCAACGCCTGCGGGATCGGCTCGAGCAGGAGAACGTGTATCTGCAAGATGAGATCAAAGACCGGTTCGAGCAGGCGGATATCGTGGGGCAAAGCGCGGCGATCAGGAAGGTTCTGACCCAGGCGGAGCAGGTTGCCCCCACCGAATCCACCGTGCTCATCCTGGGGGAAACCGGGACGGGAAAGGAGCTGCTGGCCCGGGCCATTCACGGCATGAGTTCCCGAAAAGACCGGCCGCTGGTGACGGTCAATTGCGCTTCTTTACCGCCCACGCTGATCGAAAGCGAACTCTTTGGGAGGGAGAAGGGAGCCTATACGGGCGCCCTGACGCGAATGGCCGGCCGCTTTGAGATTGCGGACGGGTCAACCCTCTTCCTTGACGAGATCGGCGAATTGCCTCTCGAGCTTCAGGTCAAATTACTCCGGGTACTCGAGGAAGGAACCTTTGAACGGTTGGGTTCGTCCAAGCCCCTGCATGTCAATGTCCGCATCATCGCCGCCACCAACCGGGATATCGCAAAAGAGGTGAAAGAAGGCCGGTTCAGGCGGGACTTGTTCTATCGACTGAATGTGTTTTCCGTCATGATTCCACCCCTTCGTGAGCGTCCAGACGACATTCCCCTCCTGGTCAGGTCTTTTGTCAAAGACCTTCAAAAGCGGATGGGCAAAGAGATCGAAAGCATCCCGAAGAAGACCATGCAAGCCCTGCAAGCCTACGCCTGGCCGGGCAACATCCGGGAGTTGCGGAATCTGATCGAGCACGCCATGATCGTGAGCAAAGGGAAAACACTGGACGTTCTTATGCCCAAGAGCGCCGCTTCCGATTCCGAGACGGCCGGCAGCCTTGTGGACATGGATCGAATGCATATCGTGGCGGTGCTGGAGAAGACCGGATGGCGCATCGCCGGACCGGGCGGCGCCGCCGAGGTTCTCGGCATGAAAAGAACGACACTCCAGGCGAAAATGACGAAATTAGGCATTAAGCGGTCCGTCAAGACCATGCCGAAATAACGGCAACTGCCCATATATTGGCGCTTGATCCTGTTTTTATAGCAACCTGTTTCAGACCCGAAATGTCGGTATTTGTTATATTTTTAGCGTAAATTGCAGCGGTTTAGCGGTGATCAGGGTTACCCGAGTTATCCTTGGCATGTATCGTGCTATTTAGCTATTACGGCGCGCAAGGGACTGCGCGCCCTACCCTGCCCATATTGATTGGGTAGGGCGGCCAGTCCCTTGGCCGCCGCTAAGGACGGCTCGAAAAGGAAACTCGCATGATTCAATCGACCATTCGGATGACAATCCCCCCCCAAAAGAGTGGTGTGGTTTTGAAAATCCTGAAATCGGTGGTTGAGCTTGGACGGGAAGATGCCGGGTGTTTCAGTTGTCATATCGCTGAGGATCTTGAGGAAAAGAACGTCTTTATGCTCGAGGAAATATGGCGGGCCGAGGGAGCGATGCACCGCCATCTTTGCTCGGACGAGTATCGCAACCTGCTCCTCGTCCTGGAGATGGCGAGCAAGCCGCCCGAGATCCGGTTCGCAACCCTCTCAAGTGCTTCCGGCATTGAGGTGATCGAAAAGGCAAGAAATCGGGACCGATTGTCCGACAGGGGGGTGTTGAGATGACAAGCGAGACGATCGGAAAAGCGGTCGCCGAACCGGTGGTGCCATGGACCGCCCTGGAGGCCACTCGACTCGCCTACGAGCGAACGCTGATGGCGTGGATCCGGACGGCGGTGTCGATGATCAGTTTCGGATTCACCATTTACAAGTTTTTCCAGTATTTCCACGAAAGCCAGAAGGATCAGGTTGATCACCTCGTCACACCCCGCGCACTGGGCTTGTTCATGATCAGCGCGGGCCTGTTCACGCTCCTGTTGGCCAGCCTCGAGCACCGGCAGTGCCGGAATAACCTGAAAAGGCAATTTCCTAAAATGCCCGTGTCGATTTCGCTGGTGCTCGCGTGGGTCATATCGGCGCTGGGCATTCTGGCCTTGATCGCGGCGATTTTCCGGCAGTAACAAGAGAAAAGGAAGACCATGAAAGTCATTATTGTTGGCGGAGTGGCCGGGGGCGCGTCGTGTGCGGCCCGCCTGCGCCGGTTGGATGAGAAAGCGGACATTCTTATGGTGGAACGCGGGCCGTATGTGTCTTACGCGAACTGCGGGCTTCCCTACCATGTGGGCGGCGTGATCGAAAAAGAGGCAAGCCTCCTGGTTGCCACGGAAGCGACCTTTCGCACTCAGTTTGCCATTGATGTCAGAACGAACTGTGAAGTGGTCGGGATTTCAGCCGAAAAGAAGACCGTGGAGGTGAAGGACCACAAGACCGGAAAGGTTACGACCGAGACATACGACAAGCTCGTGCTCTCGCCCGGAGCGGCCCCGATCCGTCCGCCCCTGCCCGGAATCGATCTGCCGGGCATCTTCTCGGTCCGGACCGTGCCGGATGCCCGGGACATCCGCGCGTGGCTTTCACGGAATGATCTGCCCGGGGTGGATTCCTATACGGGATGCCAAACGGTCGTCGGGGCGAAGCGTGCGGTCGTGATCGGGGGCGGATTCATCGGCCTGGAGATGGTTGAAAACCTGGTTCATCTGGGAGTGGAGGTGACTCTGCTGGAGAAGATGAACCAGGTCATGCCGCCGCTGGATCCGGAGATCGCGCTTTTGGTCAAGCGGCGGCTCGAACAGAACGGGGTGCGGGTCGAGTTAGGCGACGGGGTGTCCGGTTTCAAGCAGGCATCCAACGGTTCTCTCGAGGTGCAGACGGAATCCGGCAAGGTCCATCCGGCGGACATCGTCATTCTTGCGATTGGCGTGAAGCCGGAGACCGCGCTGGCGAAGATGGCCGGGATAGAGATCGGCAAGCGCGGCGGCATGCGCGTGGACGACCGGATGCGCACCAACGTGCCGGACATTTTCGCCGTCGGCGACGCGATCGAGGTCAAGGATTTTGTCACGGGGGAGTGGGCCGTTATTGCGCTGGCCGGGCCTGCGAACCGGCAGGGCCGGATCGCGGCCGATGTGATCGCCGGTCGGGACTCCCGCTACCGCGGCACGCAGGGAACCTCGATCTGCCTTGTTTTCGGGGCGGCGATCGCCTCGACCGGCGCGAGTGAAAAGGTTCTCGCGAGGATGGGTGACAAGGACTACGAGAAGATCTATCTCTTTCCCAATTCGCATGCCGGCTATTACCCGGGCGCGAAGATGCTGGCGATCAAGGTCCTGTACCGGAAATCCAACGGGCGTCTTCTGGGCGCGCAAGTGCTCGGTGATAAAGGGGTGACCAAGCGCATCGATTCCTTTGCGATGGCGATCCAGATGGGCTGTACCATGGCCGACCTGGAGGAGTCCGAGCTTTGCTACGCGCCGCCCTACGGCAGCGCCAAGGATCCGGTCAACTTCGCAGGCATGGTCGCGATGGATATCCAGCGGGGCGACATGCCGATCTGCCACTGGGATGCCGCCGGGACGGGCTTCCTTCTCGATGTCCGCAACCCGCCTGAACTCGCCGTGGAGTCGGTGCCTGGCGCGGTGAATATCCCGCTGCCGGAGCTGCGCGCCCGCCTGGGCGAGCTCCCGAAAGACCGCGAGATTCGCGTCATCTGCCGTTCCGCCCAGAGGGCCTACTATGCGACGCGGATACTTTTACAAAATGGGTACAAAGCCAGGAACATCTCCGGCGGCATGTTGTCGCGGTCGATGCTCGTAACGACGTAAACGCTGAGACGCGATTATGAAAAATGAAAGCATGAAGAATTCTTAATCCGGGACCATGGGAAGCAACAAAGGAGAAGGCAGAATGACGACGGCAAAAGTGAAGCAGTCCACAGCACAGGTGAAAGCCGATAACGAACGGATCGACCGGCTGAAAGAACAGCTCAGGAGCACGCCTAAGGATGTCGATTTCGAGCGGGTCAGGATCATGGCCGAGGTTTACGAGGAAACCGCTGGCGATCAGCAGATCCTCCGCCGGGCAAAATTCTTCGCCACCCTGCTGGAGCGGAAAAAACTGTATATCGACGACAACCTCTTTGTCGGCAGCATGGCCAGTACCGTCAACGGCATCTACACGTTTCCGGAATGGAATGTGGATTGGATGAAGGAAGAGAAGACCGTCGAGAAGTCGGCGACCCCGGAGGACCGGAAAGCGAACGAGTGGGCGCTCAACTATTGGGACAAGCGCGCGATGAGGCCCCGGGTGCTGGAGATCTTCGAGAAACGGTATGGGTTTGACCCGAAACCGGTCTATCAGGCCGGCCTCATCGCTGAGTTCTTCAGTTGGCCGGGTGGCGGCGGCAACCTGAACTATCCCAAGATCTATAAAGAGGGTCTTGCGAGCATAATCAAGGACGTCAAAGAGCGGCAGATGGCGCTTGAGATGCGGTTGCCGAACGTCTCCAAGCTCTACTTCTACGAGGCCTGTCAAATCGTCATGAAGGCCATCATCCGCCTGTCTCACCGTTATGCCGAGTTGGCCCGGGAAATGGCGGCCACGGAGAAGAATGCAGACCGCAAGGCCGAGTTGATCGCCATTGCCGAAACTTGCGAGTGGGTTCCCGAGCACCCGGCCCGGAATCTGAGAGAAGCCATGCAGTGTCACTTCCTCTGTCACATCTGCGCGGAGATCGAGCAGGTCGGCTGCGGTTACTCCGAAGCCTTCCTGGGCCAGAATATGGAACCTTACTTCCAGCGCGACAAGGCCGCCGGTCTCGTCACCTATGACGACGCCGTCTTCATGTTCAAGAACCTCGTGATCAAGCTGAATGAGATCGATTATTACTATGGAGAAGCTGTTGCCAAACAGAACTCGTCCGATCTGGGACAGAGTATCACCCTTGGGGGTTATACCGAGGACGGTGGAGACGCGACCGCGGAAATGGATTATGTGATCCTCGATGCCTGTGAATACCTGGCGTTGCCCCAGCCTCCGCTGTCTTGTGCCGTCACCCCGCAAACTTCGGGCAAGCTTCTCGCAAAATGCCTCGATGTCATCGACACCGGCGTGGGCATGCCTCAGTTCCTGAATGCCGAGGTGATGTTCAAGCGTGCCCTGCATCTCTGGGGCTACACCGAAAGGAACGGCCATCTCTCGTTGGGGAAGGCCCGGCGCACCTGCGTCGGGGCCTGCGTGGGAAGCTACATCCCTTACGAGACCGGTCATCCGGTCGAAGGCCAACCCAACCTGGGCAAGGTGATCGAGTTGACGATGAACAATGGCTTCGATCCCCGCACCAAGAAGCAGATCGGGCCAAAGACCGGTGATCCGGATAAGTTCAAGGACTTCGAAGAGCTGTATGCGGCCTTCGAGAAACAGCTTCAATTCTGCGAGGACACCCTCCGCCGGGGCGCCTGGATCGCCAGCATGTTGAATGCTGATTTCCTGCCGGTCGCCTGGCGCTCCATCTTGACTGGCGGGTGCATCGAGACCGGCACCGAAGTCTGGAACGGCGGGGCAAACTACTACACGGTCGCTCAGATCTCGGTTGCCGGCGTGGATGCTGCCAACTCCCTCATGGCGGTGAAAAAATTGGTCTATGACGACAAGAAGATCACCATGGCCGAATTGAAGAAAGCCCTGGCGGCCAACTTCGAGGGGGAATACGCGAAAGTCGGGAAGATGTGCTTTGAAGCGCCCAAGCACGGCAACGACATCCCTGAAATGAACCGGCTCCTCTACCGGGTGAACGACAGCATCCTGACGGCGTTCAACAACGTCGATGGCGGTGGCAACTACATCAGCAAGGACATCAAGTCATCGCTGGATCAATACACCAAGAGTGTCCACAATCCGATGGGAATGGCGACCGGCGCCCTGCCGAATGGCAAGAAAGCCGGAGTGGCGCTTACCGACGGAAGTCTCTCGGCCATGCCGGGAACCGATGTCAATGGGCCCACTGCGCTGGTGATGTCGGCCGCCAAAGGCAATGATGCCGTGAAGTGGTGTGCCACGCACATGAACATGAAGCTCCCGCCCGATCAGCTCAAGAGCCGCAAGGGCCGGGAGAATGTGCTGCAACTGATCAGGACCCTGTTCGAAAACGGCGGCTATCACATCCAGTTCAATGTGATGAACACCGAAATCCTCAGGGATGCGCAGAAGAATCCGGAAAAATATCGGGACCTCGTGGTCCGGGTGGCCGGGTTCAGCGCGTTCTTCACCAAGCTGCATGTGGGCGTTCAGAACGAGATCATTGAACGGACCTTGCAGAGCTTCGGTAAGTGCTAGGATCAAGCGATCCGGTACGGCGTGGCGTAAAGCCGCGCCGTACCGGATTTTCCTCAAAGAGAGAGGCTCGTGATGAGTAATGAAATCGGACATGCTGGTGTTCACAGTCGGATTGCGATCAACGTAGGAGCGGGCTTCGTACCGGGGATGAACTCCGTCGTCATGGGCGCGGCCCTGGCGGCGGGCAAGCTGGGGTGGGATCTGGTCGGCATCCGAGATGGGTTTGACGGGGTGCTGCATCCCGCGCGCTATCCTGGCGGCAGCGGCCTGGTGCCCCTCAGCTCCGAGCTGGTTGAGAACCTGGATCCCGCCGGCGGGGGAGTCCTGGGCCATGCGGCCAAGGCGGACCCGTTCCAGGTCCGAAATCTCACCTCAGACAACGTGGTTGAAGAAGTGGACATGTCCGATGTGCTTCTGAAGAGGTTGAAGGCGGAAAAGATCGACGCCTTGATCTCCGTCGTGGGGGCCCGGGGGCTGAGCATCTTCTACAAGCTCCATCGCAAGGGGCTCAAAACGGTGTGCATACCCCGTTCGATCGAGAACGACATTGCCGCCACCGCGGTGTCCTTCGGCTTCAACAGCGCCCTTAGCTTCACCATCGAGATGCTCGACAAAGCTCGCCAGGCGGCCCAGTCGGCCCTGAAAATTTCCGTGGTGGAGGTGCTGGGAGAGCAGGCAGGATGGCTGGCGCTGCAAGCCGGCATGGCCGTGTGTGCCGATGTGGTGCTGATTCCGGAAATTCCCTGCGACCTTACCCTGGTTGCCGCGAGGTTGAAGGAAAAGGTCACATCCCGCCGCCCTTACGGGCTCGTGGTGGTGGCCGAAGGGACGAAGTTCGTTCAGAATACGAAGGCCGGGGGGACTAAGGAGCCGGTCGATTCCTTCAAGGCATCATTGTCACCGCTGGCTACAGGCGATAACAGTGAACACGTCATCCGTCGGTCAGGGCAGACCGCCGAGGCCGTGGCGACCCAGTTGCAACTGCTGATCGCCCAGGAAACTTTCCCGCTCGTACTGGGTCCTTGGACCCGGGGCGGCGTCCCTACGGCGATCGACCGCCAACTGGGACTGGGCTATGGGGCAGGGGCGGTGCGCGCCCTGCATGCCGGCAAGAATGGGGTGATGGTGGCTTTTGCCCCGCCCGACATTACATTCGTACCGCTGGCGGAGGCGATCAACAAAGTCAGAACGGTGCCTGTGGACAGCGTTTTCATGAAGATTGCCCAGTCTCTTGGCATCTGCATGGGGGGAGCAGTATGAAAAATCAATCCACCAATCCATCCGAACCGACTGGAACAGTCCTGAATATCCAGCGCTATTGCAGCCACGATGGCCCTGGCCTCCGCACGAACGTGTTCCTCAAGGGGTGCTCGCTGCGCTGCAAATGGTGCGGCAATCCCGAAAGTATCCGGATGAAGCCGGAATTGTCCTACGACCCCAAGAAGTGCACCGGTAAAAAGGCGTGCGGCCTCTGTCTGAAGGCTCCCTTCCCGGATGGCGCCTTCTATGTGGTCGATGGCGCCGATGACAAGGTCAAAGTCAACTGGGATCTCGCCTCGGATGTCGACCAGGCCCTGGCGTCGGTTTGCCCGACCGGCGCGCTCGAAATGTTCGGCAAGCAGATGACCGTCAGCGAAGTGCTGGACGAGGTGGAGAAGGACGCTTCCTTCTACCGCAGTACCGGGGGCGGCATGTCGATGAGCGGCGGCGAGCTTATGCTGCAGCCGGACTTCAGCGCCGCCCTGCTGAAGGGCGCCCACGAGCGCGGTATCAATACCGCGATCGAAACGGCATGCAATGTCCCCTGGGCGAACATCGAAAAGGTGCTGCCCCACGTGGACACGATGCTGCACGACCACAAGCTGACCATTTCGGAGCGTCACAAGAAGTGGACCGGCGCGAGCAACGAGCGGATCCTGGCGAACTTCAAGAAGGCTTACGAAACCTTCCCGAACGTCGAGTTCATCGCGCGCACGCCTCTGATTCCCGGCGTGAATGCCGACGAGGAGCACATCCGGTCGGTGCTGGCGTTCATCAAGCCTTACAAGAACGTGATCGACTACGAACTGCTGCCCTACCACCGCTTCGGCCTGGGCAAGTACGAGAGCCTGGGCGTGGTGTATGAACTGGATGACTATATAACGCCCTCCGCCGAGGTGGTCGCGCATCTCCAGGCCATCATCGACGAAGCCTTTGGCCGGACGGGCTCGAATGGATCCTCTCTATGATGAAAATAATGGGACACGCAGGTTATCATCGACGCATTGCCATCAACGTCGGTGCGGGTTTCGTTCCCGGGATGAATTCCGTGCTGACGGGTGCGGCTTTGGCGGGAGGCGCATTGGGATGGGAGCTGGTCGGTATTCGCGACGGTTTCGAGGGTTTGCTGCACCCGGATCGATATCCGGATGGGGGTTTGATCCCCTTGAGCCTCGAACGGGTCGAGAACATCGATCCGACCACGGGAGGAATCCTGGGCCAGGCGCCCTGGGTGGATCCCTTTCATGCGCCCGCCACGAATCAAGCTGGAGTCGACCTGTCGGATGAACTGTTGAAGAGACTTCAGGCCGAAGGCATCGAGGCCCTGATTTCCGCGGTGGGCAACCAAGGGTTGGAGATCCTGTACAAGCTGCATCTCAAAGGACTCCATACGGTGTGCATTCCGCGGTCCATCGAGAACGATATTGCCTGCACGGCGGTTTCATTCGGGTTCAACACCGCGCTGAGCGTCACCATTGACATGCTGAACAAGGCGTATCAAGCGGCCCGGTCGGCACGGAAAATCGCGGTGGTGGAGGTGTCGGGCCAGAAGGCCGGCTGGATTGCGCTGCAAGCCGGCATTGCCGCCCGAGCCGATGCCGTGCTGATCCCCGAAATTCCATGCAGTCTGAAACACGTGGCGGCTCGGCTGAAAGACAAGATATCTCCCCGTCGGCCATACGGGATGGTCGTGGTGGCGGAAGGGGCAAAGTTAGCCGATGTCTTGCCGGCTGAAGGTGCGGCGGATGACAGCCTTGGTCAACAGACCGGGCGAGTGGCAAACCACACGGCGAAAACGCTGCAATCGCTGATCGCCGCAGAATGCTATCCGCTGGCAATCGGCCCCTGGGCCAGGGGCGGTAATCCCAGCGCCGTTGACCAGCAACTGGGCATGGCCTACGGGGCCGGAGCCGTTGAGTTGCTGAAAGCCGGTCAAACGGCGGTGATGGTGGCGTTCGCGCCGCCCGACATCCGATATGTGCCTCTGAAGGAAGCAATCGGCAAAGTCGGAACCGTGCCTGCAGACAACAAATTCATAAGAATCGCCCAGTCGCTGGGCATCTACCTCGGAACTCCCTTGTGAAGGCGCTTAGGAAGAGGGTTATGAACAACGATAAGTCAGTAGATGTTTACGAGCGCCTGGCGGATGCCATGGACAAGCTTCCCTCGGGCTATACGCGCACTCCCTCCAAGATTGAAATTGAGCTGATCAAGATCGTGTTCACCCACGAGGAGGCCTCGCTGGCCGGTCAATTGACCCGCACCCCGGAGACCGCGGCCGAGATCGCGAAACGGGTTGGCCTCGACGCCGAAAAGGTCACGGTGCTCCTCGAAAGCATGGTTCCGCGGCGGATGGTTCGAGTGGATGCGCTGGCTCTTGAAAGCGGCGTCAAAGGATTGGGAAAGGTCGAAGCTAAATCCAGCCACCAGCCCAAGGCCGAGACGGTTAAGAAATACCGACTCTCTCCGTTTATTGTCGGTTGGTTCGAATCCTATTTGCAGGAGAGTCACCTGGATACCGAAAAATTTGCCAAGCTTTACGAGCAATACGCGATCGAAGGCGGGGGCGAACGGATATTCGCGCCACGACCCGGGCCGCAGGGCGTGATCCCGTACCGGGGTTCGCTCAAGCCGGAGTGGCTTAAGCGGGAGCCGCACAACGATATCAACGCGCACTTCCAGCGCTATGACCGATTTCTCGTGATCGATTGCGTGTGCAAGAAGGATCAGGTGGCAGCGCATGGCCACAGTTGCGATCTGCCCATCAAACGGTGTGGCTTCGTCGGCATGCCCCCCAAGGTTCCTCTGTCGGAAAACGTGATCCCGCGCGATGAGGCGATTAAGCTCTGGGCTGAACTGGATGCCATGGGCACGATGATTGTCGAGGGTTTCTATGGATTCACCATGGGAGCGGAGGCCCCTCAGTTCGTCGGTGGCTGTCACTGCTGCGGCTGTTGCTGCGTCATTTTGAATGCCGCGCGGCTTGGCACGTTGAAAGAGACCGTGCAGCGCTCCAACTACCGCATCGTCAAGGATTACCAGAAGTGTAATGCCTGCGGCGAGTGCGTCAGGCGTTGTCAGGTTTTCGCTCACACCTTGGATAAGGCCACCGATGCGAAGCCGGTGTATCATCGGGAAAAGTGCGTCGGTTGCGGTGCCTGCGGCATGGGGTGCCCCTCGGGCGCGCTTCATCTGGAGCCCGTTTCTGATAAGGAGTGGTTCCAGGTCGCTTCCAGTTTCCAGGAATGGGAGGAAATGCGATTGAAGAACTTGGCCGAATAACCGATGAGTATCCCCCAAACACCGGGAAAACATGCTGGCAAGGCGATCATCGAGCCCGCAACGGTGATCGCGGAGCGGAAGAAGGCAGGGCTCCATCCCTCGTTCTCCGTTCCCGCCGGTGCGATCATTTGTTACGATGCCGCGCTATGGCAATGGGTCTGCACGTTTGCGGGTCGCGTGGCGTGCGACGGATGGCTCAAGGCGGCCTATTTGCTGCCGCATTCCAATCGGTGGGTGTTGGCGATGAAGGCGGCCGGGTGGGGGGCGCCAACCGCCGTGATGTCGCTGGAAGAATTGATCGCATCGGGTATTAACAAGTTCGTGAGTCTGGGCGCCGCGGGCGCGTTGCAGGAGTCGCTGAACATCGGCGACATCGTGCTTTGTGAACGCGCGATTCGGGACGAAGGCACGTCTCATCACTATGTGCCCGCCGCCAAGTATGCATCCGCCTGTCCGGAGCTGACGGCGGCCATGAGCGCGGCGATGAAGCGCAGCGGCATCCCGTTCCGGTTGGGAACCAGTTGGACCACGGATGCGCCGTATCGGGAAACTTGCGAGGAGCTTCGGCTGTATCGGGCCGAGGGGGTTGCTACGGTGGAAATGGAGGCTGCGGCCCTGTTCGCTGTCGGAGCCTTTCGCGCGGTCAGCGTCAGTTCGGTCTTCGCCATCAGCGACAGGCTGTCGGAAGAAGGATGGCATCAAGCCTATCACGGCGAGGAGAAGAGGGGCGGGCTGAAACGGATTTTTCAGGTGGCGCTCGAAACGATCGTGAAGGGGCCCTAAGGAAGGTAAAGAATAATTATGGAAAACGATGCAACGATCCCCAAAGGCAAGCAGACGGTCTTGGGACTGTACGTGACGGCGAAGGACGCTTACGCGAAGTGGCAGGCCGATCCTGACAAGGTGAAGATCATCGATGTTCGCACGCCCGAGGAATATCTCTTCGTCGGTCATCCGGACGTGGCGTGGCTGATTCCCGTCGCGGCCCAGCTCTACATGTGGGACGCCGAGAAGAAACAGTTTCCGATGAAACCGCTCACCGATTTCCCCGCCCGGGTGAACCAGGTGGCCAAGCCCGACGATACGATCATGGTCATGTGCCGGTCCGGTGGCCGCAGCGCGATCGCCGCCAACATGCTGGCCAAGGCCGGGTTCACCAAGGTTTACAACATCATCGACGGCATGGAAGGGGACACGCACGGGGATTCCGCCGGCGTGGTCCAAGCCCTGCAGGCGAAGGACGGGTGGAAGAATTCGGGGTGCCCGTGGACGAAGAAGCTCACGCCTGAGCGAATGGTGATGCCCAAGGTTGGATAGTCATGTGTGCGGTTGACTTGAAAGGAAATAGAGTATGGACATTATGAAGTGGTTCAATATCACGGTGGTTGTTTTCACCGTATCGGGCCTGATGGCCGGCGGCCTCGAGTGCAATTTGAAGGATGCGATCAAGTGGCTGCGTAGCCCCAAGCTCTTGGTTCCATGCATCCTATGGAGTTGGGTGTTCGGGCCGGCCCTTGCCTGGTTGCTCTGTCGGGTTCTGCCACTTTCGCCGGGACATGCTGCCGGACTGATGTTGACCAGTCTGGCCCCGATCGCTCCTTTCCTGCCGCTGGCGGCGATGAAGGCCCGCGGCGACATGAACTTCAACGGCGCCTATGTCCTGCTGGGAACCATCCTCACGGTCGTATTGATGCCCTTGATGGCCCCGTTTCTGATCAAAGGACTGACGGTGAGCGCCTGGCCGCTTGCCAAACCGCTCATTATATTGGTGCTGATTCCGTTGCTGATCGGTGTTGCGATTCGGTTTTACAAACCCACGGTGGCTACCAAGATATTCCCGTGGGTCAAGAAAACCAGCGGCGTCTGGCTGCTGCTCTGTTTAGGGACCACCCTGTGGATCTACGGCAAGCAAATGCTCAGCACGATTGGCAGTTTTGCCCCAGGCGCGTGGGTGTTGTTCATGGTCGTCATGGCCGTGCTGCCGTATTGGATCGGCTTTGGCCTAAAACAGAGTCAGCGCAGTGTCATGGCGCTGGGCCAGAGTTCGCGGAATATTTCAGCCGCATTCGTGGCGTTCTTTGGCATTACCAACGCGCCTGAAGGGATGTTCCTGATGGTGCTGCTGGTGGTTCCGCTGCATGTCATCATCGGGCTCATGGCCGTGCCACCCATATTCGCCAAATTGGCCGACAAGTCCGCTGCGGGAGCTGAGGCATGACGACATTCACGTCACTCGTCATCGCGCTGCTGTTCGCCGCCATCTTCCTGTTCGGCGGACGGCTGGCGTACCGGCCCGGCCACAGGAGCTACTGGCGGTTCCTTTCCTTTGCCGCCGGCATAGCGGTGGCCTACGTGTTCGTGGACGTGATGCCCGCCCTGGGACGAATGCGCGACATCGTGATGGAGACCCCGGGCGGTTTCCAGCGCGTGTTCCCGGAATATAGCGTTTACCTGTGGGCCATGGCCGGGTTTCTGCTCTTCTACTGCCTCGAGACCATGGTGGCGGTTCCGCAAGAATCCAAAAATCACGCGGGCGGCCACGAAGGCGGGTCACACTGGAAGGCGTGGGTGCATATCGGGGGGTTCGCGCTGTATGCATGGATGATCTCCTACATCATGGTGTGGAAGATTCACGACACGCTGGCCTTGGGCATTTACGCAGTCGCCATGGCCATGCACATTTTCCCGATTGCCTGCAACCTGAGCAGCCATCACCAGCAGGTCTATGATCGGCGCGGCGCTAATTTGCTGGCGTTGGCTGTCGTGGCGGGTTGGGCAATGGGGATGATGCTGGATATTCCCAAGCTCATCCTGGTGAATCTGGTGGCCGTCGTCGTTGGCGGTGTCATCGTCAACACAACAATCTCCGAGCTCCCCAAAGGGGGGGAGGGGCGACGTTGGCCCTTTCTGCTGGGCGCGCTGGGCTATACGGCTTTGTTGCTGATTCTGTCCCACTTCGAGCATGGCATCGAAAGATGAAGCACAGGGGAAATTGAGAATGGCTAAAGAAACGAAGAAGAGCGGAAAAGCGCCGGTTTGCGGCTGTGCGCGAGAGGAACTAACAGGAAAGGGAGTAGTCATGGCTAAAGAGACAAAGATCAAAGAGACAACGCTCGGAAACACAAAATTAAACCTGGTCAAGTTGGATTGGAAAGAGGTTTACTACACCAATTGCCCGCTTGTTTCGGCGTCCAATGTGGACGAGGGACTGGGCTTGACCAAGAAAGAGTATAAGAAAATCGGCGTGAACTATCGTTACCTTCGCTCCACCCCTGAGAACGACTGGTATCCCCACTACATCCACAACCTTGACAACCTCATCCGCTTCGGCGGACTGTTCCCGCCCATTGAAGTGCATGCGGACATCCGCCGGACCAAGCTGCTGGGGGTTACGCAGATGCCTGCCGAAGGCGGTGTCATGATGGTGCGCGCCAAGGACGACATCTACAAAATGTCGGATTTGAAGGGCAAGAAGATCGGCCTTTCCAAAAGCATGAACCGGATCAAGAACGACTGGTGGCGCATTCAGGAGCACCAGGGGATCGAACTCATGCTCCGCATGAACGGCATGACCATGGACGACATCCAACTCGTTGAGTTTCCCTATGCGGACGACTGGTACAACGACCCTGCGATGATGGGCCCGGTTATGGAGCTCTCGATTGATCTGTGGCTGAAGCGCGACCACAAGAACGACCTGGCCTTCCGTCCGCTGGAGACCGCGCTGGAGAAGGGGGTCATCGATGCGATGTATATGCAGACCAAGCCGCTCCAGCAAGTCTCCGAGGCGACAGGCAAGTTCGCGGCGATCGAGGATCTCTCCCGGTATCCGGACTGGCGCCTGCAGGTGGCCAACATTCCCGCGGCCATCACCTGCACCGACGTGATGGCTGAGAAGCATCCGGAACTGGCCGTGACTTTCATGAAGGGCATGATCCGGGCCGGTCGCTGGGCGAATGAGAACAAGCGCGCCGCGGCGGAGATTCTCGACCAGCAGACCTTCTACCGCGACATCGAGCACACCTACCAAGGTATCCGGGACGTGGATCTTGTGCCGAACCTGTCGCGACTGAACCTGGCCTCCGTCGAAATCGGCAAGAACTTCATGCTGAGCCACGGTTACATCAAGAACGACTTTGATGTGCAGAAGTGGGCGGCGCCAGAGTTCCTGGAACAGGCGGCCAAGGAACTGCTCAACGAGAAGTGGGCGAAGACAACCGGAAACAAGCTGCCCAAGGCGTCTGCGGCACGGATCGGGTAGGTTGGCGATTGAACGCCGTCCTCCCGTCGGGAGGACGGCGATGGGATTGAGATAGATAGGCGTCAGACAGCGCCAACACAAGAGGGCAGACTATGAGAAGGTTTGGATCGATCTTAGCGATGGTGGTGGCGGCGGGTGTCTGGGCCATTTCGGCAGGGGCGCAAGAATCGGCCGTAGGCGGGCAGCAGGACCAAGCGGCGGAGCTGGCGAAAAAAGCGCAGAATCCGGTTGCGGACATGATGATCATGCCGTTTCAGTACAACATCGATTTCGGCATCGGCCCGGAGGACGCGTCGCGGCAGGAGTTGAAGTTCATGCCGGTCATTCCGTTCTCGGTGAACGAGGATTGGAACGTGATCGTCCGCACCATCATCCCCTGGATCGACGCGGAATCGCCGGTCGAGGGCGGCGAGGACTACTCCGGGCTGGGCGATATTCAGCAGAGCTTCTTTTTCACGCCCAAGGAAATGGTGGGGGGGTGGGTTCTCGGGGCGGGTCCGATTATCCAGTACCCGGCGGCGACGGAGGATGAGCTTGGGAGCGAGAAGTGGGGCGCAGGTCCCTCGTTCATCGTGTTGCAGCAGAAGCACGGTTGGACCTACGGCGCGATGGCCAACCACGTTGAGTCGTTCGCCGGGACCGACGACCGGGACGATGTCAGCGCGACGTTTCTTCAGCCGTTCCTGGCCAAAACATCGAAAACCTATACGACCTTGTCGCTGAATTCAGAGTCGCTCTATGACTGGGAAAATAGTCAGTGGACCGTGCCGATCAACGTCACCATCGGGCAGATGCTCAAAATCGGAAAGATGCCGGTCAGCCTGGAGACGGGCTACCGCTACTATGCGGAGGCACCGGACAACGGTCCCGACTGGGGTCTACGGGTTTTTGTCAAATTTCTGTTTCCGTAATTAAGGACACAGCCCATGCGTTTCATCCAATCAACCGGCAAGCCCAGGCGTTCGTCATGAACGTGTTGCCACGTGAAACCAATGGCAAAGCCTCCGGGCAGGCGGATTCGCTGGTATTCTTTGGCGCCACGGGCGACCTGGCATTCAAGAAAATATTTCCGTCGCTACAGGCGATGGTGAGGCATGGCAGGCTCAACGTACCCGTGATTGGCGTTGCCAAGGCCGGGTGGTCCCTTGATCAGTTGCGGGCCCGGGCACGGGACAGTGTGGAGAAGCACGGGGGGCTAGATCACGCGGCATTCGACAAGCTGTGCAGCCTGCTGCAATACATCGATGGCGACTACAAGGATCCGAAGACGTTCCAGGCTCTCCGTCGGGCGTTGGGGACCGCCGGGAACCCGGCCCATTACCTGGCGATACCGCCCGTTCTTTTCGGGGATGTTGTGACGGAACTCGGGGCGTCGGGCTGCGCTCAGGGGGCGCGGGTCATTGTCGAGAAGCCGTTTGGGACGGATCTATCTTCCGCAAAAGCACTTAACCGCATCCTGTCCGGGACGTTCGAAGAGTCCTCGATATACCGCATCGATCATTATCTCGGCAAGCGACCGGTGAACAACCTGGTCTTTTTCCGCTTCGTAAACTCACTGCTCGAGCCTTTCTGGAATCGCTACGCGATTGAGAGTGTTCAGATTACCATGGCGGAAAACATCGGGATCCAGGGGCGCGGCGCCTTTTATGATGCCACGGGCACGATCCGGGATGTCATCCAGAATCACCTCTTCCAGGTGCTCGCGAATTTCGCGATGGAACCGCCGGCCCGCCTGGATGGCGAGTCGATCCGCGACGAAAAGGTGAAAGTGCTCAAGGCGATTCCGCCGCTTGAAGCCGGTAATGTCATTCGAGGACAATTTCGCGGCTACACTGCGGAGCCCGGTGTGGCTGCCGCGTCCAAGACTGAAACCTTCACGGCGCTGCGTCTGGATATCCATTCTCCGCGCTGGCACGACGTCCCTTTTTATGTCCGATCGGGGAAAAATCTTCCTGTGACCTGCACCGAGATCCTGGTTCGCTTCCGCCGATCCCCAAACGTGTATTCCGAACGGGCAACGGCGCCCAATCATCTGCGCTTCCGGATCAGTCCCAACGTGCAGGTGGCCTTCGGGATGCTCGTGATGGTGGATGATGAAACAATGACTGGCGGGTTGAAGGAGATCGCAGGCGTCCCATCTCCGATCAGTGACGAAAAGGACGCCTACGAACGGGTTCTGACCGATGCCATGGAAGGGGATTCGACGCTTTTCGCGCGCCAGGACTACGTCGAAGAAGCCTGGAGGATCGTCGATCCCTATCTCCAGTCGGATTCGCCGGTTTTCGACTATGAGCCGAAGACATGGGGGCCATTGGAGGCGGAGCGGCTGGTGAACGATTCCGGAGGGTGGCATAACCCGGAGGAAAGCCGATGAGTGGACGCCATGCGGAAAACAAATCATCGCTGAACTTAGAGAAAACGCGTCTCGAAGAGGCGCGCATGAAGACGGTCCCCTGGAAGAAATGGGGCCCTTATTTAAGCGAGCGCCAGTGGGGTACGGTTCGCGAAGATTATAGCCAAAACGGAGATGCCTGGAATTTCTTCACCCATGATCAGTCCCGCTCGCGGGCCTACCGTTGGGGCGAAGACGGCCTGGCCGGCATTTCCGACGACCGGCAGCAGCTCTGCTTCTCGCTGGCGCTCTGGAACGGGAACGATCCGATTCTGAAAGAGCGCCTGTTCGGCCTGAGCAACGGCGAGGGGAATCACGGCGAGGACGTGAAGGAGTATTACTTCTATCTCGATTCGACGCCGACTCACTCGTACATGAAGTGCCTGTATAAATACCCCCAGGCGGCTTACCCGTATAACGACCTGGTTGCAACCAACCGGGAACGCGGACTGGGCAAACCGGAATATGAGCTTCTCGACACGGGTATATTCGACCAGGATCGCTATTTTGATGTCTTCGTGGAATACGGCAAGGCGTCACCCGAGGATATTCTCATCCAGATCACGATCCACAACCGGGGCCCGGATTCGGCCGCCCTGCAACTCCTGCCCACGCTCTGGTTTCGCAATGACTGGTCGTGGGGGGAGGGGGCTCCGCGGCCGGTCCTGCGGCAGGTGATGCAGGATAAGACCGGCGGGATCGTGGCGGCCTCGCATCACAAGCTCGGCGATCGCTTCCTTTATGCCGAGAAGGCGGCCGCGCTACTCTTCACCGAAAACGAAACCAATACGGAGCGTCTGGCGGGAACACCCAATGACTCGCCTTACGTTAAAGACGGCGTCAACAACTATATCGTTCACGGCCTGAGCGACGCGGTCAATCCCGATAAAACGGGCACAAAAGTCTCGGCTCATTACCCGCTCACGCTGGGGGCGGGGGAGTCCCGCGTCATTCGCCTGCGGCTCAGCGATCAAGCGCCGGGAGCCTCCTCCAGGGCGCTTGGAGCTCAATTCGGGAAAGCGTTCGACGCTCCTTTCAAGGCGCGGATCGGCGAAGCGGACGGGTTCTACGCGGCTGTCATTCCTTCCTCGCTTGACCCGGACCAGGCCCGGGTCATGCGGCAAGCCCTGGCCGGGATGCTCTGGTCCAAGCAGTTCTTTTTCTATGACGTCGGCAAATGGCTCAAGCAGCACGGGATTCAGCCGTACAAGACAAATCAGCCTTCCAGTCGTAACGACCGATGGGGGCACATGGCCAATGCGGACGTGATCTCGATGCCCGACAAATGGGAATACCCCTGGTATGCGGCCTGGGACCTTGCCTTCCATGTCACGGCCCTGACGCTGGTTGATCAGGACTTTGGCAAAGAGCAGTTGGAGCTTTTCCTGAAGTCCCGGTACATTCACCCCAGCGGGCAGATCCCGGCTTATGAGTGGAACTTCGGCGACGTGAACCCCCCGGTCCATGCCTGGTCGACGATCTACACTTATCTGACGGAGAAGGCGGATCGCGGGCAGGGGGATCTCGCCTGGCTTGAGCGCTGTTTTCACAAGTTGCTGCTGAATTTCAACTGGTGGGTGAACCGGAAAGACCGCCTTGGAAACAACGCGTTCGAAGGTGGCTTTCTGGGGTTGGACAATATCGGCGTCTTCGACCGCTCCGCCCCACTTCCGACTGGCGGCTTCCTGGAACAGGCGGATGGAACGGCCTGGATGGCCCTGTTCTGCCAGAACATGCTGGAAATTGGAGCCGAGCTGGCGGTATCCAATCCGGCCTACCTTAATCTGACGATGAAATTCCTCGAGCACTTTCTCCTGATTGCGTCGGGGATGATTCGCCCGAGCGAGGAAGGCGGGATGTGGGACGAGGAGGACGGCTTCTTTTACGATGTGCTTCGCTCGCCGGACGGCCGATCTGAGCGGCTGAAGGTGCGCTCCATGGTGGGGCTCCTTCCGCTTTGCGCAGTCACCATTTTCGAAGGGAAGATATCGGGAAAATATCCGGAAGTCGGCACGTTGGTGCGCGAATATTTAAAGGGTCGCCCGGAACTGATGACGTTCATTCACGACCCGTTGACCTCCGGTTGCCAGAATCGGCTCCTGTGCTCGATTCTGAATGAAGCCAATCTCCGACGGGTGCTGAGGGTCATGCTGGATGAGCAGGAATTCCTGAGCCTCTTCGGGATTCGGGCCCTCTCCCGAGTCCACCAGGCTCACCCGTACATCTACCGTGCCGGGGAGCAGGAGTATCGGGTGAATTATGTCCCGGGGGAAGGTGACAGCGGCATGTTCGGCGGCAACTCGAACTGGCGCGGGCCTATCTGGATGCCGGTCAACATGCTGATTATACGGGCGCTGCTCCAGTACTACCTCTATTACGGGAAATCATTCACCGTCGAATGCCCGACGGGTTCCGGCCGGCAGATGAACCTCTACGAGGTGGCGGAGGAGATCGGGCGCCGACTGAGCGCGGTTTTCCTGAAAGATAAACAGGGGAACAGGCCCGTGCACGGGGCTGTGCGAAAATTCCAGGACGATCCCCAGTGGAACGAGTACCCCTTGTTTTACGAGTATTTCCACGGGGACACCGGCGCTGGGATCGGCGCAAGCCACCAGACCGGATGGACCGGGGCGATCGCCCGGATCATGCACGTGTTTGCGACCACCGACGCGCACCAATTCCTCGAGCAGAGGAAAGACGAATCGGCTGGTGGAGCCCCTGCGCAGGCGGTAACGAGATGACGCCTGTTCCATATCCGCTGCTATATCAAATCAACACGCGGGTCTACCTGACGGAGCTTTCCAGGGCATTGGGCCGGCCTGCCACACTGGACGATTTTCCGGAGGCCGAGTTGGTTCGACTGGCCGAGAGGGGCATGGACTGGATCTGGCTTCTGAGCGTATGGCGCACGGGGACATCCGGCCGGAGGGTGTCTCAGGAGAACGGCCAGTGGCGCCAGGAGTTCCAGGAAACGTTGCCGGACTTGACCGACGCGGACATCGGAGGCTCCGGTTTCGCCATTACCGGGTATGAGGTTCATCCCGCTCTGGGAGGCGACGCGGCTCTGGCCCGGCTGCGCAAGCGGATGCGGAAGCACGGGCTCCGGTTGATGCTCGATTTCGTTCCGAACCACATGGGGCTTGACCACCCCTGGGTGACCGAGCATCCGGATTATTTCGTGGCCGGGACGGAGGCACTGGTTAAACGGGAGCCGCATAACTACATCCGGGTCGATCGGGATGCGGGCGATTTGATCCTGGCGCTCGGACGGGATCCCAACTTCCCCGGGTGGCCGGACACCCTGCAACTCGATTACAGCAATCCTGCCGCCCAGGAAGCGATGATGCGGGAACTCGAGAAAATCGCCGGCCAGTGCGACGGCGTGCGCTGCGATATGGCGATGCTGATTCTTCCCGACGTCTTTGAACGAACATGGGGCTCCCGGGCGTCGCCCTTCTGGCCTGCCGCGATTCTCCGTGTGCGCGACCGCATGCCGGACTTCTGTTTTATGGCCGAAGTCTACTGGCAGTTGGAATACACCCTGCAGCAGCAGGGGTTCGACTACACCTACGACAAGCGCCTATATGACCGCCTGCGCGAGGGACATGCCCGGCCCGTTCGCGAACACCTTCGTGCGGCGCCTGATTATCAGAATAAGCTCGCGCGGTTTCTGGAGAATCATGATGAACCCCGCGCGTCCTCCACGTTCGAGCGGGGTGTTCACCGGGCCGCTGCGGTGATCACGTATTCCATCCCCGGCCTGCGTTTCTTCCACCAAGGGCAGATCGAGGGGCGGCAGAAACGGATTTCCCCGCATCTTATCCGGGCGCCGGAAGAATCCCGGGAGAGGGAGACCGAGGCGTTCTATGAAAGCCTGTTCGCCTTTCTCCGGAAGCCCATCATGAAAAGCGGGGACTGGCAGCGGCATGAGTGCCGCCCGGCCTGGGACGGGAACGGCTCGTGGAATGCCTTCGTTTCCCATTCCTGGCGGGGATCCAGGGGCGAACGGATTCTGGTTGTCGTGAATTTCGCGCCTCATTCAAGCCAGTGTTATTTGAACCTCCCTTTTTCAGAAATGGAAAATCGATCGGTCCGGCTCAAGGACTCACTCAGCTCCGCCTGCTATGACCGGGACGGGAACGAATTGCTTGTGCGCGGACTTTACCTGGATATGCAGCCCTGGGCGTATCATGTATTTGACATCGAGTTAGCTGCCGTTAAAACGAAAACTCTTCAAATTGAAAAGGAAAAGGCAACATGAAAGCACTTACCGTCGAACCCAAAAAGCCTGGAAGCGTCCGGATAGAGGAAATTCCTGAGCCGGATATTCGCGATGGGTCGATGCTGGTCGAGGCGATCGCCGCGGCAGTCTGCGGAACGGATGTCGAAATCGCGGAAGGTAAATATGGCTGGGCGCCTCCGGGCCGGACCCGTCTGGTGCTGGGCCATGAATCCCTGGGCCGGATTATTGACCCGGGGCACAGCCAGTCATTCAAGAAGGGCGATATGGTGGCGGGGATTGTCCGGCGTCCCGATCCCGTTCCATGTCCCAATTGCGCAGTGGGCGAGTACGACATGTGCCGCAACGGCCGGTACACCGAGCGGGGGATCAAGGAAATCGATGGCTTCATGTCGGAACGCTGGCGCATCGAGCCTGAATATGCGGTGAAGGTGGACCCTTCCCTGGGTGTTCTCGGCGTGCTGCTTGAGCCCATGACCGTGATAACCAAAGCGTTGGAGCAGGTGATGGCGGTGGGGCAACGCTCTTTTTGGGAGCCCAAGACCGTGCTGGTGACCGGAGCGGGTCCGATCGGGCTGCTCGCGGCTTTCGGCGCCAGTTTGAAGGGAACCGAGGTGCACGTTCTCGATCGCGTCGAGGAGGGGCTGAAGCCGGATCTGGTGCGCGCCCTCGGCGCGACCTATCACACCGGGAGGGTCGTGGATGTCGGGTTCGAGCCCGATGTCATCGTCGAATGCACGGGCGTCGGGTCGGTCATAGCGGACTCGATTCATCAGGTGGGCGCAGGCGGGGTCGTCTGCCTGACGGGCGTCGGCGCGGGCGGGGTGGTCAGTCGCGCCGTGGGCGATGCGGCGGCAGCGGCCGTCCTGAAGAACAATGTGATTGTCGGCAGCGTGAATGCGAACAAGCGGCACTGGTACCGGGCGGCGGAAGCGCTGACCCGCGCTGACCGGCAATGGCTGGGCAGGCTGATCACCCGCTATGAAACGCTGGAAAACGGCGTGCAGGCCCTGACGAGAAGCCCAGGCGATATCAAGGTCGTTATCCAGATCAAGGAGTTGTCGACATGACCGAGGCCATCCTGACCCAGCCAAAGGCGCAGGCGCCGATGCGGAAGAACCGGCGCCGGCTTCAGCCGCTGGCCCTGGTTTTCGCCGCGTGTCTCGCTTGCGCCCCGGCGCGGGGGGACGGCGAGCCGTGGGAGGTCAAAGTCACGCCCTATGCCTGGGCCGTCGACATCAGCGGCGAGGTGGGCGTGAGGGATATTCGCACGGACTTCGACGTTCCGCTTTCCCGCGTTCTGGAGACGCTGGACCTGGGCGGCATGCTTAGCGTGGAGGCCCGCCGGAACCGGTGGAGCCTGCTGGCGGACGGGGTATACATGAAGCTTTCCGACGACTTGGAGACGCCGGGGCCCTTTTTCAATACGATCGATACGACGGTTGAAAACGGAACGCTGGATCTGGCCCTGGCCTATCGCGTGCTGGAAGGGAAGCGCGGGTGGGTGGACTTGATTGTGGGCGCCCGTTACGTCTATGTCGCCTGCGAACTGGAGATGAATCCCGATTACGGCGCCGTG
>JBIIYJ010000039.1:0-26397 GCA_044346855.1 Kiritimatiellia bacterium
GGCGCAACAGCTGCAGCCTCCGCGAAGCCGCCTACCGCATCGCCATCACCCGCGTCGCCGACGCGGCGTTCAAGCGCGGGACGCAGTAAGCGCCTTCCGGGTCGTCAGAACTTTCACTTGCCTAAACCGGGACATTTGCCGATAATCCGGAGCACGTAAAACGCCTTCCGGCATGGCCGGGATACATCTCAAACAAAGGAGTCGGATATGCGAAGCAAGGGGAAAGCATGGCTGAGTCTGGCGTTGGTCGCCCTCGCGGCGGCGGGTTGCGGGAAATCCAAAACCGAGCCGGCAGCGGCGGCCTCGGAAGAGCCCGTTCCGGCGGTCGAGCGGTATTCGCAGGAAGCCATCATGATGTCCGAGACCGGCAATGTCGACGGCGCCGTGGCCCTGCTTGAAAAAGGGCTTGGCGAGGTGGAGGCGCCCGACCAGGGCCGCCTCTTCATGCTGGAGCTTTCCCTTCTGCTGAACCAGGGCCGGGTCGAGGACGTGCAGGCGCGCTACCTCAAGGCCGTGGCCGCGCCCGCGGAGAATCCGCTGGCCGCCCAGACCCTGGGCATGATCGAGGAATACCTCTCCCAGCAGCCTCAGGGCCACTCCAACGTGCTGGCCTGGTGCGACCGGCTCGAGCAGGCCGGACTGCCGGAGGCGATGCGCGTTCCCGTTCTCCAGAACCGCCTCTCCGCCCTGCTGGCGCTGGGGGATTACGATCAGGCGCTGGCGCTGGCCGAAACCCGGGGCTGGGCGCTTTCCGACGACCTCGCCTCCGGGATGGTCAGCCGGATCATCCAGACGGCCCTGGCCGACGGCCGGCACGAGACGGTCCTCTCAGCCATCAGCCTGCTCGAGGCCAAGGGCGCCGGCCGGGCCGGCATGGCCGCGCTGGCCGCGAGCGGCCGCATCGAGCTTGCGGTGGCCAAGGGCGACTTCGACGGGGCCCGCGACCTGCTGTTCGAGCGCGCGGCCGCCTTCGACGACGGCGCCGCGGCCGGACTGCTGGACAAGATCGCCCGCAGCGCGCTGGCCGCCGGCAAGCCGGACGCCTCCGACGCCCTGGCCGAGAAGGCCCTGGCCGTTTTCACGGACAAGCCCGCCTCGCTCTCCCGCGCGGCGCGCTGGTGGATCGTCCGCGCCCGGGACGCGGGCGACCTCGGCATGGGCGTGGACCGGCTCGAGAAGCTAGACAGCCTGAAGATGCCCGACCGGCAGTTGATCGACGGCGTGAGCACGCTTTCCCAGATGGTGCTCCAGCCCTCGGTTCCCAATGCCGCCGCCGCGCGGCTGATGGCCTTCGCCGGCCGGGTCAAGGCGCGGGCCTCCGACGAGGGCGACCTGGCGCTGCTGGCGGGCGTGCAACTCGACGCCGGCTTCCGGCTCGAGGATTACGCCGGCCTCGTGAAGGTCCTGGAGGCCGGCGTGCCCGGGCATGAAAAGGACTGGCACGACACCATGATCAACAAGGTCAAGGCCCACCTCGACCTCAAGGAGGGGCGGACCGACGACGCCGTGGCGAAGTTCCGCGCCTTCATGGCCTCGATCGAGGCGCAGGAGGACCAGAACCACCGCGACCCCATCACGGATGAGCGGGTGACAAAAGAGATGATTCTAGGGTATAATCATCGGCGGATAGGGGACATCTACGCCCAGGCCGGCCGGACGGAGGAATCCGCCAAGGCTTACGCCCAGGCGAAGGCGCTGTACGAAAAGGCCCTCAAGGGCTTTGCCGAAAGCGACCCCGAATACAAGACCGTCAATACGATCCTGTCCGAGCTTGGCAAGCGGACGGGCGGATAAATCGCGGCGCCGCCGCCGGGGAGGTTGCCATGTGGGATTACACGGACAAGGTGCTGGAGCATTTTAGAAATCCCCGCAACGTGGGAACCATCCCCGCGGCGGACGGCGTGGGCGAAGTCGGCTCGCTGGCCTGCGGCGACGCCCTCAAGCTGACCTTCAAGCTCGGACCCGACGGCCGGATCGTGGACGCCAAGTTCCAGACGTTCGGCTGCGCGAGCGCCATCGCTTCCTCCTCGGCCCTGACAGAAATGATCAAGGGCATGACGCTGGAGGAGGCCTCCAAGGTCACGAACCAGGACATCGCGGAGTTCCTGGGCGGCCTGCCCGAACAGAAGATGCACTGCTCCGTGATGGGGCGCGAGGCCCTCGAGGCGGCCATTGAGAACCACCGCACCGGCGGCCATGTCAAGCGCATCCTCCAGGCCAAGGTGCTCTGCACCTGCTTCGGGGTGACCGAGGAGGAGGTGCGCCGGGTCATCAAGGAGAACCGGCTCTCGACCGTCGACGAGGTCACCAACTACACCAAGGCCGGCGGCGGCTGCGGGAAGTGCAAGATCGACATCGCCAACATCCTCGACGAGATCCGCCAGGCCCAGCCCGCGGAAACCCCCGCCGCCAAGCCGCCCCGCCTCACCATGCTCCAGAAGATCAAGCTGATCCAGGACACCCTGGACCGGGAGATCCGGCCGAAGCTGAAGAAGGACGGCGGCGACGTGGAACTGCTGGACGTGGACGGCAACGTCGTTTACGTGGCCCTGCGCGGCATGTGCGCCAACTGCCAGATGTCGCGCGTCACGCTGCGCGATGTGGTGGAGCAGCCGCTGAAGGAATTCGTCTCGCCCGACCTCGTCGTGCGGGAGGGTCAGCCTTGAAGACCATCTACCTCGACAACAACGCCACCACCCGGCCGGATCCGGAAGTCCTGGACGCCATGCTCCCGTTCCTGAAGGATCAGTGGGGCAACCCGTCCAGCATGCACACGTTCGGCGGCGGGGTTCGCAAGCACGTTGAGCAGGCGCGGGAGCAGGTGGCCGCGCTGCTGGGGGCTGATGCCGCCGAGATCGTCTTCACCAGCGGCGGCACGGAGAGCGACAACACCGCCGTTCGCGGGGCCGTGGACGCCGCCCCGGCCCGGCCTCTCGTGATCACGAGCCGCGTGGAGCATCCCGCCGTGCTGGAGCCCTGCCGGCTGCTGCGCGACGCGGGCTACGCCCTGTCCGAGGTCGGTGTCGACGCGCTCGGCCGCCTGAATCTGGACGAGCTGGTTGCGGAGCTGGACCGCGGCCCTGCCGTGGTTTCCCTCATGTGGGCCAACAACGAAACCGGCGTGCTGTTCCCCATCGCCAAGGCCGCGGCGCTCGTCAAGGCCGCCGGCGGGGTTTTCCACACGGATGCCGTGCAGGCCGTGGGCAAGGTGCCCATCGACCTGAAGGCCGTTCCCGTTGACCTGCTGTCGCTTTCCGGACATAAGCTCCACGCGCCCAAGGGCGTCGGCGCGCTGTACGTCCGCCGGGGCACGCGGCTGAAAGCCCTGATGATGGGCGGCCACCAGGAGCACAACCGGCGCTCCGGCACCGAAAACGTGCCCGGCATCGTGGCCCTCGGAAAGGCCTGCGAACTGGCCCGGCTCCAGATGGCCAATGAGACGGTCCGCATGGCCGCGCTGCGCGACCGGCTGGAACAGGGACTCCTGGCCACCTGCCCGGACAGCCGGGTCAACGGCGACCAGGCGAACCGCATGCCCAACACGACCAACATCAGCTTCGAATACATCGAAGGCGAGTCCATCCTCTACCATCTGAGCGACCTGGGCGTGGCCGCCTCCTCGGGCTCGGCCTGCTCGTCCGGCTCTCTCGAGCCGTCGCATGTGCTCCGCGCCATGGGCATTCCCTTCACCGCCGTCCATGGCTCCATCCGGTTCAGCCTCAGCCGCTTCACCTCGGGCGAGGATATCGACTTCGTCCTCCAGCAGCTCCCGGGCATCGTCCGCAAGCTCCGCGCCATGTCGCCTTTTGTAAAATAATAAGCGTAAAAAATAGTTTGATCCTTTCTCTGGCACTCGCTACCTTTTAAAAAGTAGCGAGGGCTTTTTTCTTTTCTGACTTATCCCGAGTCAAGGAGTTCGCCATGATGCCTGCCGTGCCTCATCGGGTTCGAAACCGCCTCCGGGCTTCTTTCGCCGTCGTCCTGGCCGCCGCCTCGGCGGGTCTGGCGGACGTGGTCACCTCCGCGCCCAATGCGCTCCTTGTCGAGACGGTGACCATCAAACTCGGCGGGACCAACGAGTTCGCCAAGAACAACCCCGGCACCACCTGGCTGGTTCCGGCGGGGCAGACCAACGACTACTCGGGCCGCACAACCGTCAACGACGGCGTGCTGCGCGGCGCGGACGGCTCGGGGCTGTCGGCCGCTTCGCAGCTCTACCTGAACGGCGCCGCGGGCAACTCCCGGCCGTCCGGCGTGATCGAAAGCCGCGGTTCCTTTAATCGGAACATCGGGGCGGCGCCGGGCGAGGTTTACTGGAACGGGTACGGCGGCTTCGCCGCGCACGCGGGCGACCTGGCCGTCAGCCTCGAGGGCGGCGCCCCGCTTCCCTGGGCCGACGCCGCCAACGGGTTCAACGCCAAGTTGCTGACCTTCGGCTCGTTCACCTCCGACCGCACCGTGGACCTGCAGAACGGCCTCGCACTGGCCGCCGCCCGGAGCGTCTATGTGTACGACAACACGAACACGGACCTCGACCTGACCCTGTTTTCCGGCGCCCTCAGCAACGGGGCCGCCAGCGGGAGCCTGCTGAAATACGGCGACGGCACGCTGGTCCTCTCCGGCGCCAACACCTTCACCGGCGGCCTCACCATCGTCTATGGCGCGGTGCGCGCCGTTCCGGGAGCCGGCCTGCCGACCAACGGCCGCCTGATCCTGTCAGCCTCCAGCGCCGCCCTCTATGCCTGCGTCCTCGAGTCCAGCGGCACGTTCAACTGGAACATCGGCACCGGCCCCGGGGAAGTGTATTGGGCCGCCTACGGCGGCGGTTTCGCCGCGTACGGCGCCCCGCTGGTGCTCAACCTCGAAGGCGGCAACGTGCTGAACTGGGGCGATGCCGCAACCGGCTTCAACGCCCAGAACCTGACGTTCGGTTCCCGCACGGCCGACAACATGGTGGTCCTCACCAACCACCTCGAACTGGGCGCGGCCCGCACGCTTTACACGGTCGACAACCCGTTCCGAACCACCGATTTCGTCCGCCTCGCCGGCCAGGTGCGGGGGAACAGCCCCGTATTCAACCTGACGCTGGCCGGCGACGGCCTCGTGGAACTGGCCGCCCTCAACAACAGCTACCGCGGCAATACGATCGTCAACAGCGGCACGCTGCGGGTCACGGGCTCGATCATCAGCAACAACACGCTGACCGTCGCCGCTCCCGCCACCCTGGCCGGCACCGGCCTGGTCGTCTGCACTAACACGGCCTCGGGCGTCACCATCACCGGCGCCCTGGCCCCCGGCGTGGACGGCGTCGGCACGCTGAGCATCACCGGTTCCCTGAGCTTTGCCGCGTCGAGCCGGTTCGAGCTGGATATCGGGCCCGGCGCCGCGGCCGACCGGGTCGAGGCCAGCAGCAACCTGACGGTCGGGGCGAGTTTCGTGGTGGCGCTCAAGGATGCCGGCGGCGGGGGCTGCTCGGCCTCGGACCAACTCACCCTCATGACCTATGGCCGCACCTGCACCGCCTTCCCGACCAACACCTGGCGGCTCGACGGCAGCGCGATCCGCAACCTCTCGCGCTGGGATACCAACGGGGCCACCCTGCTTCATGATACTGTCGGAAAACGCGTCTACCTCACCGGCCTCACCGTGCAGCCCAGGACCGCCGCGGAGACGCTGACCTGGAACGGCGGCTCGGGCGACTGGTCCGATTCCAACTGGACCGGGCCCCTCGCGTCGCCCGGGCAGACCACCCGGGCCGTCATGGATTCGGCCGGGGCCGAACTGGCCGTCTCCGGCGCCCGGGCCGCCCACACGCTGAGCCTGAGCAACGGCACGGTGCGGATCGGTGGCGCGGGCCTGCTCGGCAGCTATTACGTGGACGCCTGGGGCGGCCTCCTGGATGTGCAGGGGGTGCTGACCAACGTGGAGGCGCTCACGGTGCGACCGCCCGCCACGCTGCGCGTCTCGGGCGCGGTCTCCGCCCTGGCCCTCGATTCACAGGGCGCCGGCGAGTTCCTGAGCGGCGCCGCCCTCTCCCTGGGGACCTGGACCGTTTCCGCCGCCCAGCAGGTTCCGGCCGGCGCGGCGGTGACCGCCGGGCGGGTGGACGTGAACGCCGACCTCGACGTGGGCGGGGCGGTCAGCGCGGCCGTCATGGTGGTGAAGGCCGGAGTGGACGCCGCCTCCGGCGCGACCCTGCAGGGAACCGTGGTGCTGGGCGACGAAGCCGAGGTGACGATCCGCGGCAACACGGCCGAAAAGGCCCTCATGGTGTTCGATGCGGGAACCCTCCACGCCGCCGAGGCGGCCTCGGTCGGCGGGCTCGATTTCACCCTGGGCGGCATCCTGGACCGGACCGACGCCTCCGCCACCCTGGCGGTCAAGGGACCCCTGATCCTGAACGGGCGCGGCTTCAACGCCGACGCCGAAGAGGCGGATCTGTCCCAGGCCCTGGTCGTGGCCACCAACAACTATCCCCTCGTCTCGGCCGGCCCGCTGGCTGTCGCCTCGCTCCAGGTGTGGGGGCCCCAGTTGCAGATTGTCGGAACCCTCACGGCTTCCCTCAAGCTGTCGCTGGAGGACATTTTCATCGGCAACGCCATTGCCGGCGACGCCCAGGTGATCATCGGCGAAGGGCGGCTGCGCGATTCGCTGGTGTGGCTGGCGGGGACGAACAGCTACACCGGCAAGACGCAGATCGAGCGCGGCGTGCTGCGCGCCGTTCCCGGAATCGGTCTTCCCGACGCGCCCGGCAGCGGCTGCCTGGAGTTCTCCGGCGACACGATCGGGCAGCAGGCGGTGCTGGAGGGCAACGGCGCGCTGAGCCGGCCGATCGGAACGGGCTCCCGCGAAGTCTACTGGGACAACCACGGCGGGTTCGCGGCCTGGGGCGGCCCCTTCGAGGTCAGCCTGGAAGGCGGGGCCATGCTGTCGTGGTCCAATGCCGCCGACGGTTTCAACAACAAGCAGCTGTACCTCAATTCAACCAGCGCGGAATCGGTCGTAACCCTGGCGAATCCGATCAAGGTGGACGCGGACCGCACGGTGCGCGTCTTCGACAACTGGCGGACCAACACGGATATGGCCCGCCTGAGCGGCACGATCAGCATGGATACCACCAACCGGGTGCTCCGCAAGGAGGGGGAAGGGCTGCTCTGGCTCACCGGGACAAATACCTTTGGCGGAAAACTGGTGATCGACGACGGCGTGGCGCGCGCCCAGCCCTCCGCCGGGCTTCCCGACGCGGCATACCTCTGGTTCAGCGGCGCCGTGCTCACCCGGCCGTGCGGCATTCTCGAGTCCTCGGGCTCGTTCGCCCGGAATATCGGCCCGCTGGCCGGCGAGGTTTACTGGGAAGGCTACGGCGGGTTTGCCGCGCAGGGCGACCCGCTCTCCGTGACGCTCGAGGGCGGGGCCACCCTGGTCTGGACCAACCGGTTCATCGGCTTCAACAGCCAGCCCCTGTTCTTCGGCAGTTGGACGGCCGACCAGGTTGCGGACCTCCGCAACCCTCTCTCCCTGAACGGCCATCGCACGGTCTACGTGTTCGACAACACGAATTCCAGCGCCGACGCCGGCAAGCTGTCCGGCGTCATCGAAAACGGCATCAGCTCGAACTGCGCGCTCATCAAACAGGGCGACGGCGTGCTGTGGCTGACGGGCACCAACCTCTTCACGGGCGGCATCACCAACATGGGCGGGGTGATCCGGGCCCAGTCCGGCGCGGGCCTGCCGGCCGCGACCTGGCTTACGTTCGCCCAGGCCTCCGCCCTCTACCCCTGCGTGCTCGAAACGGAGGGCCTGTTGAACCGGCCGCTCGGAGTCGCGCCCAACGGCCTGTTCTGGAACGCCGGCGCCCACGGCGGCTTCGCGGCCAAGGGAGGGCCCCTGGAGGTGTCCCTCCAGAACGGCTCGCCCATCGTCTGGAGCGGCCTGACGAACGGGTTCAACGGCGGCGTCCTTCACCTGGGCTCCCGCAGCGCGGACAACGTCGTCGACGTCCGGAACGACATCCAGCTCCAGGCGAACCGAGCCCTCTGGGTCTTTGACAACCCCGACTCGGCCCAGGACAAGGCCCGCCTGTCCGGCGCGATCGCCAACGGCGACGCGACCGGCCGCCAGCTGCTCATTTACGGGAACGGCCTCCTGGAATTGACGGGCACCAACACGCTGGCGGGCGGCCTCCAGCTGTACGGGGCCGAAACCCGGGTCAACGGCTCCGTGACCTCCCTGACCGTGGTGGCGGCCGCGGCGCCCGGGACCTTCTGGCCGGTCCTTTCGGGCACCGGGCGCGTGGCCGGCATCACGGCCAACGCGGGCGGCATCGTGAGCCCCGGCGACGGCGGCGTGGGAACGCTGGCGGCCACCGGCCTGGTGACGTTCCGGAAAGGCTCGGTCTACGACTGGGAAGTCGGACCCAACCAGGTGTCCGACCTCCTGGCGGTCGAGGGCGGGCTGACCTTCGACGCCGGCTGGACCCTCCGGCTGCGCGACGGGGGCGGAACGGCCCATGCCGGCGACGTCCTGCCGCTGATGACCTTCACCGGGAACCTGGCCAGCAATACCGCCTGGGTGCTGGACGCCAGCCTTCTCGACCCCGCCCGGTGGGACGCCTCCCAGGTCCGCGTTGTCTACGACCCGACCAACCACCTGGTCGCCCTGACGGGGCTGCAATACCTCGAGCGGGAGATCGCGGTTTCCGGGGCGACGGTGACCGAGGGCGATGCGGGGACGGCGGAGGCCGTCTTCACGGTCACCTACACGGGCGTGAACGCCGACGAGACCGAGGTTGCCTTCCAGACGGTCGACGGAACCGCCGTCTCCAACCTCGACTACGCCGCCTCCAACGGGGCTGTCACGGTGGAGTACGGTTCGACGGCCTTCATTCGAATCCCCGTCAATGGGGACGTCGTCCGGGAGTGGCCCTCGGAGACGTTCCACCTCCAGGTGGCGGTTCCCCCCGGCGTCCGGGTCCGCCAGGAGCGCGTGACCGCCACGATCACGGACGACGACGCGGCCTTCGCCTTCCGCATGAAGATCGGCTTCCCGGGCTATACGGGCGCTGACACGCTGCGCGATTTCCCCGCCCTCGTCCGCCTCGCCGAAGGGGCGGGCGGCTTCAGCTACGGCGGCCTCGCCTCGCCCGACGGCGCCGACCTGCGCTTCCTGGACGCCGATTTCGCGCAAGAGCTGCCGGCGGAGATCGACACCTGGAACCGCGGAGGCGAGTCGTTCCTGTGGGTCAAGGTGCCGGCCATCGCGGGCACGAACACCCACATCTGGGCGGTCTGGGGCGACCCGGCGCTGACGAACGCCCCCGCTGCCCGGACCAACGGCGAGGTGTGGAGCGCCAGCTTCCTCGGCGTCTACCACCTGAACGAGCTGGACGGCGACCGTGTTCCCGATTCAGGGCCGCGCGGCTTCCACGGCAGCAACATCCTGGGGCGCGTGTCGGCGGGGGTGATCGGCCAGGGCGCCGACCTGATGGGCGCGAACGCGATCAGCCTGACCGGCCTGACATCAACAGAGCAGAGCTACACCTTCGAGTGCCTGGCGCGCAGCGCTGACCTGGTGGCGACCAAGTACATCCTCGACATCCAGACGGGGCGGCTCTCCCTGGGCTTCAACCAGGCCGCCGTCGGCCAGATTTCCCTCCAGAACGCCACCTGGCGGCAGGGCGGGGGAGCGGCCCTGAACGATGGCCGGTGGCATCCCCTGGTCTGGGTGGCGGACCGGGCGGCCAACCTGGCTTCCTTTTACGCCGACGGCCTGCTGGTGGCCACCAACACGCTGGCGGCCTCGTTCCCGAACATCGGCGGCGAGATCCGGATCGGCTGCGTCTATAACGCCCTCGGCACCGGCAACTACGAGGGCCAGCTCGACGAGTTCCGCATCGCGGCCCGGGCGCGCTCGTCGGACTGGATCCTGGCCGCCTATCAAACGCTCAACCAGAACGCCGCCTTCACCGCCTACGGCGAGGTCCAGTCCGCCGGCGGGAACCCGCCGGCCGGCGAGCCCCTGGCGATCGGCAACCTGCCCCCGGGCGGCGTGGCCGAGGACCGCGCCGTGCTTAACGGCATCGTCCTGTCCGCTGGCGGCGGGAGCAACCCCGACGTGACCGTCTGCTGGGCCACGAACGACTGCGGCACGGCGTCCACCGGCGCGTGGACCTATGCCGCCGCGCTGGGCGCCGGGCGCGGGGCGGGCGAGTCCGTTTCCAATAGCGTGACAGGCCTGGCGCTGGGCCGGGCCTGGTACTACCGGTTTTACGCCACCAACGAGACGGGCGAGGCCTGGGGCGCGCCCGCCGAGCGCTTCACCCAGCCGAGGGGGCTGTACGTGGCCTTGTCCGGCGACGGGTCGGACGGCCTGGGCTGGGCCACGGCGTTCACGAACATCCAGGCGGCGTTCGATGCGGCGCGCCCGGGGGATGCCGTCCTGCTGAAGGGCGACCGGTTCGACATCTGCTCCTCCAGCGCCGGCACCAACCAGCTGGAACTGACCAACGGCTCCGTGACGGTGCGCGGCGGCTACGAGGGCGCCGGCTCGCCCGGCAGCCGGGATCCGTCCGTGTGGGAGACCATCATCACCCGGAGCGCGGGCACGAACCGCCTGATCCGGATCATGAACATCGACAACGTGCGCTTTGAAGGGATCACCCTGACGAACGGGTACGCCCGCACGCAGCTGGCGGGTATTCCCGGTCATCCCGATTCCAGCGGCGGCGCCGTCTTCATCCAGAACTGCCGCGATGTGGTGCTCGACACCTGCACGATCATGCGCAATGCCACGTTCAATCCCAACGCGAACGGCTATGCCTGTTACGGCGGCGGCGTGGCCGTCATGACCAGTCGCGTCAGCTTCGTGAATTGCGCCGTCATCTCGAACCGGTGCGTCGCGGTTGACACCAGCAACCGCCAGAACGCCAACGGCGGCGGCATCGGCGGCCTGAACAACGAGCTGACGATCACCGATTGCGAGATCATCGGCAACCGGGTCTCGGGCGACCGCGCCAACGAGCTTGACCTCGGCGGCGGCGTCATGGTCCACGGCATCGGCGCCATCCGGCGCACGGTGTTCCGCGACAACGACGTGATCAAGCCCACCGGCGACGCGCTCACACAGGGTGAGGGCGTCTACATCAGCGGCTCCGCCCTGCTGGAAAACTGTCTCCTCTCCCTGAACGGCCAGTATACCAACACCATTTCCGGGAACGCCAATTACGCGGTGTACGTGGCCGGCGGCTACGCCACGCTGCGCAACTGCACGATCGCCGACCATAAGCAGGCCGGCGTCTACCGGGCCGGCGGCACGGTGGTGCTGCAGAACTGCCTCCTGTGGAACAACGGCAATGACATCTGGGAGAACGTCGTCGGGGTGGTGCAGCTGTACGATACCCTGACGAAGGACGGGGACAGCGACGGCGTGAACGGATGCTTCTCGCTCGACCCCAAGTTCGCCGAGACCCAGTTCTACCACCTTCAGTCCACGGTGGGCCATTACACCGGCGGCGCCTTCTCCGGCGGGAGCTGGACCACGGCGGCGGAAAACAGCCCCGGCATCGACGCGGGCAACCCTGCGCACGCATACGCCCTGGAGCCGTATCCCAACGGAGGCCGGATCAATATCGGGGCCTACGGCGGCACGGAGGTGGCGTCCAAGTCCGCTCCGCTTGCCGTTGAAAACCGCGCGGCCACGGCCGTCACGCCCTCCTCCGCCGTGCTGAACGGGACCGTCACGGCCATCGGGTCCGGCGGGACGGAGCTGTTCTTCGGCTGGGGCGAGGCGGACGGCGGCGCAGTCACCCAGAATTGGGAACACATGACCCGTGTCGGGACGGTTGACGAGCCGGGAGAGACGTCCCTCTCCGTCACCGGGCTGGCGGGCAATGCGACCTACTACTTCACCCTCGTCGCCGTCAACGCCGGCGGCGGCGCCTCCGCGGTTGCGGCCCCGTCGCTGTCATTCGACACGGTTCTTTCGGCCCCCGTCGTGGCGAACACGGGCGTGGAGAATGAGGCCGGCCCCCTGGTGACCCTGAAGGGCGACGTGGTCAGCACCGGCGGCGAAGCGCCCGAGGTGCAGGTGTGCTGGGGCTCCCGGCCAGCCGGCAACGACACGAGCCTGTGGGAGCGCGCGGAGTCGCTCGGGCCGCACGCGGGCGCCTTCCAGGCCGTTGTCTCCCCGGCCTCGGGCGGCAGCTACTACTACACCTGCCGGGCGGTCAACTCGGCTGGCGAGTCGTGGGCGTCGCCGCCGGTCGCCTTCGGCGCCACCAACGTCTTCTACGTCGCGGCGGCCGCCGCGGGGCAGGGGACCGGCCAGGGCTGGGCCAACGCGTTCAGCAACCTCCAGGCCGCGCTGGACGCCTGCCTGCCCGGAAAGCCGTCGATCCTGTACGTCAAGGGCGGCGCCGCCGAACCCCTGGAGCAGGCGCTGACGCTCCAGGTGACGCTTTCCGACCTGGCCATCGGCGGCGGGTATGAAGGGACGGGCTGGCCGGGCGAGCGCGATCCGGCCCGCTGGCCCAGCATCCTGACCCACAAGTCCGCCAACGCCATTCGCATCCTGCGCCTGCAGGATGTCACCAACGCCGTCCTGGACGGACTGACGGTCGTGAGAGGGACGGTGGCCGACAGCGGGGCCGGCCTGTATCTGGCCAACTGCTCCAACGTCGCGCTGCGCGGCTGCATGATCGTCAGCAACGTGGCGATCAACGCGGCAGCCCCGTACACGGCGGGCGGCGGCCTCTTCGCCTCGAACAGCTACGGCCTGATCGAGAGCTGCCGCTTCGAGCGCAACACAGCCTCGCATAACGGCGCCGGCGGAAGCGCGCTGGGCGGCGGCCTGTTCGTCACCAACGGGCAGTGGGAGATCCGCCACACGATCCTGTACTACAACAAGACCCGGTCGTCCGGCGTGCTCGGGCTTGCCCGCGGCGCCGGCGCCGCCTTCTTCGGCGGCCAGCACCGCTTCATCAACGGCCTCGCGATCCAGAACTGGCCGTGGGGCGCGGCGGAAAATACGACCTACAGCCAGGGCGGCGCGTTCTTCCTCGACGGCACGGCGTTCCAGCTCGAAAACAGCACCGTTTCCGGCAACGTCTTCGAAGGCCTTCGCGGGGCGAACTTCGCCGTGATCGCCGACAGCATCCTCTGGCGCAACGGCGACGACCTCGTCGGCGAGCCCGCCTACCTGGGGACCAGCTGCGTCGGCAACGGCGACAACGCCGGCACGAACGGCTGCTTCAACGCCGACCCCCTGTTCGAGTACGGATATTACCTGGGCGGGGCGAGCCCTTGCCTCGGCGCCGGCAGCCGGACGGCGGCCGCGGCCGGGCTTGACGGGCGGACCACGCAGGCCGGCGGCCAGGCCGACGAGGATACGGTCGACCTTGGCTGGCACGCGGCGGCCGGCATCACCCCGGCCCACAATCTGTATGTCGACCGCGCGGCCGGCGACGACGCGAACAGCGGCACCAACGCCGCCGAAGCCGTGGCCTCGGTAACGCGCGCCCTGGCCCTCGCGGACATCGGCGCCCGCATCCATATCGCGGCGGGGCAGTACGACCGCGGGACGGAGACCTTCCCGCTGCTGGTCGACAAGGCCGGCGTGCAGCTGCTGGGCGCGGGGGCCGAAGTGACGGTGCTGACCGCCACGGGCGCCTTCAAGCGGGTCATGCTCGTCGCCGAAGCCCCGGCGGTCCGCATCAGCGGGCTCACGGTGCACGGCGGCTATCTGGCTCCCTATTCGGGACAGGTTGGGGCCGGCCTGGCGGTCTTCAGGACGGCCGGCACCCGGATTGACGGCTGCCGGCTCACAGGCAATTCGACGGTCGGCGGCGCGGACGAGTACATGAAGGGCGGCGGACTCTACACTTACCTGTCCAGCGGGCGGATCGAGGATAGTTTCATGGTCAGCAACCTGGTGCACGACTCCGTCGACAATTACAACGGCTATGCCCAGGGCGGCGGCCTGATGTTCGAGGGCGGGTCCTGGGCGGCCGTCCGGTGCGTGATGAAGCAGAACACCTGCACCGGCAAGGGCTACCAGGGCGCGGGCGGGGCGGGCGCCGCCACGCTGGGCGGAACGCACCTGTTCCAGAACTGCCTGGTCGCCACCAATTACGTGCCCTTCCTCACTCACGGGGTCGGAGGCCATGGCCTGCTGCTCGACTCGGCCGCCGTCGTTTCCAATTGCACGGTGGCGGACAACTACGGGCCGGCCGGCGTTGCGGGAAATTCCTCCATCCTGCAGGCGGGGGCCGGGCCGGTGACCGTCGTCAACAGCATCGTGACGGGCAACACGAACGACCTGGCCGGTTTCACGACCAACGAAGTCGGGCAGGCCGTCAACGTCTCCTACAGCTTCATCGGCGACGGCATGAACGCCGGATTCCAGGAGTGCCTGACGGGGGACCCCCTGTTCGTCGACCGCATCTACTACCACCTCCAGTCGCGCGGCTATCCGGCCGACGGGTATTTCCAGGGCGTGACGTGGGTGAAGGGGAGCGACTTCAGCCCGCTGATCGACGCGGGCGATCCCGCCTCGGGCTGGTCGCAGGAGCCGCTCCCCAACGGCAAGCGGGTCAACCTGGGCGCCTACGGCAACACGGCCGCGGCGTCCAAATCCCCGTCCGCCACCGCCGCCGTCGTCATCCTGTATTGAGACGGCGGTTGATTCGCCCGGCCTGGCCTGCTACCATTTCCGGATGATGAACGCCGCTCCAGGGGTTACGACCGGGCCGCGCGTGCTGGTGATCAAGCTCAGCTCGCTGGGCGACCTCTTTCACGCCCTGCCCGCGGTCCGGCGCCTCCGCGCCATACCCGGGGTCCGGCTCGACTGGGTCACCCAGGCGGAATACGCCCAGCTGGTGGGGTGCTTCGGCGTGGCGGACCGGGTAATCGCCTTTCCCCGGCGCGGCACGCTCCGCCGTTTCCCCGCCTTTCTCGGGGCGCTCCGCCGGGAGAGCTACGATCTGTGCGTGGACTTCCAGGGCCTTCTCAAGAGCGCCGTGATCGGGCGGCTGGCCCGGGCACGCGAGCGGGTCGGCCCCTCATTCCACCGCGAGGGGGCCGCGCTGTTTTACTCGCGGGTCGCCGGAACCCGGAACAAGGACCGGCACGCGGCCGAGGAATGCCTCGAGATGGCCGATGTCCTGGGCGCGCCGGCCGAACCTGCTCCAGCGGCCCTCCGCTTCCCGGAGTTCACGCCCACCGAGCCCGCCCCGCGCGTGGCCGTTCTCCCGCTGTCCCGCTGGCCGACCAAGAACTGGCCGGCCGAGCATTTTGTCGCAGTTCTGAGGCGGCTTCAGGCGGAGCGGGGCGCCTCCGTCTATTTCATGGGCGGCCCCCTTGACCGGTATCTGTGTGAGGGCATGGCCGCGCAGCTTTCGGGTCCTGCGGTCAACCTGGCCGGGCGGATCTCCCTGCCCGAGATGGGCGGCGCGCTCAAGGCCATGGATCTGGTGCTGGGCAACGATTCCGGGCCGCTTCACATGGCGGCCGCGGTGGGCGTCCCCGTGCTGGCGGTCTACGGGCCGACCGATGAGCGCAGGACGGGTCTTTTCGGCTCGGCTGTCCGCATGTTCTGCGCTTCCGGGTTCGATTGCCGCCCCTGCCTGAGCCGCCGCTGCCTGCGCGCCGGGTCCGCTGCCTGCATGGAGGCGGTCACGCCGGACGAAGTCGCCGCAGAAGCACTTCGCATTATTTAAATATCATAATCCTAATCATAATCATAATCTTAATCTTAATCCTAATCTTAATCCCCATAACGCTTTTTCTCCAACCCTTCTTCTGCTTGTACATTTAGCTTGTTCGTGTTAATGTTTGGGATTGGACGCCGTTTATGGGGGACGCAAGCATGGTTGTATTTCAGCGCCTGGTCATCATGGCGTTGCTGACGGGATTGGCGGCTGCCATTGGCTGCCGGCGCCCCGGACTCGCCGAGCGGGATGAAAAGGAGCGCCAGGATCCGGCCGTTCAGTCCGCCTGGGCGGTCGCCGAGTCGGGCGATGCGGCGCGCGCCGAGGTCTTGTACGACCAGATCCTGCTGGCGAATCCCGACATGGCCCGCGCGCATCTGGACCTGGGAACGGTGCTGATGGACGCGGAAGAGAAGCCGGTGAAGTCCATTTACCATTTCATGCGTTATCTGGAACTGCGGCCGGAGACTGAAAAGCGGGAGCTGATCGGGCAGAATGTCCGGCGGCTGACGGCCATGCTGAGCGGCAAGGTGGCCAAGTCGCGCATCGGCCAGCTGGAGCACCAGGTGGCCCTCCTGAGGACGGAAAACGACGCGCTCAAGCGCGCCCTTGGCATCGCGGGGCTGCCCGTGGTCAACCCGGCCGCCCCGGGCTACGTTCCGCCCGCGCCGACGGCCGGCCCGGTTGTCGCGCCGCAGGGCCCGGCGATCGCCGCGCCGCCCCCGGGGCCGCGCGCCTACACCGTGATGCCCGGGGACAGCCTGTCCCGGATTGCGCAGCTCATGTACGGGGACGGAATGAAGGCCGACCGGATTTACGAAGCCAACCGCGGTAAGCTGAAGAGCCGGAACACGCTCCAGGCGGGCCAGGTGCTGGTGATTCCGCCCTGACGGGCAAGAGAAGGAAGAAGGAGCGACAACATGGCGAAGGATTTCTTTGACCAGGATCTGGTAGAGGCCCGCTCGGCGCGGTCGGCCCCGCCTCCGGCGGCTCCCGACACCGGGGCCTCCTCCGACGACACGGCGGCCCGGACCATTTCGGACCTGAACCTGACCCGCATGGCCAAATACCGCGAGCAGCGCGTGGCGCAGCAGGCCGAGTCCGCCAAGGTGCTGGAGGCGTTGCGCCGGCGCACCGAGGAAGTGGACCGCGAGCGCCGCATGCTGGACGAGGAGACCCGCCAGGTGGACCGCTTCGAGCAGAGCCGGCGGGACATCCTGGAGAAGCTGGACCAGACCCTGGTGATGCTCGAGAAGCACGAGATGCAGGCCATCCGGCTCACGGAGCTGTATGCGGGGACGAAGCACCGCTTCCAGACGCTCCAGCAGGAGGTCAAGGCCATCCAGGATAGCCAGTGGGACGAGCCGCGGATCCGCGAGGAGGTGAACCGCGCCCTGGTGGTAATCGACGACGCGAAGAAGGAATACGGCAAGGCGATGGCCCGCCTCGAGGCGGCCGAGACGGGCGGCTCGGGCGGCGAGATGGCCGTTTCCATGGCGGCGGGGGCGCCTCCGGCCGAGGTGCGCGATTTCCCGTACTGGGTCCGGACCGGTTTCGCCTTCTTCCTGCCGCTGATGGCGTTCCTGCTGGTGCTGGGCGTCGTGATCACGGCCGTTATGGTGTCCAGGAGCTGACGGGGAACCCGTGAACGAGCGATTCAAGGAGCGGAAGGCCCGCCTGGGCCAATTGGAAAAGGAACTGGCGCAGCTTCAGAAGCAGCGCAAGGTCCTCGAGCGCGATCTTCAGAAGAGCGAGCCCGAGGAGTGGGCGGAGCCGCGCCGTCCGCCACCCCGGTCCGCCGCGCCGCGCGACGGGGAGCCCGTTTCTCAGCCCCGAGCCGGCGGGCTGCCGGACGGGGGGCCCGCCCTGGAGTCGGAGGAGCGGGAGCGCTTCGCCGCCTATCTCAGTCTGGGGAGCAACACCCCCCAGTTGCGCCAGGAGCGCCGCCGGATGCGAAACAAGGCCATTGTCATGGCCATCATCGCCCTCGTTCTGCTCATCTCGCTGATACACTTTATGGTCAAGTAGAAGGTTGACTTTCCGTCTCTTCAACCCGATACTCAGATAGGAGAGAGAGGATCAGTTTTAATGGCATCCGATACGATTGATGTCACGTATGTGGCCCGTCTTGCGCGGTTGAATTTGTCGGCGGAGGAGATTGCCGCATTCCAGTCGCAACTGGGTCAGATACTGGACTATGTCCAAGCCATCCGCGGGGTCGACGTGGCCGGGGTTGAACCCACCGCCCACGCCATCCGCGTTCAGAACGTGTTCCGGGAGGACGTCCCGGTCGGGGGGCTGGCCATGGAGCGGATCCTGGCCAACGCGCCCCAGCACGCCGACAATCAATTTCTGGTGCCGAGGATCGTGGAGTAAGCCGGGGTGCTATGGGATTGCTGAACACGTTGACGGTCCGGCAGGCTGCCGAGAAGCTCGAACAGGGCGCCTGCCGTTCCGAGGATCTGGTCCGCGCCGTGCTGGACGCCCGCGACGCCCGCGACGGTGTCATCCGGGGCTATCTCCGGGTGGATGCCGAGGCGGCCTTGGCGGACGCCCGCCGGGCCGACGCCGAGCGCGCCGCCGGCCGCCGGGGCCGCCTGCTGGGCGTTCCCGTGGCGGTGAAGGACATCCTCAACGTCGCCGGCCAGTCGTGCGGCTGCGGCTCCAAAATACTGGAAGGCTATGTGGCCCCGTACGACGCCACCGCCATCGCCCGCCTCCGCGCCGAGGGTGCTATTTTCCTGGGCCGGACGAACATGGACGAGTTCGGCATGGGCTCGAGCAACGAGAACTCGGCCTACGGCCCCACGCGCAACCCCTGGGACACGGCCCGCGTTCCCGGCGGCTCCAGCGGCGGCTCGGCCGCGGTCGTGGCGGCCGACCTGGCGCTCTGCGCGCTGGGGTCCGACACGGGCGGCTCGGTCCGCCAGCCCGCCTCCTTCTGCGGCTGCACCGGTCTCAAGCCCTCCTACGGCCGCGTTTCCCGCTACGGCCTGACCGCCTACGCCTCCTCGCTCGACCAGGTCGGCCCGCTGGCCAAGGACGTGGCGGACGCCGCGCTGCTGCTCGGCCTCATGGCGGGCGCCGACCCCCGGGATTCCAGCTCGGTCGACGCGCCGGTGGGGGATTACGCCGCCGCCTGCGCCGCGGGCGTCAAGGGCATGCGGCTGGGCCTGCCGAAGGAATATTTCGTGAACGGCCTGGAGCCGGCGGTGGAGCGCGCCATCCAGGAGGCCATCTCGCAGTTCCGCGCGCTGGGGGCCGAGGTGCGCGAGGTGTCGCTGCCCCACACGGCCGTGGCCATCCCGACCTATTACATCATCGCCACGGCCGAGGCGTCGGCCAACCTGGCCCGCTTCGATGGCGTCCGGTATGGCAATCGGGCCGCCGGGGCCGAGGACGTGCTGGACATGTACGGCCAGACGCGGGCGCAGGGGTTCGGGCCCGAGGTGAAGCGGCGGATCATCCTGGGCACCTACGTCCTGAGCAGCGGCTACCACGATGCGTACTATGTCAAGGCCCAGCAGGTGCGCACCCTGATCCGGCGCGATTTCGAGGAGGCGTTCAAGTCGTGCGACGCGCTGCTCGCCCCCGTGGCGCCCACGGCCGCCTACCGGCTGGGGGAGAAGACCGCCGATCCGCTCCAGATGTACCTGGGCGACATTTTCACCGTGCCCGCCAGCCTGGCCGGCATCTGCGGGCTCTCGATCCCGTGCGGCTTCACCCCGGACGGCCTGCCGGTGGGGCTCCAGGTCCTGGGGCCCGCCTTCGGAGAGTCCGCCCTGTTCCGCGCGGGCGGGGCCTTCCAGGCGGCCACGGACTGGCACCAGCGGCGGCCGGGCAAGGGGGTCGCATGAAGCTCCTCTTCACCGTCGGGCTCGAGGTCCACGTCCAGCTCAAGACACGCTCCAAGATGTTCTGCGCCTGCCCCACGGGGCCCGGCGCCCCGCCCAACTCCCAGGTCTGCCCCGTCTGCCTCGGCTATCCCGGGACCCTGCCCGTGATGAACGGCGAGGCCGTCCGGCTGACCGCCATGACCGGCCTGATGCTGGGCTGCACGATCAACCCGTACAGCAAGTTCGACCGGAAGAACTACTTCTACCCGGACATGCCCAAGAATTACCAGATCTCCCAGTACGACCGGCCCCTGTGCCTGGACGGCGGGGTGGACATCGACGTCGGCGGCCGCTTCAAGACGGTGCGTCTGACCCGCATCCACCTCGAGGAGGACGTGGGCAAGTGCATCCACCACGGCCGCCGCAGCGGCGTGGACTGCAACCGCGCGGGCGTGCCCCTGATGGAGATCGTGACCGAGCCCGACATGGAGTCGGCCGACGAGGCCTTCGCCTTCCTGCTGGCGCTCAAGCAGATGCTGCTGTACCTGGGCGTGAGCGACTGCAACCTCGAGGAGGGGAACCTGCGCTGCGACGTGAACTCCAGCGTGCGGCCCGAGGGTCAGGCGGAATTGGGAACAAAGGTCGAGATTAAGAACCTCAACACCTTCAAGGGCGTGCACCAGGCCCTGCTTTACGAGCTGGAGCGCCAGACGGAGGCCGTGCGGACGGGCGAGCGGATCGTGCAGGAGACGCGCCGCTGGGACGCCGAGAGCGGCGCGACCTGTCCGATGCGGTCCAAGGAGCAGGCGCACGACTACCGCTATTTTCCCGAGCCGGACCTGATGCCGGTGGTCCTCCCGGCCGCCACGATCGACGCGTGGCGCGCCGCGCTGCCCGAGCTGCCGCGGCAGAAGCGCCGCCGCTTCGTCGAGCAGTACGGCCTGCCCGAGTACGACGCCGGCGTGCTGGCCGCGCAGAAGGCGGTGGCCGACTATTTCGAGGCGGCGGCCGCCGGGTCGAGCCATCCGAAGCTGATTTCGAACTGGGTCATGACCGAGATGCTGCGCCTGCTGACCGAGCGGGAGATGGAGATCGGGCAGGTCCGGGTCACCCCCGCGGCGCTGCGCGACCTGGCCGCCCTGGCCGCCGGCGGGGCCATCAACTCCAATACCGCCAAGGCGGTGTTCGCCATCCTGTTCGAGCAGGGCGGCGATCCCGCGGCCGTCGTGGCCGCGAACGGGTGGGGGCAGGTGAGCGACGACGGCGCCATCAACGCGCTGGTCGACCAGGTGATCGCGGAGAACGCGAAGTCCGTCGAGGACTACCGGCGCGGCAAGGCCGCCGCCCTGAAGTTTTTGATCGGCCAGGTCATGCGCCTGAGCCGGGGTAAGGCCAACCCGCAGATGGCCGGCGAGAAACTGGTGCAGCGGCTGGGCGGCCCGACGGATGGGGCGCCGGCAGGGAGCGTGACGTGACATCCAACGACGAATTCGTACTCGAGATCCTTGAAGAGGAAGGTCTCGTCACCCGCGAGCAGATCGAAGACGCGCGCGAGAACGCCTCCGACGGCCGGTCCAGCCCCCTCGACGTGCTCATCGACCGGCGCGACCTTTCCAAGCGCGACGCCCTGGGCGCCGTGGCCGCCCGGTTCGGCATGGAGATGATCACCCTGACGGGCATGGCGATCCCGGCCGAGGTCACCTCCTCGATGACCGTGGACACGGCCCGGCAGTTCAAGGTCATCCCGGTGCACAAGAACGACAACACGCTGACCGTGGCGATCGGGGACCCGCTGGACGTCGAGACGCTCGACAAGCTCCGCTACATCCTGAAGTGCAACGTCGAGGGCGTCGTCGCCCTGCCCGAGGAGATCCAGGTCGCCCTGGAGCGGTACTACACCGCCGAGTCCTCGATGGAGGCGCTCTACACCCAGATCGACTCCACGGCCGTGGACGTGGTGACGCAGGGCCAGCAGGGCGCCATCGTCGACGCCACCGACGTGTCGGACTCCGACGTCCCGATCATCAAGCTGGTGAGCCTGATCATTTTCGAGGCGCACCGCAACCGCGCCTCGGACATCCACCTCGAGCCCATGGAGAAGCGCTTCCGCGTCCGCTACCGGATCGACGGCGTGCTCCACGAGGTGGACAGCCCGCCCAAGCGCCTGCAGGCCGCCATCCTGAGCCGCGTCAAGATCATGGCCAACATGAAGATCGCCGAGAAGCGCACGCCGCAGGACGGCCGCATCCAGGTGAACGTCCGGGGCCGGGAGCTCGACCTCCGCGTCAGCACGGTCCCCTCGGTCCACGGCGAAAGCATCGTCATGCGTATCCTGGACAAGCAGAACCTGGCGCTGGGCCTGCCCAAGCTCGGGTTCTTCGCCGACGACCAGGAGAAGTTCGAGCGGCTGATCACGCTGGCCGACGGCATCCTGCTGGTCACGGGCCCCACGGGCTCGGGCAAGACGACGACCCTCTACGCCTGCCTGAACTACATCAACCGGCCGGACCGCAAGATCATCACGGTCGAGGACCCGGTGGAATACCAGATGCCCGGCGTCAACCAGGTCATGGTCCGCGAGGACATCGGCCTGAGCTTCGCCGCGGCGCTGCGCTCCATCCTGCGCCAGGCCCCCAACGTCGTGATGATCGGCGAAATCCGCGATCTCGAGACGGCCCGCATCGCCACCGAGGCCTCGCTCACCGGCCATCTCGTGTTCAGCACCCTGCATACGAACGACGCGCCCAGCGCCATCACCCGTCTCCTGGACATCGGCATCAAGCCCTTCCTGGTGGCGTCGGCCCTGCGCGCGATCATGGCCCAGCGCCTGGTTCGCACGATCTGCCCTCATTGCAAGGAGTCCTACCGGCCGCCCCAGAGCGAGATCCGGCTGCTCGGGCCGATGGCGGCGCAGGCCAAGGACGTCGAGTTCTTCCGCGGCCACGGCTGCGCCCACTGCTCCCTGACCGGGTATTCCGGCCGAGCCGGCATCTTCGAGATCTTCCTGATCAACGACGAGATCCAGAAGATGATCTTCGAGAAGAAGCCCGCCAACGAACTGCGCATCCGGGCCCGCGAACTCGGCATGCGCACCCTCCGCGAGGACGGGATGCGCAAGGTCCTCTCGGGCCTGACAACGCTGGACGAGATTCTGAAAGTGACGATGGGAGACGCGGAGTAATTATGGCCCAGACCGAAATGAACGAACTGCTCCAGGCCGCCATCGACGAGGGGGTCTCGGATATCCACATCACCGTGGGCTCCCCCCCGGTGTTCCGCCTCCACGGCGGGCTGGTGGCGCTGGACCTGCCGGTGCTCGCCCCCGAGGACACGATGCGCCTCATGAAGGCCATCACCTCCGAGACAGACCAGCAGAAGGTGCAGGAGAACGGCGGCACGGACTTCGGCTTCGGCTTCGGCGACGCCGCCCGTTTCCGCGTCAGCGTCTTTCACCAGAAGGGGAACATCGGCATCGTGCTGCGCCAGATTCCCTCCAAGCTGCTCACGCTCGAGGACATCGGCCTGCCCCCCCAGGTCAAGGAACTGCTCTTCCGCCCCCGCGGCATGATCCTGGTGACCGGCCCCACGGGCTCGGGCAAGACGACCACCCTGGCCAGCATGATCAACATCATCAACCAGGAGCGGGACTGCCACATCATCACGGTCGAGGACCCGATCGAATATTTCCACAAGCACCAGAAGTCGCTGGTCACCCAGCGCGAGGTGGGCGTGGACGTGCCCAGCTTCAAGGAGGCCCTGATCCGTGGCCTGCGCCAGGACCCGGACGTCATTCTCGTGGGCGAAATGCGCGACCTGGAGACCATGCAGGCTGCCATCTCCGCCGCGGAAACCGGTCACCTGGTCTTCGCCACCCTGCACACGACCGGCGCTGCCCGCACCGTGGACCGCATCGTGGACGCCTTCCCGACCGACCAGCAGGCCCAGGTGCGCACCCAGCTCGCCTCGGGGCTCGTGGCCGTCATCTCCCAGCTCCTGCTGGTGCGGGCCGACAAGCCCGGCCGCGTGGCCGCCTTCGAGGTCATGATCACCACCCCCGCCATCCAGGCCCTGATCCGCGACAACAAGACCTTCCGGATCACCTCGGAGATCCAGACCGGCGGCAAGTGGGGCATGATCACGCTCGACGCCCACCTCATGTCCCTTTACGAGAACGGCCTCATCACCTACGAAGATCTGGTGACGAAGTCCCAGGATCCCGACAGCATCGTCCAGAAGCTCCAGGACGAGGCCGGAAAGAGGAGAAAGTAAGCCATGGCCTTTGAGCATGAAGTGGATCCTCTGCTGCTGCTCCTGAAGGAGAAGGGCCGCATCACGGCCGAGCAGATCAAGGAGGTGGGCGAGGAGCAGGTCGCCAGCGGCAAGCACGTCCGCGCCGTCCTCCTGAACATGGAAATCCTCAAGGAGGACGACCTGCTGGAGGTGATGGCCCAGTACATGGGCACCAAGGTCATCAACCTCCCCGCCACCGACATCCCGCCCGACGTCGTCCACGCCATCCCCGCCAGCGTGGCCCGCATGTATACCGTCGTGCCCGTCGAGAAGTCCACCGGCTCCGTCGTCCTGGCCACCCACGAGATGGTCACCCCCCAGATGAACGACGAGCTGGCTTTCGTGCTCTCCCGCGACATCAGCTTCGTGCTGGCCCGCGAGGACGACCTGCGCACCTGCGTCAACCAGTTCTACGGCGACGACAGCGCCTCGGTCAACGAGCTGCTCTCCGCGCTCGAGGAGGACTTCGAGGAGGACAAGACCACCCTCGAGCTGAAGGGCGATGACGACATCAAGGGCCTCGAGGCCGCCGCCGGCTCCACTCCCGTGATCCGGTTCGTGAACCTGGTGCTGTACAACGCGGTGCAGGCCCGCGCCTCGGACATTCATTTCGAGCCTTTCGAGAACGAGTTCAAGATCCGCTACCGCGTGGACGGCACCCTGTACGAGATGGCCCCGCCGCCCAAGCGCCTGGCCCTGCCCGTCATCTCGCGCGTGAAGGTCATGTCGAATCTCAACATCGCCGAGCGCCGCCTTCCCCAGGACGGCCGCATCCAGCTCACCATCGCGGGCCGGCAGGTCGACTTCCGCGTGTCCTCCCTCCCCACCGCCCACGGCGAAAGCGTCGTGCTCCGCGTGCTCGACCGCGGCCAGGTCTCCCTCGACGTCGAGAACCTCGGCATGCCCGACGACGTCCTGCAATCGATCCTGCAGGACATCGTCAAGCCCAACGGGATCTTCATCGTGACGGGACCCACCGGCTCCGGCAAGACGACCACACTCTATTCGGCCCTGCGCAAGATCAACACGGTGGACACGAAGATCCTCACCGCGGAGGAGCCGGTCGAATACGAGATCGACGGCATCGTCCAGGTGCCCATCAACGAAGCCTCCGGCAACACCTTCCAGCTTGTCCTGCGCGCCTTCCTCCGCCAGGACCCCGACATCCTGATGATCGGGGAAATCCGCGATCTCGAGACCGCGCACATCGGCATCCGCGCCTCCCTCACCGGCCATCTCGTGTTCAGTACGCTGCACACGAACGATTCCGCCGGCGCGGTCACCCGGTTGATCGACATGGACGTGGAGCCGTACCTGATCTCGTCCACCATGGAGGCCGTGCTCAGCCAGCGCCTCCTGCGCCGCATCTGCCCGAAGTGCCGGATCCAGCACGTGCCCGAACCCTCGCAGTTCGAGCGCCTCGGCTTGAGCGCCCAGGACATCGGCGGCCGGACCTTCTACCACGGCAAGGGCTGCGACCAGTGCCACAACATGGGGTACCGCGGCCGCCAGGGCGTCTTCGAGTACCTGCCCATCACCGACCCGATCCGCGACATGATCAACGAGCGCAAGCCGACCCTGCTGCTGCGCAACAAGGCCATCGAACTGGGCATGCGGACCCTCCGCGAGGACGGCATCCGGAACGTGCTTGACGGCTACACCACGGTTGAAGAAGTCCTTAAATACACCTGAGAAGGTTATGATCGAAAAAATGATTGTCGCCGGCTCCGGTCCGGCCGGCTGCACGGCTGCCCTCTACGCGGCCCGCGCCGGCCTCGCCCCCCTTGTGCTGGAGGGCCTCGAGCCCGGCGGCCAGCTGACCACCACCACGGAAATCGAGAATTTCCCCGGCTTCCCCGCCGGCATTACCGGCCCGGACCTCATGGAGACGATGAAGAAGCAGGCCGAGCGCTTCGGGGCCCGCTTCGAGTTCGCCGCCGCCTCCGGTTGCGATCTCTCCCGCCGTCCCCTCCGCCTCACGCTCGAGGACGGCCGCGAGCTGGAAACGCACACCCTGGTCATCGCCACCGGAGCCTCGGCCCGCTGGCTGGGCCTCCCCTCCGAACAGGCCCTGCGCGGCAAGGGCGTCTCCGCCTGCGCCACCTGCGACGGCGCGTTCTTCAAGGGCGTTCCCGTGGCCGTCGTGGGCGGGGGCGATACCGCGATGGAGGAGGCCCTGTTCCTGACCCGGTTCGCCTCCCGCGTCTTCCTGGTTCACCGGCGGACCGAATTCCGCGCCTCGCAGATCATGACCGAACGCGTGTTGAAGCACCCTGCGATCGAAACCGTGCTCGACACCGTGGTCGACGAGGTGCTGGACGTGAAGGCCGGCGCCGTGACCGGGCTCCGCCTAAGGCGCGTGACGGACGGCGCGATGCGCGTCCTGCCCGTGGGCGGCCTGTTCGTCGCCATCGGCCATTTTCCGAACACGGAGCCCTTCAAGGGGCGGCTGCCCCTGCGCGAGGGCGGGTATCTCAAGACCGACGGCGTGCGCACTTCCGTGGACGGCGTCTACGCCGCCGGCGACGTGCATGACCCGGTCTACCGCCAGGCCATCGTGGCCGCCGG
>JBIIYJ010000230.1:0-8762 GCA_044346855.1 Kiritimatiellia bacterium
CCACTGCCCGTCCCGCCGCGGCACGAAAGGCGATTACGGCGGGGGACCGCCGACTCCACACATGGGGCTCGTGAAAACCCTTCGGGCTTGGCGAGCGAACTCTTCTCACCCAAAGCGGAGGGCCGGGGCGGGACGGGAAGCGTAGAGGCCGCCCGGACTGGAACGGACCGGCGGCGGGCAAGGCCCCGCGAGGGTAGCGGGGCCGAGAGGCGCTCGCGGCCCTGGGCAGGGCCGCATAGCGCCGACCGCCAGGCCGGTCCGTTCCGGTCCGGGGCTGTTCGCGGCCTCTCCGCTTCCCCGTCCCGCCCCGGCCCGAAACAAGTCGCGGCCTCTCCGCTTCCCAGCCCGTCCCGGCTCGAAGCCCGGCCTTGACTGAACCCACAGGGTCAGGTAAAAGTTGTGGGTTATTAAACACCCGGGGGGGAGCCAGCTTGTGAGCGGAACGCCTTATACGAAAAACGACCTGATCCAGCTCAAACCCAAATACGATGCCTTCGTCGGCATCGACTCCGACGGCTGCGTTTTCGACTCCATGGAAGCGAAGCAGAAGCTCTGCTTCCACGGCCTGATCTGCGACGTCTGGGGCCTCCGCAAAATCGAAAAATACGTCCGCGAGGCCGCGGAATTCGTCAACCTCTACTCCAAATGGCGCGGCCAGAACCGCTTCCCCGACCTCGTCCTCGCCATCGACTTCCTGCGCGACCGCCCCGAGGTCCTCGCCTCCGGCGTCACACTCCCCGACTTCACCCAGACCAAAAAGTGGATCGACTCCTGCAAGGAACTCGGCAACCCCGCCCTCGAAAAGCAGGTCGCCGAGACGCACGACCCCGAGCTAACCACCTTGCTGAAGTGGAGCAAGGCCGTCAACGCCGAGGTGGCCCGCACCTGCAACCGCTTCGACCCCTTCCCCTTCGCGCTCGAGGGCCTGAAGAAAATCGCCGCCACGGCCGACGCCATCTGCGTCTCCCAGACCCCCACCGAGGCGCTGATGCGCGAGTGGACCGAGGCCGACATCCTCCGGTACGTCGCGATCATCGCCGGCCAGGAACTGGGCTCCAAGACCGACCACCTCAACATGGCCGCGGTCGGCAAATACCCCGCCGCGCGCATCCTGATGATCGGCGACGCGCCCGGCGACCTCAAGGCCGCCCGCGCCGCCGGCTGCCTCTTCTTCCCCATCAATCCCGGAAAGGAGAACGCCTCCTGGGAGCGCTTCTGCAAGGAGGCGTATGCCAAGTTTCTGAAAGGCGACTACGCGGGCGCGTATGAAGCCGCCCTGATCAAGGAGTTCGAAGCCCTGCTGCCGGAGATCCCGCCATGGAAACGCTGAACAAGTCCCTTTCCGCACCCGACATCCCCAAGGCGGTGGAGGACGCCCTCCGCGACCTCGCCGTGATCGACGTCCACACCCACACCTTCGATCCCGCCTTCGGCCCCCTCCTCCTCTGGGGACTCGACGAGCTGCTGACCTACCACTACCTTGCCGCCGAGCTGTTCCGGGCCCGCCCCGACCTTTCCTACGACGCCTACTGGGCCATGCCCAAATCCGCGCAGGCGGACCTGATCTGGAAGGAGCTCTTCCTCGAGCGCAGCCCGGTGTCCGAGGCCTGCCGAGGCGTCCTGACCGTGCTGGCCAAGCTGGGGCTCGACTGCAACACCCGCGACCTCGCCCCGCTGCGCGCCTGGTTCAAGACGCAGACCCCCGCGGGCTACGTGGACCTGGTGTTCAAGCTCGCCGGCGTGCGCAAGCTCTACATGACCAACGATCCCTTCGATCCGCTCGAGCGGCCCGTCTGGGAAAAGGGTTTCACGCGCGATCCCCGCTTCGAGGCCGTGCTCCGGCTGGACACCGCCCTGATGAAGTGGCCGGCCCCCGTGCCCGGGCTGAAGGCCCTCGGCTACGACGTCGAGGAGGCGCTCTCCGGCCGCACCCTGGCCGAAATCCGGCGCTACCTGACCGACTGGTGCAAGCGGATGAACGCGCGCTACACCGCCATCAGCCTGCCCCCCACCTTCCGCTATCCCAGCACCGACTCGGCCCTCACCCTCCTCATGGCCAAGTGCGTCTTCCCCGTCTGCCGCGAGCTGGGAATTCCGTCCGCCATGATGATCGGCGTCAAGAAGCTGGTCAACCCGAGCCTCAAGCTGGCGGGCGACTCGGTGGGCAAGTCCGAGATCGAGACGGTCGAACAGATCGCCCTCGACTTCCCCGACGTGCGCTTCTGGATCACCATGCTGGCCCGCGAGAACATGCACGAGCTGTGCATCGCGGCCCGCAAGTTCGGCAACGTGGTGCCCTTCGGCTGCTGGTGGTTCCTCAACAACCCCAGCCTTATCGAGGAGATCACGGCCATGCGCGTCGAGACGCTGGGGCTCTCCTTCGTGCCCCAGCACTCGGACGCCCGCGTGTTCGACCAGCTCGTCTACAAGTGGGACCACTCCCGCCGCGTGATCGGCCCGGTGCTGGCCCGCAAGTACGCCGATCTCGCCGCCACGGGCTGGCAGGTCACGGCCGCCGCCATCCGGCGCGACATGGCCGCCCTCCTGGGCCGGGAAGTGGCGTAACCGGGCCGCTCCGGCCTCCCTTATGACAGGCCAATTCCAGATCTATACGGGCGACGGCAAGGGGAAGACAACGGCGGCGCTGGGCCTGGCCCTCCGCGCGGCCGGAGCCGGCCTCCGCGTCTATTTCGGCCAGTTCATCAAGACCGCCGCCACCTCCGAGGCCGCCGCCCTGCGCGAGCGCTTCGCGGACCGGATCACCCACGCCGTCTACGGGCCCGCCCGGTTCGTCCGCGCCGCCCCCTCGGCCGATGAGATCGCCGAGGGGCGCCGCGGACTGGACGCCCTGCGCGAGGCGCTCGCGGGCGGGGCCTACGACGTCGTGATCGGCGACGAGGCGCTCGGCGCCGCCGCCGCCGGCTTGTTCCCTGAAAAGGAACTGCTGGCGCTGGCGGAGGCGCGGCCCCGGACCGTCGAGCTGGTCCTGACCGGACGCGGCGCCGGGGCCGCCCTCATCGCCGCGGCGGACCTGGTCACCGAGATGCGCGCGGTGAAGCACTACTACGAAAAAGGCGTCCACGCGCGCCGGGGCATCGAATTCTAGGAGCGGGCATGATCACGATAACCTTGGCCGACGGCAGCAGGCGGACGGTGGAGCCCTACACCCAGGCGGGGGCGATCCTGAAGGACTGCGCGGAGGCGAAGGCCGGCACGCTGATCGGGGCGATGGTCAACAACGAGCCCGTCTCGCTGGACCGCACGGTGGTGTGCGACAGCGAGGTGCGCCCCCTGACGACCCTCGACGCGGACGGCCTTCGCATGTACGAGCGCTCGGTCGGCTTCCTGCTCTTCAAGGCCGTCCGCGAGGCCGCGCCCGGCAGCATCTTCTCGCTCGATTACGCCATGGGCGCCGGCATCTACTGCTCCTTCCGCTCCGCCCAGGGCGCCGAGCCGGGCATCGCCAGGGAAAAGCTGGCCGAGATCGAAAGCATCATGCGCCGCGACATCGCGGCCAACCTGCCCATCACGGGGGTGGTGATGTCCTTCGACGAGGCCGTCCGCCACTTCCAGGCCGCCGGCCGCCCGGACACCGTGGAGCTGCTGGAATACCACAACCCGCCCTACCTCCACCTCTACACCTGCGGCCCCGTCACCGTCCTTCCCCAGGGCCCCCTGGTTCCCTCCACCACCCTGCTGGGCCTGTTCCGCCTGGAGCTCTACCCCCCCGGCTTCGTGCTCCAGCTCCCCGTCTCGGACCACCCCCGCCGCGAGCCGCCGCCGTTCGAGGACCAGCCGCACCTGTTCCAGATTTTCCAGGAGCACAAGCAGTGGGGCCGCATCCTGGGCCTCAACACCGCCGGCCGCCTGAACGCCCTCAACGCCACCGGCGGCATCGGCGACTTCATCAAGATCTCCGAATCCCTCCACGAGCGCAAGGTGGCCGTCATCGCCGACCAGATCGCCCGCGCCCGCAGCCGCGTCGTGCTGGTGGCCGGCCCCTCCTCCGCCGGCAAGACCACCTTCTCCAAGCGCCTCGCCATCCAGCTCCGCGTCTGCGGCCTGCGCCCCGTCAACATCGAGATGGACAACTACTTCAAGGACGGCAACGCCGGCACGCCCCTCGGCCCGGACGGCCGTCCCGATTTCGAGCACATCGAGGCGCTCGACCTGGAGCTGTTCAACCGCCAGATGCTCGACCTGATCGCCGGCCGCGAAATCGAGCCGCCCCGGTTCGACTTCCCGAGCAAGCGCCAGCTGTTCAACGGGACCAAGCTCCAGCTCGACCCCACCCACGTCCTGATCGTGGAGGGGATCCACGGCCTCAACCCGCGCCTCACCGCCATGGTCCCGGAGGCCAGCAAGTTCCGGGTCTACGTGAACGCCCTCTCCCAGCTCTGCCTGGACTCCGTCAACCGCATCTCCACCACCGACAACCGCCTGATCCGGCGCATGGTGCGCGACGCCCGCTTCCGCGGCCACACCGCCCTGCGCACGCTGCGCATGTGGCCCTCCGTCCGGCGCGGGGAGAAGACCTGGGTGTTCCCATTCCAGAAAAACGCCGACGCCACCTTCAACTCCGCGCTCGACTACGAGCTGGCCGTCCTCAAGTCCTTCGCCGAGCCGCTCCTGGTCGGCGTCAAGCCCTCCGAGCCCGAATACTCGGCCGCCCGCCGCCTGGGCTGGCTGCTCAAGAACTTCACGGCCGTGCCGGACGGCGAGGTGCCGCCCACCTCGCTCCTGCGCGAATACATCGGCAACAGCACCTTCTCCTACTGACGCCATGAAGACCCCTCCCCCCAAGCCAGCCCCCCGTTTGCCCCGCCGCCGCGCCGTCGCCCCCGCCTGCTTCGTCCTCGCCCCCCTCTACGCCGGCGTGGCCGAAAAACGCCTCAACGCCTTCCGGGAACCGGGCGAGGAGTGGACCGACTACCCCTGGACCGAGCGCCACCTGCAATGCGTCTGGTTCGACCCCCTCTACCGCCCGGCGGACCTGGTCACCGCGGCCGGCGAGCCCGTGACCGTGGTGGAGCCCGGCGTCTGGAACCGCGAGGCGGGGCCCGACTTCGTCCAGGCGACGCTGCGCGTCGGCGCGGAGGGCGGGCGGCTGCTCAAGGGCGACATCGAGGTGCACGTCCGGCCGCTCGACTGGCGCCGGCACGGCCACTCGGCCGACCCGCGCTACCGGAACGTGGTGGCGCATGTGACCTATTTCCCGGGCGCGCTGCCCCCCGGCCTGCTGCCCGACGGCGCGGTCTCCATCGGCCTGCGCGACGGGCTGGCGCAGAACCGGGGATTCGCCTTCGACCTGATCGACGTGGCCTCCTACCCCTGGCCCGTGCGGGCCCTGCGCCCCCCCTGCGCGGACACCTTCGCGGGAATGACGCCCGAGGAGCTGGGCGGCTTCCTGGAGTCGGCCGGCGAGCGCCGCCTGCAGCTGAAAGCCGAGCGGATGCTGGCCACGGCCGGCGAACGCGACCGCGAGCAGATGCTCTACGAGGAGGTGCTCTCGGCCCTGGGCTACAAGCACAACCGCATGGTCTTCCGCCAGCTCGCCCGCCGGGTGCCCGTGCAGACGCTCAAGCAGTACGCCAAGGGCGACCCCGTGAAGGCCTACGCCCTGCTGGCCGGGGTCTCGGGCCTGCTGCCCGACCGCCCCCTGCCGGCGTGGGACGAGGAGACGCGCGCCTTTTTCCGGCGCGTGTGGGACATGTGGTGGAAGCTGCAGGGGCAGTGGGGCGATCATGCCCTGGGCCGCAAGGACTGGCGGCTGGCGGGCGTGCGGCCGGTCAACCATCCCCTTCGCCGGCTGATGGCCGCGGCCCTGCTGGCAGCCGACCGGCAGACGCTGTCCGCCCGGCTGATTTCCTACGTGGATCCCGAGCACGAGCGATTCCTGGAGCGGCTGTCCCAGGCGTTCTCCGACCTGCCGCAGGACGACTACTGGAGCCACCGGCTCGGGGTGAACAGCCCGCGCCGCGCCGCTCCCCTCGCCCTGATCGGAGACGAGCGCGCGACCGCCATCGTGATGAACGTGGCGATCCCGTTCCTCGCGGCGGGCGGGCACCTGGGCCCCTCGCACCAAACCCTGCTGCGCGCCCTCCCGCCGGAGCAGGATAACACCCTGATTCGCACGACGGCCAGGCTCCTGCTCGGGCGCGATCATAACCCGGCCCTGTACCGCTCCGCCCTCCGCCAGCAGGGCCTCATCCAGATCTTCCAGGATTTCTGCCTCCACGACCGCACCCGCTGCCAGACTTGCGCCCTGCCGTCGCTGCTGACATGACACCCCCCTTCGGAAACGATATCCGTTCCTGGCTATTCTTCGCCCGGCAGCGGATCAGGACTACCGGGGCCTGGAAGGTGTACCGTGAACTGGACCGGACCCAGCGCCTGCCCCTCCCTGATATCCTGGCCCTGAACTGGCAAAAGCGGCGGGACTTGCTGCGCTATGCGGCGGCCCGGGTTCCGTTTTACCGGAAACGCTTCCGGGCAGCCGGGCTGGCGGAGCGCCATTTCGACGATGCTTCCGTCTGGAAGGATGTTCCTCTTCTAACGAGGCGGGACGTGGTGGATCATTTCGCGGAGCTGCGCGCCGAGGGCTGGCCTGACCGGGACGTGCAGGTGGCGGCCACGGGCGGCACCACGGGCGCCCCGGTGAAGGTGCTGCACGATCTCTCTTTCCCGGGTGCCGCGATCCGCTGGCGTCTCTGGCGCTGGTGGGGATTGTGCCCTGACTCCACGCAGGCGCGCGTCGGCCGTTTCACGGACGAGGACTTGAGGTCGGCGGGGAAGCTGAACAAGCTCAACCAGGTCCGGATGAGTGCATCGTGCATGGACGATGAGGCGTTGGACCGTTTTGCAGCCGCCTGGAACCGGGTGCGGCCGGAACTGCTTGGAGGCTACGTCGGAGGTATCCACCAGGCGGCCTTGTATTGCCAGCGGAAGGGTATCCGGATGCATCGGCCGGTCGCCATCCAGACCACCACAGCTCCGCTGACCGCCGGCGTACGCAAACAAATCGAGGCGGTTTTCGGGGCGCCGGTCTACGATCAGTATGGCTCCTGCGAAATCTACTGGCTGGCGGCGGAATGCCGGAGGCAGCGGGGGCTTCACATGTTGTCGGATGTCCGCCATATCGAATTCACAGGATCGGACGGGCGGGAACAGCCTCCGGACGAATTCGGGCAAGTGGTGGTGACGGACCTGACGAACCGTGCCTTTCCGCTGATCCGTTATGTGAATGGCGATGGAGGACGGGCGCTCTCGCGGCCGTGCGATTGCGGCATTCATTTGCCTCTCATGGAAGCGGTCAAGGGGCGCGTGACAGACGACATCCGACTGGCCGACGGCACGGTCATCAACGGCGTCTACCTGTCGACGATCTTCGACGCCTGGCCCGATGCGGTTCTGGGGTTCCAGGTGCACCAGAAGAGGGACTACTCAATTGATCTGAAGGTAATTCCAAACCCCCATTACGCACGGGCGGAGGACGACATCGAAGCTGTGCGGCGGGCGCTGGCCGGGAAGGTGCGCGAGCAGGTTCCCGTGACCGTTGTCAGGGTGGAGACGATTCCCACTGTCAGGGGCAAGACGCGGTATATCGTGAGCGACGTCGCGTAGCGAGCCACCGCGGCCATAGAATCGCATGGCGGAGCGAAGAATCTGACGCTCACGGCGGAGGACCGCCGACTCCATGTCGGACTGGCGCAGCGAAGAACTGTCGCTCACGGCGGGGGACCGCCGACTCCATGTCGGACTGGCGCATCAGGTTATTCGGGCACTTCGCGGAAGCCCCTCGCGCGCCGCCCGAGGCCGCCTCGGCCAGGGCGCGCGATGGCAAGTCGGGTGCGGCGTTCCGTCAGCCGGAATATGGCGAGACGACTTTCCGATGATGAGGGGCGACAATGGGGCGGCGTGGACTCGTGTCCCGACGGCCCTAATTGCAAGAAAGGGAAAAAACCACCTTTGGTGTTTTCCCTTTCTTGGGGAGCCCCTCAGCGCGGAAAAGCGTCCGCCAGATTCCGGCCGGAACGCCGCACCCCCGCTGGCAAGCCACCACGGCTTCATTCGAATTCATTGCGCCATCATGCCTTGCCAAACTTGACGGATGGTACGGGGGCCTGCTACGTTCATCCAAATGACAAGGACACCCATGCAAGCCCCCGTCTGGACAGCCGAATCCATCCGCTTCGCCCAGGACCCCGCCACCGGCGCCGAAATCGAGCAGCTCACCAGCCAGCCGGTCACCAGCACCAACATCTACTGCGAGCAGCGCTACGCCTCCGCCGACGGCAGCCGCATCGCCCTCTCCCGCCACCCGTTCGGCCAGCCCCTTGAGCTCTGGGTGTGCGACCTGCGCTCGCTGCGCCTCTGCCGGATCGGCCAGGGCTTCGCCGTGGGCGCCAACTCCCGCCTCAACGCCGTCTACTTCCTCCCGCAGGGGGAAGCCCAGGCCCGCCTCATGCGCCTGGACCTGATCACGCTCGAGACGCGGGAGCTGTTCCGCTTCGACGGCGAACTCCCGCCCGCGGGCGCCATCTCGCCCGACGAGAAATGGTATGCGGCCGGCCCATTCCCCGTGCGCGACAATATCTTCGCCCTGAAGCGGATCGAGCTGGCCACCGGCCGGACCGACACGCTGTGCGAAATCGAGGACATGAGCAACCCCCACCTCCAGTTCGAGCCCGCGGAGGGCCGCTGGCTGAACGTGCAGATCAACCGGGGCCGGCGCAAGGACAAGGCCTCCGGTCGCGACCACC
>JBIIYJ010000040.1:0-26328 GCA_044346855.1 Kiritimatiellia bacterium
GGAGGCGGCCTTGGCGGGGTTCAAGCGGATCCGCCATCCCGCCGGGGCGCAGCGGGTTCGCGTCCACGATGCGGTTTGTTCCTACTATGAAAAATCAGGTGATCTGGCGCGGGCGCTGGAGCACGCGCGCGAGCAGCTGGCCGCGGCGCCGCCCGCCGGGACGGGGCGGGTGCTGATCCGCGTGGCGGGTTTGCAGGATCGCCTGGGGCGGCCCGACGAGGGGCTGCGGCTCCGCCGCGAGGCCGTGGCGGTGCTGCGCCGGCAGTTGAACCCCGTCCCCGCGGGGGTGTTCGGCCCCCTCATGGCGGCCGACCTGTACGAGGCTCTCGGGGGCCTTCCGGAGGCGACGGACAAGGAAAAGCAGGAAGCCGCCGACATGGTGCGGAATCATCCCCTGAAGTTCGCGGAGCTGATCGAGAAGGTAAGCCCGCCCAAGGCAAAGTAGCGTCTGAAATAGCCAAACGGAGGGATGAGCTCCGCGAGTCCTCACACGTCAGGATGGCACACAATTTGCGCATGCGGCGTCGTGGAAACTTGCCGGGTAGCGACGCTTCGTCTGCTACTCCGGCTCCGCCCTCCGTATGACATGCGCCGGGCGTGGGGCTAGAAATGCAGGGACAGGCCGGCATAGGGGCCGTCCAGGGTTTCGTCCGGGCTGTGCAGCCAGCGGTAGCCGGCGGTCAGGGAAACGAACTTCCAGCCCGCCAGCAGGCCGAGCGAATATTCCGAAATATTGTCCGACCATTCGGGGCGGAATTCCACGCCGCAGCCGGGGAGCAGGTGGAGGCGGACTGGCACGGTGAAGGAGAAGCGTTCGTCCCGATCCTCGCCTTCCAGGATCAGCCGGCCCAGCCCCAGGTCCACCTCCACGCCTCCGCCGAACGACATGCGGTACAAGGCGTGAAACCGGGTCAGGGTCAATTCCTCGTCATACCGGTCGTCCTCGAAGCGCGTCCGCGCGTAGCGGCCGCCGACGGGGCCGAAGCCCGCCTCCAGGTCGAAGCGGGCGGCGTGGATGTCGCCTTCCAGCCACTGGTAGTCCCCGTCGGCCCGCGCCGCCGGGATCAGTCCCTCGCCCCATTCCCGCGGTTCCAGTCCCGGGAAGTCGAGGTCGTCCGCGGCCAGTGAATCCATGCGCGTCCAACTCCCCATGCCGCCGTAGGCCAGGCCGTAAAAGGCGAGTTCGGCGCCCAGGTCCCACAGGAGCGGATCGCCGATGCAATCGCCGTTCCCGCCGCCGCCGGAGTTGGCGCTGGCCTCGAAATTGGCCAGCGAGCCGGCAGCGGCGGGCAGGACCAGGCAGGTTGCGAGCAGGAAGCCGGCCGCCTGTTTTCGACAGCATGCGTTCATGGGGCTCCTTGTCGAGCGCTTCGCGTTAGTGAGTCAAGGCCTTCAGCACGGCGCGGCGGGCGGCGCGGAGGACGCCGGCGTCCTTTGTGTAGCGGTCGAATTGCTGGAACACGGGGGCGATGAGGGCGTCCGCCTTCTTCGGGTTTTTGGCCTGGAGGAGGCGCAGCAGCTCGTAATCCTCGAAGCCTTCGCGCTGGGCTTCCAGGCGGACGCTCGACCACGGGCCGCCCTTTCCCGGGTAGACGATGTGCGTGTCGCCCGCGGGCAGGAAATTGACTCCGCCGTGGCTGACCACGTTTTGTTTGAAGGGATCCTGATCGTCCTTGTAGTGGTTCAGCCCCCAGTGCAGGAAGCCGTCGAGCCGGTATTTGGCCGCTCCCCAGCCGAACAGGGCGGGGCGGAGTAGCTCCATGTCCATCAGCCGGTTGAGCCAGGGGCCGCCGGGGAAGCAGCAGGTGTAGAACCAGATGCGGTCGCCGAGCGCGCGCTGCGCCTCGAACGCCTCGCGGTGGGCCTGGTATTCCTGCGCCTGGGGGCACCAGATATCCACCGCGCCCACCAGTTTCGGGTCCATGGTGGCGTCCAGGATCGGCAGGCCGGGCATGTGGCGGCGGACCATGCCCACCAGGATCCGGTAGTCGACCGCGTTGGCCTCGGTCGGCTCGTCGGTCACATGCTGGATCCAGCGGTCGCGCCAGCCGTTGCGGTCGATTTCGTCCATTAGCTGGGACGCCAGGTTGGCGAGGGCCGCGTTGCCTTCGGGCGCGGTTCCCGGCGTGTTGGTGATGACGATGCTGAAGGTTTTGGCGTTCCACTCGTTGCCGGTGCGGTTGGCCAGGTGGCCGCCCTCGATGAAGTGCAGGCCGGCGTCGGTGAAAAGCTTGACCAGGCGGCGCAGCCGCGGGCGGTTGAGGACCGGCGTCGGGTCGGCCGAGAACAGGTTGCCGAGCGGAAGCCAGAAGGTGTTCTGGCGGGCGTGGGCCATCAGCTCGGCGTAGCGCCGGATCATCCGCCAGTGCCCTTCGCTCCAGGGTTCCAGGCCGTGGCGGGTCGCCATCAGGTCGAAGTTGAACCAGTTCGTGTAGGGCAGGCTGCGGGGGCCGGTCGGCGGAATTCGGACGGGGTGCACGGCGAGGGAAAAGGGCAGGTCCGCGCGGTCGGCGCCGCTTTCCAGGCGGATGGTGAAATCGCGCCGCCCCGGCTTGGCGGCCGGCACGTGCAGGCGCAGGGCGAGGAGCGGGGTTTCGGGGGTGACCGCGCCGGCAACCGGCTCCATGGCGTCGAAAACACGGAAGGGCGCGCGGCGGGCGACAAAGGGATTGGGCTGGTCGGTTTTCTCGATGAAGCCGACCCCGCCGGTGTTGGCTTCCACGGGCACGTCGATCAGGCGGAACCAGGCGGCTCCGCGAACGGGCCGGCCGCCGGCGAGGAGCGACAGCCGCACCGGCTTTCCGGGTGTCAGGCCCTCCGCCAGGATGTTCACGCTTCCCGTGCCCCCGAGGGCGGTGTCGACCAGGGGGAATTTGCCGGGCTTGTCCGAAAGCCGGGAATCGGTGTAGAGAAAGTCAAGGGCGTCTCGAAGTTCCGCGCGCATGGCAACGTCTCCTGTTTGAGGGAAGATAGACCATACGGAAAAACGAAACAAGGGAAGAACGGCGGACCCGATCTTGGCCTGAGACTTCGCGCCCTTCCATTATTGGTTGCATTGACAGGGGGGGGACTTATAATGGCGCTAATGGAGGTGTCTTATGGAAACCTGGTTTCGGGGACTGTCGCTGATTCAACAGGTGTTTGCCATCTGCGCGATCTTGGGGGGGACGGTTTTCACCCTCCGCGCGATTATGCTGATCATCGGCATCGGGGGCGCGGCCGATTCGGATGCAATCGACGTGCACAGCGGGCTGGGGGACACGGATGTCAGCTTCCATTTCATCTCCATCACCGGCATCACTGCCTTTTTCCTGATGTTCGGCCTGTCCGGCCTGGCGGTGATGAAAAAGGCGGATTCCCCGGTCTGGCTCGCGGTCCTGGCGGGGCTGGCGGTCGGTTCGTTCACCATGTGGCTGATCGCCCTGGTGTTCTCCGGACTGTCTAAATTCCAGTCGGACGGCACGATCCGGATGGAAAACGCCCTGGGCCAGGAGGGGGTCGTCTACCTTGGCATCCCCGGCGACGGGATCGGCAAGGTCCAGATCGTCATCCAGGGCGGGCAGAAAATTTTTGATGCGCGCGCCTCCGACAAGGCCGCCTTTCGCACGGGCGACCGGGTGCGGGTGGTGAGCGTGACGCCGGACAACATGCTGATCGTGGAAAAATTCGTTTCGTAATCAAGAGTCGAGTCGTTGGAAGAAACAGGGGGAGTTATGTTTAATTGGCCGTTGGTTGGAATCGTGTTGATCGCCGTGCTTTTCGTCATCGTCATTTTCATGGCCCAGCGGTACAAACGCTGCCCGTCCGATCGAATCCTGGTTGTCTACGGCCGCGTGGGCGCCAACCGGTCGTCCAACTGTATCCACGGCGGCGGCAAGTTCATCGTGCCCCTGGTGCAGGATTACGCCTTCCTCCGCCTCACGCCGATGACGATCAGCATTCCCCTGCAGGGCGCGCTGTCGTTCCAGAACATCCGCATCAACGTGCCCAGCACGTTCACCGTCGGCATCAGCACGGATCCGGGCATCATGACCAACGCGGCCGAGCGCCTGCTGGGCCTTCAGCCCCCGCAGATCGAGGATATGGCCAAGGAAATCATCTTCGGCCAGCTGCGCCTGACGGTCGCCTCGCTCACGATCGAGCAGATCAACCAGGACCGCGAAAGCTTCCTGGAGTCGATCCGCAAGAACGTGGAGCCCGAGCTGAACAAGATCGGCCTCTACCTGATCAACGTCAACATCACGGACATCACGGACGAGTCGACCTACATCGAGAGCATCGGCAAGAAGGCGGCCTCGGAGGCGATCAACCGCGCCAAGGTGGACGTGGCCGACCAGGTCAAGGTGGGTAACATCGGCGAGGCCGAGGCGCACCGGGAAATGACCATCCGCGTGGCTGAGAATGTGGCGCAGGCCGAGAAGGGCAAGAAGAAGGCCGAAGCCGACCAGCGTATCTTCGTGCAGGGCCAGGAAGCCTCCGCCGTCAAGGGCGAGAACATGGCCAAGGCCGAGATGGCCGAGTCGCAGGCCCAGCTCGAGGTCAAGCAGGCGGCCTACCTGCAGACGGCCGAGGTGGCCAAGCGCAACGCCCTGGTCGAGATCCAGAAGGCCCAGTACAAGGCCGAGGCCGAGCGCCTGAACGCCGAAGAGGTGATTCAGAAGGAGATCGACAAGACCAAGATCGAAATCTCCGCCGAGGCCGAGGCCGAGAAGACCCGGCGCGAGGCCAAGGGCCAGGCCGACGCCATCCTGTTCAAGTACGAGGCCGAGGCGCGCGGCTTGCGCCAGGTGCTCGAGAGCAAGGCCGCGGGCTATGAGGCCCTCGTCCGGAGCTGCGCCAACAACCCGCACGCCGCGGCGACCCTGCTGATGATCGAGAAGCTCGAGGCCATCGTGGCCCGGCAGACCGAGGCGATTTCCAAGCTGAAGATCGACAAGATCACCGTTTGGGATTCGGCTGGCGGCGACGGCAAGGGCTCCTCCACGGCGAATTTCGTGTCGAGCCTGATCAAGAGCCTGCCGCCCCTGCACGACGTGGCCGCCATGGCGGGCGTGGAGCTTCCGGGCTACCTGGGCAACGTGGCGGTCGGCCAGACGCCGGTCAAGCCCGCTGCCCCTGTTGCCCCCCCGAAGGCGTAAGGTCCGGGCGGTCGCGGATTATATGAATGGGCCCGTCAAGCCGGGCCCGGCTAAAGCGGCGTCAAGCCGCCGCACTCCAAATTGCAAAGGGAACTGGGGATATGGCGGAACAAAACCTGGAGAAGGTCGATCCCAACCTGGCGTCCGCGGGCGCTGGGGACGGGCTGCGCTGGTATGACGTCAAAAAGCTGGGGCTGGAGGGGCAGGGGTGGAGCGACACGGCCCGGCCCTTCGACCGCTTCCCGGCCCGCGCCGAGGCGATGATCCCGCCCAATGTCTGGGGCCTGAGCCGCCACTCGGCCGGCCTGGCGGTCCGGTTCGTCACGGCCGCGCGCACTATTTCCGTCCGCTGGACGCTCCTCCACGAGGGGCTGGCCATGGCGCACATGCCGGCCACCGGGATGAGCGGGCTGGATCTTTATGTGCGCGACGGCGGGGCCTGGAAATGGACCGCCACGGGCATCCCGCGCGCGAAGGAGAACAGCCAGAACCTGCTGGCTGACCTTGAGGCGGGGCCGGCGCGGGAGTACCGCCTCTACCTGCCCCTGTATAATGGGACCGAGTCGCTGGAAATCGGCATTCCCGAAGCGGACGCCCTGGCCCGGGCGCCGGCGGCGGCCGGCAAGCCGCTTTGCTTCTACGGCACCTCCATCACGCAGGGCGGCTGCGCCTGCCGGCCCGGCATGGCCTACACGGCCATCGCGGCACGGAAGCTCGACCGAGCCCATTACAATTTCGGCTTTTCCGGGAACGGCCGCATGGAGCCGGCGCTCGCGGAACTGCTGGCCGAGCTGGATCCGGCCGCGTATGTCCTTGACGCGTTTCCCAACATGACCGACGTGCTCATCCGCGAGCGGCTTGCCCCGTTTGTGCGCATCCTGCGCAAGGCGCATCCCGCCACGCCCATCCTGGTGATGGAGAACATCCATTACACCGGCCACACGCTGATTGCGGCGCGCCGGACGGCGTTCGAGGGCAAGAACCAGGCCGCCCGCGAGGTCTGCGCAACCCTGCACGACGAGGGTGTCACGCGCCTGACCCTCGTGCCCGGCGGCATCCTGCTCGGCCCGGACCTGGAGGGAACGGTGGACGGCACCCATCCCACCGACCTCGGGTTCCTGCGCATGGCCGAGGCCATCGTGCCGTTTCTTCAGCCGATGATATAAACCCGGGACGGAGACGCGATGAATCTGACGCAGTGCCACCTCTGGGTGTCCGGCCAGGGCGGATACCACACCTACCGCATTCCGGCGCTCGCGGTCACGGCCGCCGGCACGGTGCTCGCGTTCTGCGAAGGGCGCGCCGAGAGCATGAGCGACACCGGCCGGATCGACATGCTGGTCCGGCGGTCGACCGACGGCGGGGCGACCTGGAGCGTTCCCAAAATCGTCTGGAGCGACGGCAATACCTGCGGCAATCCCTGCCCCATCGTGGACCGGGCAACGGGCGTCGTCTGGCTGCTGATGACCTGGAACCGGAGCGACGATCCCCAGCGCGACATCGAGGCGGGAACGAGCCGCGACACGCGCCGGGTGTTTGTCGCATCGTCGGCCGACGACGGGCTGACGTGGTCGGCGCCGCGCGAGATCACGGCCGACGTGAAGCCCGCCGACTGGACGTGGTACGCCACGGGGCCGGGCGTCGGCATCCAGCTCCAGCGCGGGGCGCACGCGGGGCGGCTGGTGGCGCCGTGCGATCACCGGCGGCGGCCGGGCGATCCGTGGATGGGCGCGCATACCGTGTACAGCGACGATCACGGCGCGAGCTGGCGGCTGGGCGGGATCGTGCCGGGCGGGGGCGTCAACGAGTGCGAGCTGGTGGAGCGGGTGGACGGCTCGCTGCTGCTGAACATGCGTAATTACGAGCGGACGACGCCGGCGCGGCAGGTGGCCGAGAGCCGGGACGGGGGGCTGACGTGGGAAGGGCAGCGGTATGACCTCGCGCTGATCGAACCGCTCTGCCAGGCGGCGATCCACCGGCATTCGTGGCCGGCGGGGGGGAAGCCGGGGGTGATCCTGTTCTCGAATCCCGCGAGCGAGCGGGACCGCGTGGCGATGACCGTGCGGGCGAGCTTTGACGAGGGCGCGACGTGGCCGGCGGCGAAGCTGCTGGATCCCGGGTTCGGCGCCTATTCCGACCTGGCGGTTCTCGCGGACGGAACAATTCTGTGCCTGCACGAGACCGGGGCCGTGCGCAAGTACAGCGCGCTGACATTGTCCCGCTTTTCGCTCGACTGGCTGCTGGCGTAAAGCGCCTGGGTTGACCGCCCGGCTCCGCCCTCCCGTTTGAAAAGGCGTGCAACGTCCATTCCAGGCCGCCGCCCCCCGGAAGATCTCCCACGGTGGAACACGGCGAACGGCCGACACGGTGGAACACGGTTCAGAGAAGAGAAGAAGGGCGGGGAAGCCCCGCGCCCCCGGAAGAACAAGAGTAACACTGTTAAGAAAAGAATCGGGGGCGTGGGGCTTCCCCACAAAGAAACTCATTTGCTATTTCGTTTGGAAGTCGCGATTATGCCCGAAGGGAACAACTCGCGGATGTTGGAGCCGTGTCTTCCGTTCGCCGTGTTCCACCGTGGAAAGTCTTCTCTGGAGGCCGGCAGGGGGGCTGCCACGCAAAGTCGCTTACGGCCGGGGACGGCCGACTCCAGATTGGACCTGTCGATCCCGACTAAACTGCAATGCGCCCCTTAACAAATCTCTAACGCATTGGTAGCTGACATTTTACGAAGTTCGTCCTACGATAGCGGAACAAAAATGATTTCTGAGGAGATTTTATGGGCACGAAACAGCAAAAACGCAAATGCTGGGTGGGATTGGATGTCGGCGGCACCAAATCCGTCGCCTGCGTGTTCGACGAGGGGTTCCGCCTGCTTGGCCGCCGGAAACGCAGGACCCAGCCCGAGAATCGGGCGGCGGATCCCATCGTTCGCATGACGGAAGTCATCCGCGAGGCGCTGGTCGAAGCCAAGGTTTCCCCCGAGTCCCTCGCCGGCGTCGGAATCGGCCTCGCCGGCATGCTCGATCTCGACAAGGGGGTCCTGCTGGACGCTCCCAATCTCGGTTGGCGCAAGCTCAAGGTGGTCGAACGCCTTCGCGCCCGGCTCAAGGTTCCGGTCGTGATCGCCAACGATGTCGACGCCGGCACCTACGGCGAATACAAGTTCGGCGCCGCCCGCAAGTCGCGCTGCGTCCTTGGCGTCTTTCCCGGAACCGGCATCGGCGGCGCCTGTGTCTACGAAGGCAGGCTGATCCGCGGCAAGACCGGGTCGGCCATGGAAATCGGCCATCTTCCGGTCGATCCCGACGGCCTGTTCTGCGGCTGCGGCAAGCGCGGCTGCCTGGAAACGGTGGCCAGCCGTCTTGCCATTGCCGGCCAGGCGGCGCAGGCCGCGCTGCGGGGCGAGGCTCCCTGCCTGCTGGCGCTCGTGGGCGGAGATATCTCCAAAATCCGCAGCGGCGAACTGTCCGAGTCCATTCGCAAGGGCGACAAGATCGTGGATAAAATCGTGCGGCGAGCGGCCCGCTGGCTGGGCTACGGCATCGCCGGCGCGGTCCACCTCATGGCCCCCGACACGATCCTTCTCGGCGGCGGGCTGACCGAGGAGTTCCCCGACCTCTACGTGGACGAGGTGTCGGGTGCGATTCGCGATCGCGGCCTTCCGATTTTCACCGACGGTTTGCGCGTGGTGGCGGCCTCGCTCGGGGGGGACGCCACTGCGATGGGAGCGGCCGCCATGGCCTCGGAGGCTTCGTGAAGGCGTATTCCCGCCGCCTGGTCGCGGCCATCGACGTGGGCTCCGGCGCCATCCGCATGGATATCGCCGAACTGCGCCACGATGGCGAGGTGCGGGTGATCGACTCCTTCTACCGCGCCGTCTCCCTCGGCAGCGATGCGTTCACCAATGGCAGCATCAGTCCCGAAACCACCGCTGCCTGCGTGCAGATCCTGCGCGACTTCCGCCAGAAGGTCGAGGAGAACACCAACGGCTCCGCCCCGCCGGTCATCCGGGCCGTCGGCACCAGCGCGCTTCGCGAGGCGCAGAACCGTGACACGTTCATCGACCGCGTCTTCATCGCCACCGGCATCGCCCTGGAGGCCATCGAAGAGTCCGAGGTGCATCGCCTCACCTACACCGCCCTCCACCGCCTGCTGGGCGACGAGCCCTTCATGCACCGAGGCGACGTGCTGGTGGCCGAGGTGGGCGGCGGGGGCACCAAGCTCCTCCTCATCCAGGATGGATTCGTGACTTGTTCCGAGACTTATCGCCTGGGCTCGCTCCGGGTGCGCGAGGCGCTCGAAACTGATGAGGAGTCCGATGCCCACACCGAGGAGGCGCTGACCCGCCAGATCGGCCGCACGCTCGACCAGATCCGCAAGACGGTTCCGGTCAAACGCGTCCCCCGCCTGGTGGCGGTGGTGGGCGATCTTCCGGCCGCGCTCTTCGGCGCCCTCCGTCCCGCCGGGTCGCCCGACTCCGACCGGCAGTTCGACTACGCCGTGGACGTCAAGGACTTCGAAAAGGCCCGGTCCATTGCCTCCCTTTCCCAGAATCGGCTGATGCGCGATTATTCGCTTTCATCGCAGGAGGCGGCGGCCGCGGGGCCTGCCCTCATGGCCTACCTTAGTCTGGCCAAGGCCTTCCGCGTGAAGAAGGTGACCTTGGCGCGCATCGACCTGCGCCTGGGCCTGCTGTTCGACGAGGTGTCGCTCGGGGCGTGGTCGCCCCATTTCACGGAACAGGTGCTGCGCTCCGCGCTGGCGTTGGGTGAAAAATATAATTTCGACCGGGCCCATGCCCTGCACGTGACGGACCTGGCGCTGCGGATATTCCGGGAGCTGGCCTCCGACTTCCGCCTCGAGGCGAAGCACGAAGTGCTGCTGCGGACCGCCGGGATCCTGCATGACATCGGCGCCTTCGTCAGCAGCCGCAGCCACCACAAGCATTCCGCCTATCTGATCGCCAGCAGCGAGTTGTTCGGGCTCACCACCAAGGAAACAGCTCTGATCGCCGTCATCGCCCGCTACCACCGCCGGTCTCCGCCCGCGCCCGCGCACCCCGAGTTTTCCCGGCTGGACCGGACCCAGAGGGCGCTGGTGCTTCAGCTGGCGGCCATCCTGCGGGTGGCCGACGCGCTGGACCGCAGCCATTCGCAGCGGATCCGCATCGCGGGCTTCATCAAGTCGGCGGACGAACTCTCACTGGGCGTGGAGGATGTGGGTGACCTGTCTCTGGAGCGGGTGGCGCTGGAGACGAAAGGCGACCTGTTCGAGACCGTGTTCGGCCTGCGCGTGACGCTGCGGCCCACGGTGATGCCCGGGATCCGTTAGGAGGAGTCATGGCGAGGTCGGTCTTCCTGAATCGCGAGTTAAGCTGGCTGGCCTTCAACCGGCGGGTGCTGGAGGAGGCGCGCGATCCGTCCGTTCCCGTGCTGGACCGGCTGAAATTCCTGGCCATCACGGCCTCGAACCTGGATGAATTCTACATGGTGCGCGTGGGCGGCCTGCTGCGGCAGCTGGAGGCGGGGATGCCCGGGGATGATCCGTCCGGCCTGACTCCCGCGGCGCAGCTGGCCGCGATTTCCCGCGAGGTGCGGCTGATGAACCGCGAGAGCGCGGCGTGCCTGGCGGACCTGGAGAAGAGCCTCCGGGCCGAGGGCGTGCTGCGGCAGTCCATGGACGAGCTGGACGAGGAGCAGCTCGATCATCTGTCGCGCACGTTCGACCGGGATATTTTCCCGCTGCTGAGCCCCCAGGCCGTCCGGACGGTCCGGGAGTTTCCCCGGCTGCCCGGCCTTTCCGTCGCGCTGGCCGTCCGGCTCGGGGGGCGGCGGCCGGCGGCGGGCGACAAGTACGCCGTGGTGGCGCTGCCCCGCAATCTGCCGCGGCTGGTTTCCGTGCCGGTGGAGCGGGGCTATTCCGGCGTGCTGCTGGAGGATCTGGTGGCGGCGCACCTCGACCGTCTCTTCCCGGATATGCCGATTGGCGAGCACGCCGTTTTCCGCCTGACCCGGAACGCGGACATGAGCGTGCAGGAGGAGGAGGAGGGCGACCTGCTGGCGCAGATGCGGGAGGTGCTCACGGAGCGCAAGCAGAGCGCGTGCGTCCGGCTGCAGGTGGCGGAGGGCGCCTCGCCCGTCATGACCCGGCTCCTGCGCATCGTGTTGCGGGTGGCGGAGCGGGAGCTGTTCAAGGCGCCCGCGCCGCTGGACCTTTCCCTGTTCATGACCCTGGCCTCCATGCCGGGCTACGAGTCGCTGCGCGAGGTTGCCTGGAAACCCGCGGCCCCTTCCGCATTCCGGAAAGGCGTCTCTATTTTTGATACGCTGGCCCGGCAGGACGTGCTGCTGATCCACCCGTACGAGTCGTTCGATCCCGTCGTGCGGCTGGTCGACGAGGCGGCGGACGATCCGGACGTGCTGGCGATCAAGCAGATCCTGTACCGCACGAGCCGGGCGAGTCCGGTGATCGCGGCGCTGGCGCGGGCGGCGGCGAAGGGAAAGCATGTAACGGCGCTGGTGGAGCTGAAGGCGCGCTTCGACGAGGCGCGCAACATCGGCTGGGCGCAGTCGCTGGAGACGGCCGGCGTGCAGGTGGTGTACGGGGTGCGGAACCTGAAGACGCACGCCAAGCTGTGCATCGTGGTCCGGCGCGAGCCGACCGGGCTGCGGCGCTACCTGCATTTCGGCACGGGCAACTACAACGAGATCACGGCGCGGCTGTATGCGGACGTCAGCCTGATGACCTGTCACGAGGGGTTCGGGCGGGACGCCTCCCGGTTTTTCAACGCCATCACCGGCTACTCGCAGCTGATTCCCTACGAGCACCTGGCCGCGGCGCCGAGGGGATTGCGCGAGCGGCTGCTGGATCTGATCGAAGTGGAAGTGGCGGCCGCCAAGCGCGGGGAGCCCGCGGGGATCACGCTGAAGCTGAATTCGCTCTCCGACCCGGAGATGATCAAGGCGCTGTGCAGGGCGGCGAAGGAGGGGGTCCGGATCCGGCTCAACGTGCGGGGGGTATGCTGCCTGAGGCCGGGGCCGGAGGAGAGCGGGATCGAGGTGGTGAGCGTGGTGGACCGGTACCTGGAACACGCGCGGATTCTGGCGTTCCTGAACGGCGGGCGGCCGAGAGTGTTCATTTCGAGCGCGGACTGGATGACGCGGAACCTGAACCGGCGGATCGAGCTGCTGGTGCCGGTGGAGGATGCGGCGTGCCGCGCCCGGCTGATGGCGTACCTGGAGACGTTTTTCAAGGACACGGCGAAGGCGCGGCGGTTGAGGCCGGACGGGAGCTGGGAGCGGGTCCGGCCTCCGGCCAAGGGCAAGCCGTTCAGGGCGCAGGAAGTCTGGTACCGCACCGTGGCGGCGGAGTCGAAAACGGCCGCGCGCCTGGAGGAGCCGGTGTTCTCGCCCCATCGGCCGGCCACCCGTCGAAGGGCTTGACGAAGGCTTGCGTGGGTTGCCCCTGAGTTGTTCCCCTTTGACTTGCTCTTCCCATTCGGGTACGTTCTCTTCGGATACGCTGACCGTGCAAAGATGGCAAGTCCAAGGGGGAGTTCATGGCCGAATTTTCGTTTCATTGCCCGGCGTGCCGGAAGAAGGTCAAGGCGGACACCGTCCAGGCGGGTTTGTCGATGGATTGTCCGGAATGCAAGCGGGCGGTCGTGGTTCCGCCGCCTCAAAAGGGAACAGAGCTTCTGGTCGTCGGCTGGATTCTGTTTGCCGTCGGAATGTTGATGATCTGCCTGATGCCCTTTTGTCTTCTCCTGTTTTTCGGCGCGATCGTCCTGGGGGCCCTGGCTATAGCCCTGAGCAAGCGGATCGGGGAAGGCATTGCCCTGATAATATGTTCAACGGTTGTCCCGCTTTTGTCTATTCTGCTTATTCCATTACTGGTGGCTGGTTCGTTCCTGACCGCGTTGGGGTTGAACCCGCCTTCCTCAATTCCGAAGAAGATCGTGCTTCCGAAGCCCGAACCCGCGATCGAAGCCGCGTTTGCAAAACCCCCGACCGCCACTCCTCCGGAACCCAAAACCGAACTCGCGCCCATCGGCGCTTTTCTAACCCGGATGGAAGAGTACAGTCGAGCGTATCGGGCAGCGCAAACGACCGTGCGGCGAGACGAAATAAATAAGAAGGCAATTGATAAGGCGCCTGAGTTTTTAGCTGACATCACCACGATGACGTTAACGGCAATCATCAAGGACGTCAGCAACCCTAGCGAAGATAAGACGGTCGTCACCTTCGGAGATTACGATCTCGGCGGGTTTCAAACCATACCGGGCGAGACCTTGTACGTCAGTTGCCGGGGCCGGATGACGATTGAAATGAAACGCAGCAAAGCATTGTCTATTACGCCGGGAAGCACTTTTGAAATCACCGGGACCCCTGTCTTTGAAACGTCCAATACGGCTATTCATGGAGAGCCTACTGCTGATTCTCAAAGGGTTATGAGTATTAGCCACGGTGGGGTTCATCATTACCCATTCGGGGCCTTACTGATAAAGCACCCCAAATGGAGAATTTTGGTCAAGCAACAGAAAAAGAACACTGGCACATAAGAAACGGACGTCAATCAGTTGCAGCTTAAGTTTTGGATACGTCACTTTCGAAGCAGCGGATATACATTATGGCAAGAAAAACTGAAAATAAAGGCTGTCTTTTCGCGTTGTTAAACCTGTTCTTGCCTGCCAAGGCAAAGGGAGATACGGACGACTTGCCGTATCGCGTGGCGGATAACTTTCTTTCACCTGCCGAGTTGTCGTTCTTGCGGACGCTTCAAGTTGTTGTGAACACACAAGCGGTTATCTGCCCAAAAGTGAATCTGGGCGACCTTTTTTTCATTGTCGATTTGAAGCAGAATTTCCGGTACCGGGGCATGATTGCCCAGAAGCATGTTGATTTTCTGTTGTGCGTGCCTGACACGATGCACCCGCTGGTGGGGATTGAACTGGATGACTCAAGTCACGGCCGGTCCGACCGTCAGGAACGGGACATATTCGTGGACAAGGTTTTCCAAACGGCCAAATTGCCGCTGATTCACATTCCCTGCCGGAGCAGTTACGACCCCGCTGCACTGGCTATGCAATTGAAACCTTATCTCGAAGGAACGGCCATCGTTCCCGCAGCTGAAACTCAGGCGACCCAGGTTCAGGAAGGTTCAGTCCCGGCGTCCCAGAGTCAGCCCGGGCCGGACGCCGAGCCGGTGTGTCCGAAATGCGGGATCCCCCTGGTCTTGCGCAATTCGGCCCGCGGCACGTTTTACGGATGTTCAAATTATCCCAGGTGCCGGGAGACGAAGCCGGTTGTTTCCGCTCGGTGAAACGCTACAACCATGCGCGTGTTGATGAATCTGGAACTCAGGAAATCAGGAAAGACGTGTTCTCTTCCTGATTTCCTGATTTCTAGATTGGGCCGTTTTCAGGCCGGTTGCTTTGTCCGGATCTGGCGTCTGATTTTTTTGAGTTTGACTTGCGATCGGGCTTGGAAAAGAATACCGACGACATTCCCGAACGGCCCTGCTGAAAGCGGGCTGAATGAACACGATTAATGACGGGCCGCTGGTTGAGGTAGAGCAATTGCTGCGGCATGGAGCGGCGGATGTGCGAGCCGTGGGAGCGAGGCTGGCCGGAAAGCTGAATCTCGCCTATTTGCGTCCGGTGTTGCGGGAATTGGAAAGCGATCCCGTGGAACATGTGCGAAGGTACGCAACTTCGGCTCTCAGTCTTCTGGCTCCCGACGGTGGACGCGGAAGTGAGATTTTCAAGGACCTATAGGACCTATAGGACCTATTTCTGGTTCGCCGCCTTTTCCACAACAGTTTTCAGCGCCGCCGCCAGGGACTCCAGGCTGTTCAGCGATTCCAGCGGATTGGCGAGGGGGGAGGTGCGACCATCGGGCGCGAGTTCCACCGCGCCGTAGTGGGCGGGACCGGGTTTGTTCGCCACCAGCATGGCGATCGCATCGCCCGAGCTGTAGTGCCAGAATTCGAACGGGTATTCCACGAAACCGTGTTCGCGCATCAGGCTCGTGATGTGCTGGCGGTTTTTCCGGGCCTCGGCGGAGACGAAGGGCGAGTCCATGGGTGTCAGCTCCGACATTTCCAGATAGGGGGCCCCCCGGTCCAGTTCGCTCCTGCCGGCGCGCAGGAGCACGGAAATGTCCAGCGCGCTGCCGGACATGTGGGTGCCCGTCTTGGGGCAATGCGCGATCAGGGCTGCCAGCCGTCGCCCGATGAAGCCCGAATCGGGAAGTTTGCCGCCACACTCCCAAAGCAGGCGGGGGCCGATTTTCTGAAGGAGCGAGGGCTTGAGCGCCAGGCTCTTTTGCATGGGCCGGTCGCGATAGGCGTCCTCGACTTTCAGGACAAGCCCCTGCCGGTTCAGGGCGAGGGCTGCGGCGGTGAAGGAGGGGATCAGCCCCTTCCGCAGGAAGAACTTGCGCGCCAAACCCTCGGAGAGGGGTGTATCCGAGAAGGCCACCTCGGCGCCGGCGTTGTCGGCGGCCTCGCGGAGGGAAACGAGCGGCTCGCCGTTTTCGGCGACCGGAAAGTCTGTGATCTTCAGCATGAAGGCGTAGCCTTCATCCATCCGGCGGGTCCAGAAGGCGCGGCGTTGGGGGTCGTCAGAGGAAGCTGTCATCAGGGGATTAAACCCGTTTGCGGGCAAGGCGGCAAATCATTTTGCAATAGGGGGGGAAGTGTTGTTACGATTCCGCTTGCGGGTCAACGACGAGAGAGCTTCCAACGCAGAGAACGCGGAGGGTTGGGACCGACGTGAGCGAAAACACATTTTCAAAAATTCGTGGAGGGCTGGTGGTGGGCGTTCTGGCCGTATTGGCGTGGTCGGCTGTGGCGCCGTTCGACCGGACGACCTGGTACATGGAGGCGGCGCCCGTGTTCATTGCGCTACCGCTCCTGCTGGCCACGCACCGGCGGTTTCCCCTCACGCCCCTGCTGGCAAGCTTAATTGCCCTGCATGCCGCGGTGCTGCTGATCGGGGCGCATTACACGTATGCCGAGGTTCCCCTGTTCAGTTGGTTACGGGATGCCTACGGGCTGGGACGGAATCATTATGACCGGGTGGGGCATTTCATGCAGGGGTTTGTGCCCGCGATTGTCATTCGCGAATTGCTGCTGCGCACGTCGCCGCTGCGGACCGGGAAGTGGCTGTTTGCCATTGTCGTGTTCAGCTGCCTCGGATTCAGCGCGCTATACGAGTTGAGCGAGTGGCTGGCGGCAGTCGTCATGGGAAGTGCAGCCGATGCATTTTTGGGGACGCAGGGAGATGTGTGGGACACGCAATGGGACATGTTTCTGGCGGGCGTGGGGGCTGTCGTTTCCCTGCTTGCGCTCAGCCGCCTGCATGATCGGCAGCTGAAAAAGATATGAATCATGGGCGCGCGGCGTTGTGCTTCACGAAGACGACTAGCTTCCAACGCAGAGAACGCGGAGGTTTGTAAGCGACTTAGCGTGGGAGCCCCCCACGGGCCTCCAGAGAAGACTTTCCACGGTGGAACACGGCGAACGGAAGACACGGCTCCAACATCCGCGAGTTGTTCCCCTTGGACAATCATCGCGATCAACATGCTTTAATAAAAAGTGTTTTTTCGCGGGGAGGCCCCGCACCCCCGATCGTTTTCTTAACTGTGTTACTCTATCTCTTCCGGGGGTGTGGGGCTTCCCCACAAAGAATTCTCAGCGCGCTCTGCGTTGGATGTTTCAGGCGAAGACACAATCCAATGCCGCCAGCAGATCCAGCTCGCGAAAATCGCAGCCGGTGGCGGGGTCATGGATGGGAACCCCGGTCAGCTTGAAGAGCGCCATCGTGGCATCGGCCAGGTTGTCGCCGTGCTTCCTCCAATTGTAGCCCGTTTTGGCGATTGCCTCCCGCAGGATCTGCGAGCAGGCGGCGGCATAGGCGTTGGATGACGAGGTGGCGGTGGCGCACGCCAGCAGGTCGGTGTTGCCGAAGCGATCCAGGTGCGCCTCGTGCGCACCCGGCCTGGCGCCGCCGATCCCGAAGCAATGCGGCTGGCAGGCCGGCCAGGAGATGCCGTCCGTGTAATGGTGGTTGCCGCAGGGCCCGCTCACCCAGATGCCGCGGTCGCGGAGCTTCTTCAGCGGCGCGTCGATGACGGTCGGCACGGGCGCCGGGTGGCGTTCGTCGTCGAGCGGCGACAGGTTCACTGCCGTGATGTTGAGGCGTTCCGCGTTTTCCAGCACCCAGTGCAGGCCGGCGGCCATGGTGGGCGCCTCGCCCCGGCCCTTGAGGTGGACGATGGTGACGCAGCGGACCTGCGCCACGGCGTTGTTGTAGGCCACGCCCCGGATGCCGTTGTGGTTCAGGGAGGAGGGATAGCCCACGGAGGTGCCGTGGTAGCCGGGCGGAACGGGGTTGGCGTCGGCGTTGCCCTCGATGCTGTTCCAGGTGGCGACCACCTTGGGGCCCCAGGGCAGCACGGCTTTCCAGGGTGGGTCGTCGAGCTTGCAGCCGTCGTCCAGAATGGCGAGGCACTGGCCGCGTCCCCAGGAAAGGCTGTCCCCGTATTTTTCCCAGGCGTCGAGCACACGGAGCTGGGCGAACGCGGCTTCGTTGTAGGGGGCGCCGGCGGCGGAGCGGGCGGCATCCTGGCGGTCGATTCCGGGCGCGGGGTCGGCGGGGGTGGTCATGGGGTCCTTCCGATCAAGGCGGCGAGCCGGGCCCAGAGGGGCGGGGCGAAGACGATGAAGCCGATCGTGATGGCGCCGGCGACGGCGAAGAAGACGGCGGCGGCGGCGACATCCTTCGTGTGCTTGATGCCCTCGTGGTAATTCGGGTTCACGATGTCGGAGAGGAACTCGATGGCCGTGTTGGCGGACTCGGCGGTCCACACCATGGCCATGGCCAGCAGGAGCCAGCACCAGTCCCCGGCCGGCAAGCGCAGGGAAGCGGCGAGGACGAAGACGAGGATCGTAAAGATCAGGTGGATGCGTGCGCTTCGCTGGGTTCGGATGAGGACGGCGACGCCGGCGAACGAGTAGCCGATGCCGCGGATGACGCGCATGAAGGACATGTCGGGCTCGTTGAAGCTCAAGGCTCGTCTCCTCCGGGCGGGGGTTGGCGATAGCAGACGGTGCGCTGCCGGAGCGCGTTCGCGTTGAGCGTGAGGGAGCCGCCTTCGGGGAAGGCGGACGCGTCGAGCAGCCGGACGGCGGAGGCCCATTCGGCCTGGGCCGGGAGGAGCTCGGCGAGGCGGCTGGGCAGCCGGGATTCGAACCAGGCGGTGTTGAGCGTGTTGCCGGGCTTGCCGGGGAAGAGGGCGAGGTAGAGGATGTCGCGCTCCACCAGCTCGTTGAAGAAATGCGTGCCGAGGGAGACGTCGGGCACCAGGTTTTCGCGCATGGCGACTATTTCGCCAAGCACGGAGACGCCCGTGATGTCCGCGAAGGTGACCGGCACGCCGAGGGCCGGGGTGGTGGTGCCCCAGCGGCCGGGGCCTAGCAGCAGGATTGATTTTTTCTGGAGGCCGGGCAGGCGCATGATCTCCCCGATCAGGTGGGCGACGGCGTAGCGGTCGCTTTCCCGCAGACCCCCGTAGACGGAGGGGACGACGTAGACGATCCAGTCGAGGGTCAGCTCCGCGCTGGTGCCGATGACGGCGCCGCGCGATTCGAGCAGCACGTCCGCGGGCGCGATGTCGGCGGAGGGTTCGTCGAGGGCCTCCCCGGCGCCGCGGATCTGGAGGGGGCGGCACTGCACCAGGTTGATCTTGTACTCGTCCCCCGCCACCATGTTCAGGGTGAATTCGACGTCGACCGGGCAGCCGTAGGCGTCCTGGAGCGTGCGGAGCATGTCGCGCATGTCCGCGACGAAGCCGGTTGCGGTGAGGAGGCGGTCGAAGGTGAGCACCCAGGGGAGGGTTTTGCCGCGGGCGGGGCCGAGGGCGCGCTCCTGTTCCCGGTCGCGCGAGGCAAAGAGGGCGACGGGGATGCCCGGCAGGGCGCAGACGTCCTCGAAGGCCGTCGAGGAGAGGTGGTTGGCCTCGAGGTCGAGCACGTCCACGCGGCGCTGGGCGTACTGGACGACGGCGCTGAAGGAGCTTTCGGGGCGGCGGGTGGGGGCGTTGAGGGCCACGATGCGGGTATAGTCGTCGTCGGACCGGTCGACGGCGCGTGTTCCCATTCCGAACACAAGGCGGAGCATGCCGGCCCGGGGGTCGATGGCGGCGTCCCAGGCGTAGGGGTTGAAGGAGAAGGCGACGCCGGCGGCCTGGGGGAAGAAGTAGCTGCCGTAGGCGTTGCCCGAGACGCGCTGGATGAGGAGGCCCATCTGCTCGTCCTGCTGCATGAGGCCGCGGCCCTGGCGGTAGGCGAGGGCCTCCTCGCCCATCGTGCTGGCGTAGACGGTGCGCACGGCGAAGAGGAAGTCCTCGAGCCGCTTGTGGGCGCCGCCCTGGTTGGCGCAGAAGACGCTCTCGTACTTGCCGGCGAAGGCGTTGCCGAAGTTGTCCTCGAGGAGGCTGGAGGAGCGGACGATGACGGGCGACTGGCCGAAGTAGTCGAGCATGTCGGAGTACTGCTTGACGATGTAGTCCGGGAAATCGCCGGCGTGGATGCGGCGGCGGGCGGTCTCGGTTTCGTCGTCGGGCCCCTCGGAGGGCTTGTGGTGATGGATCATCCACCAGCAGCCGTTCTGGACGAGGTAGGTGTAGAAGACATCGGCGCCGACGAAGAACGAGTCGTGCAGTTCAAGCAGGCGGCCCCAGCGTTCGGGGTCGGCGTTGCGGAGGATGGCGCGGGCGAGGATCATGCCGACGGACTTGCCGCCGATGAGGCCGGTGCCGATCATGCGGCGGCGGATGGCCAGCAGGTCGCGCAGGTTCAGGTAGCGTTCGGCGAGGGCGAGCACCTTGGCATCGTGGGAGATGAGCATGCGGAGGATCTTGCGGAAGAAGGCGTCGACCCGGGCCTGGTCGCCCCCGCCCTGGTCGAGCTCCTCCTGGGCGGCCTGGGCGGCGGCGAAGGTCTTGGTCCAGTAGCCGAGCTGGGCGCTGGCGGTTTCCGAGCGGGACCAGGGGGCGTTGGCGAGGATCTCGGTGATGATGCAGCTCTGGTTGAGCGCGGTGAAGCGGCCGTCTTCCCAGGCGTGGAGCATGTACATGGTGGGGGAGTAGCGGTACTGGACCTTGAGAGGCTGGATGTAGAGCTTCTCGCGGTGGCGGTAGACGTCCACCAGGATCTGGGTGGTCGAGGCGATGGGCTTGAGGGCGTGGAACGAGTGGAAGTTGCGGAGGATGGCGAAATAGGCGATGGCGGCCTTGTCATAAAGATAGGGACAAGTCAGCATGAAGAAATTGCCCAGCATGCGGTCGCTGCACCAGTCGGGCGCCAGGTCGGACAGGCAGTCGAAAAGGTACAGGCAGCCGCGCCCCTCCTCGTTGATGACGCGGTGGATTTCGCTCAGGAACGGCTCGAAGCCGCGGTCGGGGTTGAGGGTGATGACCTCGGCCTCCTCGCCGGCCTCCAGCAGGGGGGGGTGCTGGGCGAAGCGGAAGTAGAAGATCTTCTGCCGGTTCTCCCGGGCGTAGGCGGCGTAGGGCGTAATGAACGGCACGTAGTCCCGGATCGACTCGACCTGCCAGACGATGTTGTCCCCGGGCATCAGGCCGCGGAAGACGTGGTCGAGCTCGGGAAGGCCGGTGCTGAGTTTTAGGCGGAGCTTGGGCATGGGTTAGAGGGGGGTGCCGATGTCCTTGGCCTTCAGGCCGGAGGCCAGGCTGCGGATAGCCTCGCTGAGTTCCACCGGGAACAGGACGACGGTGTTGGCGGGGCCGGCCCCAAGGCCGTCGAGGGATTGCAGGGTGCGCAGCTTCATGGCACCCGGCGTTTTTTCCATGATCTCGGCCGCGGCCGCGAGGTTTACGGCGGCGATCTTGTCGCCCTCGGCCTTCGTGATGGTGGCGCGCTTCTCTCGCTCGGCGGAGGCCTGGCGGGACATGATGCGCTTCAGGTCCTCGGGCATCTCGATGTCCTGCAGCCGGATGGAGTCCATGTGGAGGCCCCAGTCCTTGATGCGCTCCTCGACGATGTCGGCGATGCGCCGCTGGATCTGCTCGCGCTCGGAGAGCAGCTCGTCGAGCGAGAGGCCGCCCACGACGTCGCGCAGCGTGGCCTGGGCGTACTGGGCGATGGCGAAGGCGAAGTCCTGGATCCGGATCACGGCGCGCTCGGGGTCGGCGACGAGGTAGAACAGCACGCCGTCGATGGCGGCGGGGACATTGTCGCGCGTGATGACCTGCTGGCTCGGGATGTTCAGCGTCAGCAGGCGCAGGTCCACGAACCGGACATGGTCGATGAAGGGGACGATATAGAGCATGCCGGGGCCCTTGATGCCCTTGAAGCGGCCGAGCCGGAGAATGACGCCGCGTTCCCACTGGGCTGCGACGCGGATGCCGGAAACGAAGATCCCCCAGAGGATGGCGGCCAGGACACCGCCGCCGATGCCGCGCGCGCGCGGGAGGGGCGCCGCGTCGCGGAGGGAGAGGAAGAGCGTGAGTGCCATGAGCAGGACGGGGATCCAGAACAGCAGGCCCCGGAGGGGAGCGCCCAGGGAAACGTGGCCGCGTTGCGGTTCGGCGTAGACCTTGTTCGTGTTCATCGGCGTATTCTCCGGAATGGCGGTGGGGCCATTCATGGTTTCGGCTTGTCGGTCGTTTCGTTCTTGCCGGGCTCGGCCGGTTTGTCCGGGTTGGCGGGAATCAGGTTGTCCAGGCCGGCGAAGGGTTTGAAGATGGAGGGCGAGGGGTTGGTGTCGGCGGCTTCGCCGCCCGCGTACTGGCCCGCGTTTATTTCCTTGTCGTGCTCGTCGTCATGGCAGTAGAGGCAGAGGAGCTCCCAGTTGCTGCCGTCGGGCGGGTTGTTCGTGTGGTCGTGGTCCTTGTGGTGCACGGTGAGCTCGCGCAGGCGCTTGCCTTCCAATGCGCGGCCGCAGCGGCCGCAGACATGGGGGAACAGCTTGAGCGCGCGCTCGCGATAGCCGGTCTGGCGGGTGGCGGTTTCGCGGCGCAGGTCGGCGAGCAGCTTTTCCTTGCGGGCCTGGTTGGGGTCGTAAGCGGGCATGTTTCGGTTTTCCTCGGTCGTGCTATTCCGTTTTTCTTTATCGTAGGCTGAAGACGGGCCCGGCGCGAATCTTTTTTTCGGGCAAAAAGGCAGGGGCGCGTTAAAAGAATGCGCTCTCCTTCAGGCCCGGCACCGGATCGACCGCACCGGGGCTTCCGCGGTCAGCGGCAACGCCGCGAGGCGGCCTGTGACGGTCACATCGGGATCGGCGAAACGAGGGGTGGCGGATTCCGCCTTGAGGTAGACCGTCGTCCGCCGGGGGGCGCCGGGTTGGGCAAAAAAGGCTGTGGCATCAAGCGTGAGGCAGTCGGAGGAACCCGCGAGCCGGGTGAAGGCGTGGTGGAGCAGCTGGTCGATGTAGCGGGCGCTGTCGGGGGCCAGCATGCGGTCGGGCTGCTCCGCCGCGCGTTTCAGCAGGCGCACCCAGGCGTCCACCGCTTCGCCGTTGCGGGCCGGGTCCGCGTGCAGCAGTTGCGGCCAGTGCAGGCCGAGGGTCGGGCCGCGGACGGCATAGTCCTCCGGCGGGGGGCCGACCTGGCGCCAGGGAATATCGTTCTGGGTGCGGTCGAGCATGAGCAGGCCCTGGTCGAAGAAAAAGGGGCCGTCCGGCCGGGGTCCGGTGTGACCGAGCCGCTTGAAAGGCGTGGAGAGGGCGGCGATTCCGGCCTGGCGCAGCAGGGGGGCCATGCCGGCGTCGCCCAGGCCGGAGTGATAGAGGAAGGCGCAGGGGACGAAGAGGCGGGGGCGGGGGCCGAGGTCGTGCCGGTCCCAGAGCTCGAACCAGGCGGCCAGGTGATTGCGGATTTCGGCGCCCGGTCGCATGGCGGACTCGTGGGTGAACCATTCCGCGCGCGACATGGCGCCCCTGTCGGGGCCGCTCCAGTCCCAGTATTCATGGCACAGGCCGTGGAGGGCCAGTTCGAAATGGGCGGAGTCGCGGCGGATGATGGCGGCGGCCTCGTCGAGCCAGGGGCCGTTCCAGCGGCTGTTGTCCCACGCGGCGCCCATCCAGGTGGCGGAGGGGAGGGTGCGGAGGAGGTTCCAGCGGTCCCACTCGCCGAGCATGAAGGCGGCGACGGGGCGGGTGCCGGTCAGGCGGCCGAGGTCGGCTAGGGCCTGGTAGTCGGCGGGGACATGGGGGCGGGGCATGCCGGTTCGGAACGGCTCGCGGCGGGCGCTGCCGTCTTCGCCGCTCCACCAGCCGACGTCGTCAACCACCACCTGGAGGGGCATGGGAATGAGAAAGCGGGGCATGGCAGAAGGTTCGCATGACGGGGTGGCGAGGTCAAGGCTAGTCCGGGAATGCCAGGGGTTGAATTACTACCGTTTTTTCCACCGTTCGATTTAAGCCTCTCCCCGATGGCCTTGCCATAACGCATCACGCAGGATGGAGTGTATGAAAGACATGAACAGGAGATCAATCATGAGCATTGAGGCAAAAACGTTGAATGGCATCGAACTCGGGGTGCTGAAGAAAACCGTCGCCGCGGTGCAGCGGGAACCGGAACGGGACCGGTGCCGGTTCCGGGTGGCGAACCAGTGGCGGTCGGGCACGGTGAACCGCTCCTCGATTTCCGATTTTTACGCCAACAAGGAGGAGATGACGCACGAGGACACGTTCGAGCTCGACGCGGACGAACCGCCCATGCTGGCCGGCGAGGACTCGAATCCGAATCCGGTCGAATACCTGCTGCACGCCCTTGCCGCCTGCGTCACGACCAGCATGGTCGCGCACGCCGCCGTGCGGGGGATCGACATCGAGGAGCTCGAATCCGAGGTGGAGGGGGACATCGACCTGCGCGGTTTCCTGGGGATCGAGGAAAGCGTGCCCAAGGGGTTCACCGACATCCGGATGAAGTTCAAGGTCAAGACCGACGAGGCGAACCTCCGCAAGCTGAAAGAGCTCGCGCATTATTCGCCCGTGTTCAACACGTTGACGCAGGGGACGCGTATCGAAATCCAGTTTTCGACCTGAGGCGGGCCGAACGCGTTACGGCGGAGGACCGCCGAGTCCAGTTACGGCGGAGGACCGCCGAGTCCAGGGCGGGATTTACGCGTCCTGTTTCCCGGGCCACCGCCGGTAACGCCAGGGGGATTCGAGCGGCTTGGTGTCCGGTCGATGCGGCTTGCCGTCCTTGACCCAGCCGCACTGCCGCGCGTCGAGCCGCTCGACCAGGCGGCCGCGCCAGAGGCCGACTTCGCCGGCACGCTCCGGGGCCGCGATGAGGTTGCGGCATTCGCCGGGGTCATTTTCGAGATCGAAGAACTCCTCCCGCCCGGTGGCGCAATGCCAGATGTATTTGCGCCGTCCGTCCGTCACGTATTGCATTTCGTTCTCGATCGAATAGCAGACGCAATGTTCGCCGTGGACGAAGGGGCGCCAGTCCGGGGCCGGGGCGTCGAGCAACGGCAGCACGCTGCTGCCTTCCACCGTGGCGGGGACGGGAATGCCGGCGGCCTCCAGGAGGGTCGGCATGATGTCCCGCAGTTCCACAGGCTCGTCGGGCCGGCCGCGCTTCGGGAGCGGGCGGTTCGCCGGGGGTTTGACGATGAAGGGGATCCGGGCGCTGCCCTCGTAGGCGTAGGTTTTGCGCCACAGGTGATGGTCGCCCAGCATGTCGCCGTGATCCGAGGTGACGATGAACCAGGTGTTGGAATAGGTTTCCCGGTCGAGGCGCGCGAGCTCGTTGAGCAGGCGGCCGATCTGGGTGTCGATGAACGAGACGTCGCCGTAGTAACCGGAGCGGGCCCGGTGGATCTGCTCCGGCGTCATGCGCCCGCGCCACGCGTCGGTGTTGGCGGCGTCGTGCGGGTTGTCGTAGTGCGCGTCCCAGTCCCCGACAAACGGCGGCGGGGTGCGGCCCTGGGCGTAGAGGTTGAAATAATAGGGTGGCGGGCAGTAGGGGGAGTGGGGCCGGGCGAACGAGATGTTAAGGAAAAAGGGGCGGGCGCGGTCGCGGCCGCGCAGGAAGGCGAGCGAGCGGGCCATGGTCCAGGCGCTGGGGTGGAGCCGTTCCTCGGTGTGCCAGGGGCGGGCGTGCCAGGAGTTGAAGCCCACGCCGTGATCGTCGGGCGTGACATCGGGCGGGACCTGGGAGGCGAACCAGCGGCGGTACTCGCTGTCGGCCATGCGGCCCGACTCGTCGAGCTCGGCGGATTCGAACCCCATGGAGGCGCGCTGGGGGTGGAAGTGGCCCTTGCCGACGAGGTGCGTCTGGTAGCCGGCGCCGGAGAAGCAGCCGGCCAGGGTGTGGGGGAAGTCGTTGGGGATGGCGCCCGAGCCGGGCCCCATTCCGAGCACGCCGGTGTGCCACTGGTCCTGGCCGGTCATGAGGATGGCGCGGGCGGGGAGGCAGGAGGGAACGGCGGAATAGGCGTGGCGGAAGAGCGCTCCGTGGTTGGCGAGGAAGTCGAGGTTGGGGGTCTGGACAACGGGGTTGCCGTCCGCACCCACGCAATCGCCCCGCATCTGGTCGGCGATGATCAAAATGACATTGGGTTTCATTCAGCGGCCCCTGTTGTTGATCTCGATCGCCTTTCGGACGGCCTTGAGGCGGGTTTCGTTCAGCTTGTTGTAATCCGGTTCGATCGTGGATACGGGCGAGGAGCCGAAGGGATTGACGGGAGGCGACGCGGCGTTCGTGACGACCACGACGCGGCGGACGATCCTTGTTTCCGTTTGCTGCCGGGCCTCCAGAGGAGCCTTGGTCTGGTAGGCGGGGGTTGGAGGGTCGGGGCGGGTAATGACGGGAGGCGGCAGGGCCTTGAGCCGGGCTTCCTCCTCCTTGAAGGCCGTGTAGGAGACGGCGTCGTAGCCGTAGGCCGTGCGCTCGACCTCGTTCATTTCCATGTAGTCGAGCCGGGCGATGCCGGACTTGTGGGAGAAGGTGATGCCGGCCGCGGTGCACCGGCCCGTGATGATCGCGACGTCGTAGTAGATCCGGCCGTTATTCGTGATGTTCCCGCCGAGGCAGGCCGCCCCGGTCAGCGCGGCGGCCAGGAAAAAGAGAGCTTTGTTCATGAATCCTTTCCCTTCTCGGCATTCAGTTTAAGGCAAACCCTCCCGAAAAGATATCGGGAAAAATCCCCATGC
>JBIIYJ010000231.1:0-8757 GCA_044346855.1 Kiritimatiellia bacterium
AAGGCCGGGACGCTGACGAATTTTCCGGTTCTCGTTTCGCTGGGCACGAACATTGCGGGGTTCCGGTATGGGGATTTCGCCTCGCCGACGAACGGCGCGGACCTGCGCTTCACGGCCGCCAACATGGCCGACGAACTGCCCTATGAGGTGGAGCGCTGGGACACGAACGGAACCTCCTGCGTATGGGTTCAGGTCCCCTTGGTCGAGAATGAAGACACCCGCCTGTATGCTTTCTGGGGCCGGGCCGGCCAGGCGGTTCCCGCGTACGCCACGAACGGGCTGATGTGGTCGGAGGGGTTTGCCGGAGTCTGGCATCTGGGTGAAGCCAGCGGGGCGAACCGGGATTCGTCCACCAACCGGAATCATGCCGCCGTCAACAACGGCGTGGTGCAGGGGGCCGCGGGACTGGTGGCGGGCGCCGTCTCGCTGGATGGCGTGAACGATTATCTGGCCGTCACCCACAACGCCGGGCTGGCCCTGACCAACAACTTCACGGCCGAGGTCCTCGTCCGGCGCACGGCCTATGGCGCGTTTGACGGCTTTATCAGCAAGGCGGCCGCGGCAACCAACGGCTGGAACCTGAATTTCAACGATAACGGCGGCGTGAACAAATTCGCCGGTTTCGTAGGGCCGAATTATGCGCCCGGCTATATGAATTTCGATGGGCCCCCGGCGACGAACGATTTCAGCTGGCATCACCTGGCGCTGCGGATCGAGGCCGGCAGGGCCAACGTCTTTTTCGACGGCGTCCAGCAATCGACGTCCGCCGTCGTGTCGGTGGCGGAATCGGGGGGGCGGATCGTCTTCGGCGCTTTTTACGCCTCCGCCGCCCCGTCTCATCTCGTGACGGGCTATCTGGATGAAATCCGGCTTTCGCGCGTCGCCCGCTCGACCAACTGGCTCTGGGCAAGCTGGGCGAACCAGAACACGAATGGCGCGCTTCTGACCCTGGGCCCCGCTTCGAACGGGATCGTCGACGTTCAGGCGCTTCCGGCCGCCTGGGTTGGAGCCCGGCAGGCGACCTTGAGCGGGAAACTGGTCAACGACGGTGGTACGAACGCCGAAGTGGTCTTCTGCTGGGGTCCCGCGGACGGCGGAACCGGCGCCACGGGCGACTGGCCGTTCGCGCAATCCGCGGGAACCGGCTGGCTGGCCGATGACGCAGTCGCGCTGTCGGTCGGCGGCCTGGAGCCCGACTCCGCCTATGTCTACCGCTGCTTTGCTGAAAATGCCAACGGCATGAGCTCCTGGTCGGACACCCAATCGTTCACCACCGTGACCTACCCGACCATCGTCAATCTTGGCGCGGTCGCCCATCCCCGCGGGGCGCGGCTGACGGCGCAGGTCACGGACACCGGGCGGGACACGCCGTCCACGTGGTTCGGCTATTGGATCGACGGGCAGGCGGAGACGACCACGGTGGCGCAGGGGAAGCAGGCGGGCGTCTTTTCCGCGTCGGTTTCCCCCCTGCAGCCCGGGGTCGAGTATTCGTTTTTCGCGGTCGCTTCGAACGACATGGGGGCGGTGCGCTCCGCGGTCATGACGTTCACGCCTCTGGCGCCGGTGACGAACAGCTGGACGGGGAACGGGCAGGCCTGGAACGACGCCGCCCGGTGGAGCGCGGGCGTTCCGGCGGACGGGCACGACGTCGTGATCGGCGGCAACGTGCTGCTGACCAACTCGCCTGCGGCGCTCGCCTCGTTCACGGTGAACGCGGGCGCCACGAACACATTCTACGGGTGGGGAACAATCCTGACCGCGGCGGTTGTCACAATAAATGGGACAGTCACACACATGACCAACACCGACACCGTCGGCACGCCGGGCGCCTATCCGGGCAACTGGACCCCGGACAGCAGGGTGGCCTTCGCGTGCGGCGACCTGCTGGTGGCGGCGGGCGGCATGATCGACGCGAACCTCCGCGGCTATCCCGCCAGCTATTCCTCGTTGGGCGGCTATGGCCCCGGCGGCGCGCGGAGTTCCAACTCCGGCGGCGGGCACGGAAGCCGGGGCGGCGACTATTCATCGTTCGGCACGCAGGGCGGCGTCAGCTATGGCTCGGAGACGGCCCCGGAGGATCCGGGAAGCAGTGGAGCCGGCAACGGAACGACGAACTATAGCGGCGCGGGCGGCGGTGCGGTGAAAATCACAGCGACCGGGGTTGTCACGGTGAATGGCGTGATCCGGGCGAACGGCGGGCCGGGCATCCTTCCGAATTACCGGGGCGCCGGTTCGGGCGGTTCGGTCTTCATCACCTGCGGCGCTTTCGCTGGCACGAACGGGAGTTGCACGGCAGCGGGCGGCGATGTGACGGCCGGAACGACCGGATGCGGCGGCGGCGGCGGGCGCATCGCCGTGGTCGTGACGGATCCCGCCAGGCAGGCGTCCATGCCGCCTGTCTCGGTGACGTATTCGGTGCGCGGCGGCGTGCGCGATTATGCGGCCAACATTCAGGCCGGCTGGCCAGGAACGGTGTGGATGAACGCCTTTTATCTTGAGGTGGCGCAGGGGGCCGGCGGGACAGCGGATGTCGGTTCAGGCTGGTTTCCCGCCGGAGCCGTCGTCACGGTCACGGCTACGCCGTCCGCCGACTGGTCCTTCATCCAGTGGTCGGGGAACGGGGTGCCCGCCGGCGGCTGGACCAGCAATCCGCTTCTGGTGACGATGGATCAGGCCCGCTCGATCCAGGCCAACTTCTCCACGAACGCGGCCGTGACTCGCACCTGGCAGGGCAAGGGAAACTGGTTCACCGCCGCGAACTGGAGTCCGGCCGGCATCCCCGGTCCGCTGGACGCGGTCATCATCGACTCCGGCACCAACAAAACGGCCGCCTTCACGAATGTCCTTTCCGATCCGACCACGGTCGGCTCGCTGACGATCAGCAATGCCGTGCTGGTGTTCACGAATTGGATGGCGTGTCTGACGGCCGGAGACGTGGTCGTCGCGACGGGCGGCGTGATGACGCTGCCGGCGGCCTTCCGGGACACAAGCCTTCCCCATTCGTTCATGCCGCCCATGACGAACCGGATCCGCGTGGTTTGTTCGAATTTCGCCGTGCTGGCCTTCGGCCGGGTCGAGGCGGATTCCAGGGGTTTCGCGGGGTGCTCCCCCTGGTATTACGGCAGCGGACCCGGGTGCCCCAAGAACGGCATCTCCGGCGCCTCCCACGGCGGATTGGGATCGACGCCCAGTTGCCCGTCCGGCGCCGCCCGGTACAGGGCCCCCGGGCCGGTGTATGACGCTCCGGAGTCTCCGAATGCCCCCGGCAGCGGCGGCGATACGGCATCCGGCACCCTCAGCGGCGGCGCGGGCGGCGGCCTGGTCCGGATCGAGGCGTCCGGCGCCGTCCTGGTGAACGGCACCATCAGCGCCAACGGGGGGAACGGGAATCCGGATTACAACTTCGGCGGCAGCGGCGGTGGCATTTTCATCCAGGGCCGCACCTTTGCCTCCACAAACGGGATCGTCCGGGCCAACGGCGGCAACGGCGGCTACACGGCCGGGAACGCCGGCGGCGGCGGCCGCGTCGCCCTCGTCTACGATCCCGTCCAGCAGGCCGCGGCCGCGAGGCCTGTTGCGCAGGTGACGGTCCGCGCCGGGACTCCGTCCGGCAATAATGTCGGCAACTGGTATAACTTCCGCAATAATGCTGAATTGGGGACAATCTTCGTCCCCGACATGCAGTTCCTCTCGGAAACGCAGAGCCTGTATGCGGCCGGCCGCCTTGTCTTCGGCGACGGCGCCACCGACTGGACGGTCAACAATCTGACGCTCAGCAACGCCTGGCTGGCGTTTCCGGCGGGCTTCCAGATCAACGTGTCCAACGTCCTGATGGTGGCCTCGGGGTCGGATGCCGTCGTCAAGGCGCGCCTTTCCCTTCCGAACGGGCAGTTGACCTGCGGGCGGCTGGTGGTGACCAACGGCGCGGGCTTGTACGTGTATGCCGGGGTGACGAACGGCACCACCGTCGCCGAGGGCGCGCGGGTGTCCGTGCGGGAGGACTTGCGGATTTATTCCAACGCGGTGGTCTACCCGTTCTGCGAGCAGACCAACGGCGGGGCCGTGCTGTTCAAGGTCGGCTCGCTGGCAATTTCCGCCGGCGGTTTCATCAGCGCCAGCGGGGCAGGCTATTTCGATAACCACGGCCCCGGCGCGGGGTTGTATGGCGGGGACAGCGACTACACCAACAACGGCGGCGGCGGTTATGGCGGGCCGGGGGGCAGGGCGGCGCCCGCGCAGGCCGGCGGTGGCGTGTATGGAACGGCGGCCGGCCCCGTTTACGCGGGCTCGGGCGGCGGCGGCTTCAGCGGCCGCAATGGCGGCGGGGTTGTCTGGGTCGAGGCGGCGGAGCGGATCCGGGTGGACGGCGTCATCCAGGCGCAGGGAACCACGGCGGCCAACGGCGGCGGCGGGGCGGGGGGCGGCATCGCCCTGTCGGCCCGCTGGTTCGAAGGCGCCGGGTTCCTGCGCGCCGACGGCGGAAACAATCTCCTGGCCAGCCGGCCCGGCGGGGGCGGCGGGCGGATCATGGTGACCCGACTCTTCGACAGCTTCGACCACAACCGCGCCAGCGCCACCGGAGGCACGGCGGTCACGGGCGGGAATTATGTAGGGTCCGACGGCACGGTGGAGTGGCTCCAGATGCGCGGCGCGGGCACGTTGCTCATCGTCCGCTAGGGGAATGGTCGCAATCGTAAGGCGAGAAGCAGGACAACCTGCAAACCAGAGGGGTATCATGAAGGGTATAAAGACGGGTAGCCGCTGCATGGCGGCGGGATGCGCGGTTCTGTTTTCGATGGCGGCCCTTGGCCAGACGCCGCCAGCCGGCCAGGCCGCGGTCAGCCGGCTGTCCGATTTCGGGCCAGCCGGGAAACCGGCGGAGATACACGCCGCCTTCAGCAACGCCGTTGCGGCCTTGACCAATACCGGCGGCATCCTGGTCCTGACGCCGGCCGAATCGAAACTGCTGCAGCCGCAAAACGCGACCCAGCGCTCCTACCGGATTCCCGAACGGCCCGCCCCCGCCAAGCAGTGGGGAGTCGGCAAGGGCTTCACCATCGTGGAAGTCGGCGAGAAGACCACCACTGTCGACGTGCCCCAGATCAGCGGCCTTGAACTCAATCGCGTTCTGCGCATGGACCCCGACGACAGCCTGCCGCACTGGACCACCGACCACCTCCTCAAGATGGACAACAAGCTGATCGCCGGCTCCAACAGCTATCTCGACTGGATCACCGAAGCCACCCTCGCCGGCAAGGACGCCCGCTTCTATGTGCCGACCATCCGCGGCATCCGCCCCGGCCAGTTCCTGACCGCCCACGGCGGCCCCGGCTACGGCGGCGCCGTCGAGCGCCTGTTCGTCAAGTCCGTCGGCTACGATTCCGCCAGGAAAAGCCATTACTTCGTGGCCGACTGCGAGACCAACCACGTCGCCCGCGCCATCGTCCATAACAAGAACAACGTCGGCCTCATCTGGTTGAACCAGACCTGCAACACCGACGAGCAGACCTACGACGTCATGCTCCGTCGCAAGCAGTACGCCGCCGGCGACACCTACATGTTTTTCGCCTGGTACGATTACATGAGCGATATCCATTCGGCGGCCGGCGACGAGAACGGCACGCTTTACGGCGGCTACGTGCACAGCCTGCTCAACAACTTCCGCGCCAGGGTCGAAAAGGCCGACTGGGCCGCCAACAAGCTGCGCTTCGCCGACGGCAAGAACCCCGACACCCTGTCCAACTCGCGCCCCCTGATCAACCTGAACCCGAAGAAGTGGGTTACCGGCGGCAAGGTCTGGATCGTGCCGGCCGAGTCCTACTGGGAAACCGACAAGAACCATGGTCTTTACCAGTGGCGCGGAACGAACTATCCGACCGGCGTCAACGCCAAGGGGCTGGCCATGGGCGGCCTGATCCGCGGCTCGAAGGACTGTCCCTGGGACGAGTCCATCATCGGCCGATTCTTCGCGGTGACGGAGCCCACCGAGGCCATCAAGGACACGCTCTACCGCTGGTTCGAGATCACGGGCCTCAAGGTCAATGCCGACGGCACCAAGGACATCACCATCCGCCGGCTCTGGTGGGGGGCGAAGGATGCGGGAAGCCCCACCTTGTACCGGATGGACAACTACACCTGGGACGGCCACGAGCGGCCGCTCGCCTACGCCATCGCCCCCGGCGCCTTCGTGAACGACGTCTCGAAGGCCGTGCCCTCGGACGGGTACAAGACCGAGCCGGTGCTGGGCATGACGCCCCACCCGGACGCGGGCAAGCCCTTCGATTTTGCCTCGGGCGACGAGGTCGAGCAGGCGATTGGCCCCGACCCCTTCAAGCCGATTCCGTTCAAGATGTGGGTCTGGGACGCCGTGCCCGGCGCTTTCCCGTCGCCCATCCTCGACATCTGCAACTACGGCGTCCAGCGTTATGCGGTCATGCAGGTGCGCGGCGGGCCGGCCAACCGGGACGACCTGCCCAAGACCAAGGACCAGAAGCCCGCCTGGGAGAACGGCATCATCCTTGAAACCACCGCCGAGGTCGGGTTCAACTGCAAGGCCGACTTCACCAAGGCCGCCATCCTCTTCCAGCAGCCCTACCACGAGCAGCCGGTGACATGGTACTATGGGTTCGCGAGCAACAAGCCGCCGAAGGAGACCACGCTGACCGTCTCGCGCGAGACCGGTGAAGTGCGCTTCTCGAACGGGGCGCGCTTCGAAGGCTCCGTGAGCGCGGCGGGTTTGTCCGCCGACGCCACGCCCGCCCGGAACCTGCGCGGCAAGAACGTGCCGGTCAAGGCGGGTGAAACCGTCCTGCCGGTCGTCTTCCCTGTTCCCGAATCCGATTCCGACTACGCCGTGTTCGTCGAGCCCAACTGGCTCGGCAGCCGCGCGATCATGAAAAAAGAGACCTCCGGCTTCACCGTCCAGTTCGAGAAGCCGGCCCCGGCGGGCGCCGTGCTCGACTGGCTGATTGTGCGCTGATGAAAATGCCGCGCCCGGTCGACTTCAAAAGCATTATGTGGCGGGGGCGGGCTGTGTTTTTGCCGGAGCCGGGGCGAAGGAAGTCGCAACAAGGCCGCGCCTGGCCCTCACCCTGAAACCTGAACCCTGAACCCTGAACCCCAAAACGGACCCCCTCTCATGGCGATCGATCGCAAGCAGTTCACCCTGGCCGAGTCGTCGTTTTTCAAGGCTTTCGACCGCTGGCGGCTGGAGGGGCCCGCGCCCGACATCTTCCGGGACTGGCTGAGGCCGGGCGAGATGGACGCCAAGGCCGCGGCCCATCCGCAGCTTCTGAAGGCCGTGAAGGCCGGCTTCAGCCAGAAGCTGGACCCAGGCCATGATTGGGACAAGCTGGTATTCGAGGTGCTGGGCCGCCTGCAGGGGGCCTCGCTGTACTACCTGTTCACGGGCGACAAGGCGGCGGTGGCGCCGGCCCTGGAAGCCCTGGAGCTGTTGGAGGCCTGCAAGCGGCCCTACTGGACCTTCTCCTCCTGCATCGGCGTGCTGGACATGGACCTGCGCACGGGCGAGCTTGTCCGGGCCCTGGCCCTGATGAAATGCGTCATGGGCGAGGCGTTGGAGCCTTCGGTGCACCGGCGCCTGAAGAAACAGGTGGTCGACCGCATCCTGAAGCCCGGCCTGGAAGCCGAGCGGAACAAGACCTATCCCTGGATGCACAGCCGGGCCAACTGGCGAATCATCCTGACCGGTTGTTTCGCCGAGGCCGCCATGGTCTTCCACCGGGAGTGTCCCTTTTATCGGGAATTGATCGAATATGCCCTCGAGGGGAATCTTGTTTGCCTGGCGACCGGCGACGCGGCCGGCGGCTGGAACGAGGGGCCCGGCTATTGGGACTACGGGCTGCAGTACGCCGTATCCTTCGCGTGGTCGCTGAAAACCTTCACGTCCGGGAAGGTGGACCTGTTCCGCCACCCGTTCCTGAAGAAGACGGGCGACTTCTATCTCCTGATGCACACGCAAAAGGACGAGATCTGGAACTGGTCAGACGCCGGCAAGAAAGTCGGTCCTTCGCTGACCCTGGCCATCCTGGCCCGCGCGTATTCGAACCCGGCCTACCAGTGGATCGCCCTGGGGCAGGGCGTGAAGTCGCTCATGCAGCTGGTCCGCCTCGACCCGGATCTCAAGCCGAGCCCCCCGCCGGCCGGCGAGCCCGTGAGCCGGCGCTTCCCCGGGCTCGGGATCCTCGTCTGGCGCGGCGGCATGGGGTGGCGCGATTCGTACATCGGGGTGAAGGCCGGCGACATCCCGCATTTCAACCACCACTGCCAGATGGATTTCGGCAGCCTGGTCGTGCATGCCGAGGGGCGGGAGCTTCTGGCCGAGGTCGAGAAGTGGCCGTATCCCTACGAGGGGCGAAAGGACCCGAAGGTCAAGGGCGCCCAGCCCGGCTACTACGACATCGCCAACCGGCGGTGGATGCGCTGGGATTTCGATTACGTGGCCGCGACCGGTCATAGCATGGTCACGCTGGAAGGCGGTTACTACCCCAGGCCGTCCATCGGCGCCGAGGCGCGCATCCTGTCCGCCCGCGCGGGCCGGGATTTCGACACGGCGATCATCGACAGCACGTCCGTCTACAAGCCGCTGGCCACGCGCGTGCGCCGGTTCATCGTCTTCCTGCGGCCGGATGTCGTGCTGATCGTGGACGACATCCGCGCCCGCGAGCCCGTGCGCGCCCGCGTCCAGTTCCAGCCCGCCGGCCGGGTGGAGTGGGGCGGGGACGCCTTTTCCATCGC
>JBIIYJ010000041.1:0-26199 GCA_044346855.1 Kiritimatiellia bacterium
GTCGGCGGTCCCCCGCCGTAATCGCCTTTCGTGCCGCGGCGGGACGGGGAAGCGGAGAGGCCGCGAGCGCCTCTCGGCCCCGCTACCCTCGCGGGGCCTCGCCCGCCGCCGCTCAACGGCCTCGCCGGGCGGCCTCTACGCTTCCCATCCCGCCCCGGCCCTCCGCTTTGGGTGAGAAGAGTTCGCTCACCAAGACCGAAGGGTTTTCACGAGCCCCATGTGTGGAGTCGGCGGTCCCCCGCCGTAATCGCCTTTCGTGCCGGGGGTGCGGGGCTTCCCCGCAAAGAAGGATGGTCTGTTTAGATTGCGACGGGACCCAAGGGGAGCCACTCGCGGATGTTGAAGCCGTGTCTTCCGTTCGCCGTGTTCCACCGTGTTTAATCTGTCGCCCTGGTTTTCAGCACTGTTTAATGCGGAGCCAGTCGTTTATACAGGCGCGCTTCGTCGAGGGCGGCCAGGACGTTGCGGGGCGGGACATCGGGCTGGATGTTGTGGTCGAAGGCGAAGACGTAGCCCGGGTGCGACCCGAAATGCGCCAGCTGGTCGCGCACCTTGCGCCGGACCTCCGCCTCGGTCCCCCGGACCAGCGTGTATTGCGCATCGGCGCCGCCGCCCCAGAAGATGAGCCGGCGGCCAAAGGCGCCGGCCAGGCGCTCCGCCTCCATCCCGGAGGCCGTGACCTGGAGCGGGTTCAGGATGTCGATCCCCACGTCCAGGAAGGAGTCGATCAGGGGGAAGACCGCGCCGCAGGTGTGGTAGAAGAACCGGGCGGTCGAGTGGCGGTGCAGGAACTCCGGGATGCGGCGGACGTGGGGCAGGATCATTTCGCGGTAAAGGTCGGGCCCGATCAGGGGGGCGTTCTGCATGCCCGCGTCGCCCGAGAAGGCCATCACGGAAACCTTGCCGCGGACGGCGTCCAGCAGCAGGCGGAGGCACTCCAGGATATGGTCGGTCCAGACCGCCAGCCGCGCGTGCGACTCCTCCTTTTCATCCAGAAGGGCGCAGAGGAAATCGGGACTGGTTCCATTGAAAATCGTGTAGGGAACGTTCAGCACGATCGCGAGGTCCGTCTCGGAATAGGCCCGTTCAATGCGGGATTCGATGCCCCTGAGCACGGCGTCGGTCAGCGCCGCGGGATCGTAGTCGCGCCACTTGGGATAGGAGACGGCGTCGAAATACAGGCTTCCGGGCGGCATGAGGGCGATCAGGCGGCCGTCCTTCCAGAGCTCGCGGCCGCCGTCCGGCCTCGCGCGCACGTCGAGGTCGGACGAGAGGCTGACCGTGTCACCCTGCGGGAGCGTGTGGGGAACCCAGCCATGAAGTTCGCCGCCGCCCAGGAAAAGGCCCAGCGTATCGACCCCGAGGGCGGCGCGCAGGTCCGCCTCCATCTCCACGAGGAGCATGCCCGGCTCCACGATGCGGAGGCGGAGGGGCGGCAGGCCCAGCTCAGCCCGCAAGGCGGCGCAGGCGGGCGCGGTGAGAGTGGTGGCGAAGGTGCCGCCCACGTCGATGGGAATCCGGTCCGGCCGCTCGTGGCGGAGGGCGCAGTCAATGCGTTCCCGCGAGGTCATCTCAGGACTCCGTGAGCGGGTGGTGTCCGGTTAGCCGACGGTGTTGATCGGCTTGTTCTTCTTGTCGCGTTTGGCCTGCTTCTTCTCGGCGGCCGTCTTCTGGGGCTTCTTCTTCTCGTTCTTCTTGGAATCGTTCGATTTCATGGCGGCATTCCTTGTTTCCGCCCCGTATGTCGGGGCGTGATTCGCCGACACTATACCGCATGCCCGCCCGGATGGCCAGTATTACATCCTACCACTGGCTGAGGCAGCGGGGCAGGGGATCGACGTTGGCGGTGATCCGCTGCAGGAGGCGCCAGAGCAGGGACTCGCGAATCTCGCGAAAGGCGGGATCGCCGTAGAGATTGCGCGATTCGGAGGGGTCGTGCGCCAGGTCGAACAGCTGGCCGAATTCCGGGCCGGCCGTGGGATACACGTTCAGCTTCCATTGCGCGGTGCGAAGCGTCTGGACTGCCATGTAGGGGCCGCCGCCGACAATCTTGCAGGTCTCGGGGCGGATGGGGTCGTCATACATGTCGCTCAGGATGGACTCGCGGCCGATGGGCAGGTTGTTCAGCAGCGCCTCCGACCAGTCGCGCCCCTGCACGCCCGGGTTGACCTCCAGCCCGGCCAGCCGCAGCAGGGTGGGGTGAACATCGGTCAGCTCCACCAGTTCCGTGACGCGGCGGCCCGCGGCCTTTTTGCCGGGAAGGCGCATTAAAAGAGGAACGCGGATAACTTCGTCGTAGTGCAGGGAGGGCTTCCGGATCAGCCCGTGGTTGCCGAGGAACTCGCCATGGTCGGCGTTGAAGACCACGAGGGTGTTCTCCAGTTGGCCGGTCTCTTCCAGCGCGCGAAGGAGTCGGCCCACGTTCTCGTCGATCAGGCGGATGGCGGCCAGGTAATGCAGCGTGACCCGGCGCTTGATGTCATCCGGCCACGCGAGCACCTCGTCGATGGCCTTGCGGGCGGGCTCGGGGATGAAGCGGCCGTCCACGCCGCCCTTGAAGTCGGGCAGGGGGATGGAGGCCTCGTCGAAGCGGGCGATCTGGTCGGCCGGCGCCTCGAAGGGGTGGTGGGGCCCCACGAAGGAGCAGAAGGTCAGCCAGGGGCCGGTTTGCCGGCGGATGAACGCTTCGGCTTCCCGCGCGATGAAGGAGGTGGGGTGGCAGTCGGAGGGGTAGGGGGAGACGAAGAGGTCTCCGGGCCCGCCGGGGATGCGCTCGATCTTCCGGCCGGCGAGGTCGGGCCGCTGTTTTTCAAGCCACTCCTGGAAGACGCCGGGGAGGCTGTCCTCGACGTCGACATGCTCCTGGAAGCCGTAGTTTTCCTTGCAGGGGTCGTCGGGGATGGGGGGGAGGACGGCCTCGCGGGCGAACGGGCGCCAGTCGAGGATGGGGCGCGTTGAGCCCAGCACCTGCTTGGTGTAAAGCTGGGGCGTAAGGTGCAGCTTGCCGAAGACGCCGGTGCGGTAGCCGTGGCGTTGTACCCATTCCGGGGTGGTTGTCTCGGAGGGGGGGAGGAGGCCCATGCCGCGGATGTGGAGGGTTGAAGGGTAGCGGCCGGTGAGGAGGGAGCCGCGGGAGGCCATGCAGACGGGGCTCTGGCAGAAGGCGTTCTCGAAGGCGATCCCGTCGGCGGCCAGGCGGTCGAGGTTGGGGGTCTGGGCGGCGGGGTGGCCCAGGAAGCCCAGGCAGTCGGCCCGGAACTGGTCGGCCATGAGCCAGAGGATGTTGGGATGGTTGGGCATCCCCGTTTTATAGCAGGTCCGTCGGCGAAGGTCATCCCGCTTTTTGGGTGTTTGCCTGGAGCCTGCGGTTCCCCGTCGTGAGTGGCAGGTCTTCGCTCAGGCAGGCGTGGCGTTGTTGCGGCGTTTCGGCGTTAATGCGCGGCCGCTTTCGGGCGGATCCGCCTTCAGGCTGGAGGAGTCGGGACACGAGTCCACGCCTCCTCGCCTTCAGGCGGCTGCGCCTCGAAATCGGGCTCGCGCCTTTCCGCTGATCGAAACGCCGCAACTGGCAGCCATCGCGCGCCCTGGCCGCGGCGGCCTCGGGCGGCGCGCGAGGGGATTCCACGAGGTGCCCGGTTAAATTTTGTTTGCCATTCCAATGTGGAGTCGGCGGTCCCCCGCCGTGAGCGACAGGCCTTCGCTGCGTGATCGTGATCGAAAAGCAACGCAGCGCCATGTCGATTACGATCACGACAATGATCTTCCCGAACCCCGAACCGAGCACCAGAGACCTGCTCGAAGCTCGACAGGTCACGGTGCCCGGCTTCGCCCTGAACCCCGAACCCCGAACCCTCTTCCTCCTCCATCTGCGGATGCTCTGGACGTCAACAGGCGGCGGGAGTATGATTGTCGCTTTGGAGAAAGGATCGCCATGCCGTCCGCCGTCCTTGCATTACATGACGCCGTCATCGTCACGCCGGTCCCGCTCCGGGGCCCCGAGGCGAAGGCGGTCGCCGTGCTGATCGACGAGATCGAGCGCCGCACCGGCATCCGGCTGACTTTATCCGATTTGCTTCCGCCCGCCGACCGGCCCGTGATCGTCATGGGCCGCCGCGCCGACCTTCTGCCTTCTGCCGATCCTCTGCCCGCCGACGGCTTCGCCGTGCGCGCCGAGGGCGAGACGCGCCAGCTCATCCTGGCCGGCAACGACGCCCGCGGCCTGCTGTACGCCGTCGGCCACCTGTTGCGCGCCCTGCGGATGGGGCGCGGCCGGGTCGAGCTGTCGCTGCCGTATGAAGCCGCGACGGCGCCGCGCTGGGCTCTGCGCGGCCATCAGCTCGGCTACCGGTTCCTCTCCAATTGCTACGACGGCTGGGATGTCCCTCAATTCGATCGCTACATCCGCGAGCTGGCCCTCTGGGGCGCCAACGCCGTCGAGCTGCTGCCGCTCAAGACGGGCGCCCCGGAAGAAAGCCCCCACTTCCACCTGCCGCGGGCGGAGATGATGGAGGCCCTCTCGGGCGTCATCGCCTCCTATGGGCTGGATGTCTGGGTCTGGTGGCCCGCGCTGGACGGCGACTACGCCGATCCGGCGGTAACCGCGGCGGCGCTCGAGGACTGGGCTGCCATCTGCAGGCGGCTGCCCCGGCTGGATGCCGTTTTCGTGCCGGGCGGCGACCCGGGCCACACGGCGCCGGAGGTGCTGTTCCCATATCTTGAAAAGCAGATCGCCAACGTGCGCCGGTTCCATCCGAAGGCGGCCCTGTGGGTGTCCCCCCAGGGCTTCAACGACGAGCAGATGGCCTGGTTTTTCAGGCACCTGGCCGAGCGGCGGCCGCCCTGGCTGGGCGGCGTGGTCTTCGGCCCCTGGGTGAACATGGAGCTGGGAAAATTCCGCCGGCTGATCCCGGCGTGCTATCCCATCCGGTTCTATCCCGACATCACGCACACCCGGCACTGCCAGTATCCGGTGGCGGACTGGGACCTGGCCTTCGCGCTGACGCAGGGCCGGGAGCCGACCTGCCCGCGGCCCCGGGACATGGCCAACATCCTGCGCACGCTGCAGCCGCACACGTCCGGGAATCTCTGCTATTCCGAGGGTGCGCACGACGACGTGAACAAGGCGGTCTGGTCGGCGCTCTCCTGGGACCCGGACGCCGTTCTTGAAAATGTCCTGCGCGACTATGCGCGGTTTTTCATCGGGGACGATACGGCCGAGGCCTTCGCCCGCGGGCTGCTGGCCCTCGAGGAGAACTGGCGCGGTCCGCTGCTGCCTCATGGAGAGGTGGAGGAGACGTTCCGGCTTTTCCAGGACATGGAGTCGGCGGCCAGTCCGCATCAGCTGACGAACTGGCGCTTCCTGCAGCCGCTGTTCCGCGCCTATCTCGATGCGTATACGCGCCGGCGGCTGATCCATGAAACGGAGTTGGAGGGGCGGGCGCTCGCGGTTTTGCGCGAGGCGGCTGTTCGCGGAACCGAGCCGGCCCTGGCCGAAGCGGAATCCATTTTGGAGAAGGCGGTCACGGCGCCGGTTGCGCTAGACTTGCGGACCCGGATCTTCCAGCTTGCCGAAGCGCTGTTCCAGACGATCCACCACAAGCTCAGCCAGCCCCTGTATCGCGCGCTGCACACGGGGCGGGGGGCGCACCTTGACTCCCTTGACTGGCCGCTCAACAATCGCCTCTGGCTCAAGGAGCGGTTCGAGGCCATCCGCGCGCTGCCCGCGTCGGATCAGCCGGCGGCGATCGGGGAGATCCTTCAGTGGGCCGATCCGGGTCCGGGCGGCTTCTACGATTCGCTCGGGGAGCTTCCGGTGTCGCCCCGCCTTGTCCGCGGCCAGGGGGTTGCCGAGGATCCCGCCTTCATCCGCTCCTCCATGGTCGGGTTCCTGTATCTGACCGAGCCGCCCCCGCCCGTCCGGACCTCCTGGATGACCTGCGCCTGCGCGCTGGGCGGCGAGCCGCTGCACATGGAGTACGACGGGCTCGATCCGGCGGCGGCCTACGCGGTTCGCGTGGTGTATGGCCAGCCGGAATACAAGGCCCGCCTCAAGCTGACGGCCAACGGCACGCAGGCGGTGCACGGGTTCCTCGAGAAGCCTGAGCCCATGGCGCCGCTTGTTTTTGACGTTCCGCGGGAGGCGACGCGGACCGGGCGGCTGCGGCTGACCTGGCAGCGCGAGACGAACGAAGGGTCGGCGGGGTACGGCTGCAGCGTGGCGGAAGTGTGGCTGATGCGGAAGGATCAGGCTGAAGCGAGACGGGAGGGCCAATGAGGACGCTCCGGGTAATGGCGATGCTTGTGATTCTGGCCGTCCTGCTGGCGGGCGCGGCGGCGCGGGCCGGGCTGACGGACGAGGCCCTGTTCCAGCTGGCCGGCACCCGCGAGTACCGGCCCTCGGCGGACGTGGAGGTTGTCCCCACAATCGAAATCGGCATGGCCGGCGGCTCGGTAATCAAGGTTGCCCTGTTCAAGCCGAAGGCGCCGGCGGACGGCTTGCGGCCCGGCGTCGTTTTCATCCACGGGGGCGGCTGGAACAGCGGGGGGCATTACAACACGTTCGGGGCGTGGCTGGCGGAGCGGGGCTACGTGGTGGCGAGCGTCGGGTACCGGCTGACGACGAATGCGGTCTGGCCCGCGCAGATCGAGGATTGCAAGCTGGGCGTGCGCTGGCTGCGGGCCCATGCGGCGCGGCACGGGGTCGACCCCGACCGCCTCGGGGTTTTCGGGACCAGCGCGGGCGGGCATCTGGCGGCGTGCGTGGGGGTGATGCGGGACCCGGCGCTGGAGGGCGAGGGGGGCTGGACCGGGGTCAGCAGCCGGGTGCAGGCGGCTGCGGTTTTCTGCGGGCCGTCCGATTTCACGGGCGGCTGGCTGAGGGGCGACGATTTCCCGGCCTCGGTCCGGGCCCTGTTCGGGCCCGGCTGGGGGGATGCCGCTCTGCGGCGGCAGGCGAGCCCGGCGGCCGCGGTCGGGGCCGGGGCCCCTGCGTTTTTCATCGCGCACGGCGAGCTCGACACGCATGTCCCCTTTTCGCAGGGGCTGCGGCTGAAGCAGGCGCTGATTGAGAGCGGCGCCCGCGTGGAGTGGGTTCCCGTGGCGGGCGGAGGGCACGACTTTTTCCTGTACGCGACGAAGCGGGAGTCGGTCCTGAAGCCGGACCACGAGGCGATCATGGCCCGGCTGCTGGCCTTTTTCGACCGCGAGCTTAAGACGAAACCGGAAGGCGCACGATGAATAATCCAATTTTAGGTGCAACGCTGCGATGTGAGGCCCGGCACGACTGGCACCGGCTGCCCGAGGGCTATCATCTGAAGGAGACGGCGGATGTGGCGGTGGACGACCAGGACCGCGTGTATGTCCTCAACCGGGGCGGCCATCCGGTGATCGTGTTCGACCGGGAGGGGACGTTCGTCGGATCGTGGGGGGAGGGCCTGTTCAAGAATCCGCACGGGCTGACCTGGCATGACGGCTTCCTGTATGCGGTGGACAATTTCCTGCATGTGGTGTTCAAGTGCACGCCCGAGGGGCGGGTCGTGCTGACCCTCGGCACGCCGGACGCTCCGGCTCCGTGGCGGAGCGGCAAGCCGTTCAGCATGCCGACCAAGGCGGCGGTGGATCCCCGGACCGGCGACATCCTGGTGGCGGACGGCTACAAGAACGCCCGGGTGCATCGTTATTCGGCCGCGGGTAAATGGCTTCATTCCTTCGGGGAATACGGATCCGATCCGGGGCAGTTCAACCTGGTGCACAGCCTGGCCGTCGATGCGCAGGGGCGGATCTTCATCGCGGACCGGGAAAACTGCCGGGTCCAGGTGTTCGACGAGAACGGGCGGTTTTTGGCGCAATGGAACAACCTGCACCGGCCGTGCGGCCTGTGCATCAAGGGCAAGCGGGCTTATATCGGGCAGCTGTCGACCAGTCCCGTGAACGAGTGGTCCAATCCCAACGTCGGCGCGTGCGTGAGTGTCCACACCCTGGCCGGCAAGCGGCTGGACCGGCTGGGCGATCCTGTCCCCGGAATCGGGCCTGGCCAGTTCACCGCGCCGCACGGGATCGCGGTTGACTCGCGGGGCGACATTTATGTGGGCGAGGTGTCGTGGGCCGAGTTCGGCCGGGTGCAGGACCCGCCGCGCGAGGTGCGGTCATTGACGAAGCTGGCCTTGATCGGGAGTCCCGTCGCCGGGAATCCGGACGAAGACTCGCCCGGGGGGGACGAGGAACTGATCAGGCAGGCTCTTGAGATCATCCGGGAAACGAAACGGCCCTCGACGTCCGTCCTTCAACGCCGGCTCAAGATCGGCTACACGCGGGCCGCCCGGATCATGGATATCCTGGAGGAGCGCGGCATTGTGGGGCCTGTCCGGGGAACGCAATACCGTGAAATCCTGATTGACCTGGATTCCATTGGGGAGAATTGATGTATGGGGCTGTTTCATCCCATTCGCGATTACAAGAGGGCGCAGCTTGGGAAGCTGTCTTTTCCGGAGGCGTGGGCGCGGATCGTGGACGGGAATGCGCCCTGTTGCCGGAGCCTGCACGCCGATGAGCGGAAGCGGCTGGAAGAGCTGATCAAGGTGTTCATCAGCGAGAAGTATTTCGAAGGGTGCGGCGGACTGGCGGTCACCGACGAGATCAAGGTCACAGTCGCCGCGCATGCCTGCCTGTTGCTGCTCAACCTCCGGCATGACTATTACGAGCGGCTCACCAGCATTCTTGTCTATCCGGAAAGCTTCGATTTCGAAAGCCGGGAGTGGAATGCGACGGGCACGATCACGGTGACGAACAGGCCGGTGGCCGGCCTTTCGTCCAGCAACGGCGCGGTGGTGCTGTCCTGGCCCGACACCGAGCAGGGAGCGCGGGACCCGCGAGACGGCTACAACGTCGTTTTCCACGAGTTCGCGCACCAGCTCGACCAGCTCGACGGTGTCATGAACGGGGCGCCCGTACTCGATTGTGTTTCCCATTATCCGGAATGGGCCCGGGTGCTGAGCGGGGAATACAGGCGGCTTCAGGCCGATCTGGAAGCCGGCAGGCCGTCCCTGATCTCGGATTATGGAGCCACCAAGCCCGCCGAGTTTTTCGCGGTCGTGACGGAGCTCTTTTTTGAAAAGCCGGTCGATCTCCGGCGCGATCATCCCGAATTGTACGAGGAATTCCGGCAGTATTTCCACCAGGACCCTGCCGGGCGGGCAGCGGTCCCGTAGGTCCCGCTGTACGGGGAATTGAGTACAGCGGGACCTACGGGACCGCTGGGTGGAAAGGACGTTGCCAGGAGGTACACATGGCGGATACAGTGCGTTTCGCTAGGGGAAACCTGCCGCATTGGTTGGTGGCGGACCATGCATACTTTGTCACGATTCGATTGGCCGGAACAATTCCCAAGCCCATTGTAATGGAAATGCAAGCGGAGCGGGATGCTCTTGCACAGACTCATGCGTCAGAAAGCGCCATGACAGAGTTGTCCCGACAACAATTTCTTCGAATGGAGAATTGTCTTAACGCCGTGGATAATACCCGCGATTGGCTTACGAAGCCGGGTGTGCCCGAACTCGTCCTTTCCAATCTTGATTGGCTTGAGCAGCAACGCGGTTGGCATGTTTATGCGGTCACCGTTCTTTCGAATCACATCCATCTTCTGTTGCGGAATCGGGAAGGAAGAAGTGGTCATCTTCTGGAGGATATTGGATATTACAAGAGCTATGTGGCCGCACAAAGCAATCGCATGCTTGGCCGGAAAGGAACATTCTGGGCGCGTGAGGGATTTGATCATTGGTGTCGCAATGAGGATAAGGTGAAGAGTGTCGCAAGGTATATTTGCGCAAATCCCGTCAAGGCGGGCCTGGTTAAGGTCTGGACTGATTGGCCGTGGACGAGGTGCGTGGAGTGGTTGCGGCCTGAAGAGGGGGCAGCGGTCCCGTAGGTCCCGCTGTACGGGCGGGGTGTCGCGGCGGGGGGGGCAGCGGTCCCGTAGGTCCCGCTGTACGGGCGGGGTGTCGCGGCGGGGGGGGCAGCGGTCCCGTAGGTCCCGCTGTACGGGCGGGATGTCGCGGCGGGGCGGGCAGCGGTCCCGTAGGTCCCGCTGTACCCGGAGGGGAAGGTTGTGGTAAAATTTGCCCATTCAAAAGCAGGGGAATTTCATGAAAAGCAAGAAGCAGGTCCGGCTGGCGATCATCGGGACGGGTGGCATGGCCACGGCGCATGCGGGCCGTTTCAACGCGATCGAGGGATGCCAGGTGGTGGCCTGTTGCGACATCGTGCCAGGCCGGGCCAAGGCCTTTGCCGAAAAGTATAAGATCCTGGCTTTCTATGAGGACGCGGGGGAGATGCTGAAGAAGGAGAAGCTCGACGGGGTGTCCGTGGTCACGCCCGACCCGGCCCATGCCGAAGCCGTTCTGCTGGCGCTCAAGCATGGCGTGCATGTCATGTGCGAAAAGCCGCTGGCGGACAACATCAAGGACGCCCGGTTGATGGCGGCGACCGCGAGGCGGAAGAAGCGGCTGACGGCCGTGAATTTCTCCTATCGCAACAGTCCGGCCACCCAGAAGGCGGCGGAAATCGCGGCCTCCGGCGTGCTGGGGCGGATCATGCATGTGGAAGGGGCTTACCTGCAGAGCTGGCTGGCGGCAAATTTCTGGGGCGACTGGCGCACGACCGACTCGCTGCTCTGGCGGCTGAGCACCCGGCATGGAAGCGCGGGTACGCTGGGCGACCTCGGCGTTCACCTGTTCGATCTGGCCTGTTTCGTGGCCGGGGAATTCGCATCGGTTTCCTGCGTGCTGAAGACGTTCGACAAGGGCGTCAAGAAGATCGGCAAGTATGTGTTCGACGCCAATGACAGCGCCGTCACGACGGTCCGTTTCCGCGACGGGGCGGTTGGGACGCTGCACACGACCCGCTGGGCGACGGGTCATGCGAATACGGTGTCGCTGCGCGTGTATGGCGACAAGGGGGCGCTGGACCTGAACCTCGACCGGCCCGCGCCGGAGACGCTCAAGGTCTGCCTGGGCGAGGACGTCGAGTCGCGCCTCTGGATGCCGGTCAAATGCCCGCCCGTGCCTGACATGTACCAGCGGTTTGTGACGTCCCTCCAGACGGGCAAACAGGGCCAGACCAGTTTCGATGGCGGCGCCCTGATCCAATCCTATCTTCACGCCGCGGCGGTGTCGGATAAGAAGGGCAACCGGTTCATTCCGGTTTAGCTGGGGAGTTGCTGGAGAACCAGTATCCCGCGCTACCGTTTGGCGATGCGGTCGCCGACCACTTCACCGCGCTGGCGGTCTGGCTGCAGCGCCAAGGCAGGCCCCCCCCGGTGCTGGACCTGATGATTGCGGCCACGGCGTGCCGGCACGGGCTTATCCTGGTCACGCTCAACGCGAGGGGTTTTGCCGGCATTCCGGGTTTGGTCGTTGACGACTGGAGCGCGGCATCGGCTTGAAAACTGCGGGTAGATTCCGGACTTGAAGCCGGACGGCGGATAACTTATAGTGTCGGGCTCGTAACGTTAGGAGACACCATGAATTTGAACCAGGGAATGGGTCGGACCGACAAGCCGCTGACGGATGCGGAAGTCGCGTCCGTTTGCGATAAAGCGTTTGCATCGTGGAACTTGGACGGAAAGCGCGTGCTGCTGCTCGTGCCCGACCATACCCGCAGCTGTCCGCTGCCGCTGATGTTCCGGCTGGCCTACGAGAAGCTGGCGAACCGGGTGAAAGCCCTGGATGTGCTGGTGGCGCTGGGCACCCATCCGCCGATGTCCATGGAGCGCATCTACAAGCTGGTCGGCATCACGGCCGAGGAGCACAAGACCAAGTACTCCAAGGCAGCCTTTTTCAATCACGAGTATAAGAACCCGGCCGCGCTTGCGAAACTGGGGACGCTGACGAAGGCCCAGGTCCGGACGATCACCGAGGGCCGCTTCGAGATGGACGTGGACATCACCATCAACAAGATGGTGCTGGAGCATGATGTTTCGATCATCATGGGGCCGGTTTTCCCGCACGAGGTGGTGGGCTTCTCCGGCGGCAACAAGTACCTGTTCCCGGGCGTGTCCGGCCGCGAGATCATCGACTTCTTCCACTGGCTGGGCGCCGTCATCACCAACCCCGTGATCATCGGCAACAAGTGGACCCCGGTGCGCAAGACGGTGGACTCGGCGGCCAAGCTGCTGCCGGTGGAGATCCGGGCACTGTGCATGGTGGTCAAGGGCCACGACCTGGCCGGCCTCTACTACGGGACCAGCGAGGAGGCCTGGAGCGCGGCCGCCGATCTGTCCAACCAGGTTCACATCCAGTATTTCGACAAGCCTTTCCACACCGTGCTGTCCTGCGCGCCGCCCATGTATGACGACCTTTGGACCGGCGGCAAGTGCATGTACAAGATCGAGCCCGTGGTGGCGGACGGCGGCAAGGTCATCATTTATGCCCCGCACATCACCGAGGTGTCCGAGGAGCATGGCAAGACGATCGAGGAGATCGGCTACCACACCCTCGAGTTCTTCCTGAAGCAGTGGGACAAGTATAAGAACTATTCCTGGGGCGTGGTGGCGCATTCGACGCACGTCAAGGGCATCGGCACCTACGAGAACGGGGTGGAGAAGCCCCGCGTGGAGGTGATCCTGGCCACCGGCATACCGGAAGCCACCTGCCGGAAGATCAACATGGGCTACATGGATCCGGCCAAGGTGAAGAAGTCGGATTACGAAAACCGCGAAGCCGAAGGCGTCCTGTGCATCCCCAAGGCCGGCGAACTGCTGTACCGCTGGAAGGGTGCGCCGAAGAAGCTGGGCGGGCAGGGGTAGGGGTAGGGTAGGAGAAGAGGGTTCAGGGTTCAGGAAAGAGATAGGTCCTATAGGACCTATAGGACCTATACAAGGAGAAGCAGGATGAGCGTGACATTGCCTTTTAACGTGAATTTGACGGGTAAGGTTGCAGCCGTGACGGGCGGCGGCGGCGTGCTGTGCGGGTACATGTCCAAGCTGCTGGCCAAGGCCGGAGCGAAGGTGGCGATCCTGGACCTGCGGCAGGAGGCGGCGGAAGCCGTGGCGGCCGAGATCGTGAAGGACGGCGGGCAGGCCATCGGCGTTTCCTGCAACGTGCTTGAGCGCGCCAGCATCGAGGCCGCGGCCGTGGCCATCGAGAAGGCCCTGGGGCCCGTTTCCATTTTGGTCAACGGCGCGGGCGGCAACCACAAGCTGGCCACCACGACGAAGGAATACCTGTTCCCCGAGGACCTGAAGCAGAAGGCCGAAGGCCAGGTGACCTTCTTCGACCTCGATCCGCAGGGCATCGGGTTCGTCTTCAACCTGAACTTCCTGGGCACCCTGCTGCCCACGCAGGTGTTCGCCCGGCGCATGGCCGAAATCGGCGGCGGCACGGTAGTGAACATCTCCTCGATGAACGCCTTCACGCCGCTCACCAAGATCCCGGCCTACAGCGCGGCCAAGGCGGCCATCAGCAACTTCACGCAGTGGCTGGCCGTGCACATGTCCAAGGTGCACATCCGCGTCAACGCCATCGCCCCCGGCTTCTTCCTGGCCGACCAGAACCGCGCGCTCCTGACCAAGGAGGACGGCTCCCTGACGCCCCGCGGCGACACCATCATCAAGCACACCCCGATGAGCCGGTTCGGTTCGCCCGAGGATCTGGGCGGGACGCTCCTGTTCCTCTGTTCGGACGCGGGGTCCGGCTTCGTGAACGGCGCCGTGATTCCCGTCGACGGCGGGTTCAACGCGTTCAGCGGCGTCTAAGGCGGAGACGGAAGAAGGGATCAGGGTTCAGGAAGACGAATTTCGGACGGAACGGATGAGCATTCAGCCTGAACCCCGAACCCACTGTCAGATTTTTGATCGGTGTCACGTAAAAGGAGTATTCACATGGGCAAGCAGGCGGACATTGGGTTGGTCGGGTTGGCCGTCATGGGCGAGAACCTGATTCTGAACATGGAGAGCAAGGGCTTCACGGTGGCGTGTTTCAACCGCACCGTGAGCAAGGTGGACGATTTCATGAATGCCCGCGCCAAGGGCAAGAACATCATCGGCGCGCACACGATCGAGGAATTGGTGAGCAGCCTCAAGGCGCCCCGCAAGATCATGCTCATGGTCAAGGCCGGCAAGGCGGTCGACGAGTTCATCGACCTGCTGGTCCCGCACCTGGCGAAGGGCGACATCCTGATCGACGGCGGCAACACGCATTTCCCGGACACGGTCCGCCGCGTCAAGGCGCTGGCCGAGAAGGGCATCCTCTTCGTTGGCACGGGTGTCTCGGGCGGCGAGGAAGGGGCCCTGACCGGTCCCGCCATCATGCCCGGCGGCAATCCCGAGGCGTGGAAGTCGGTTGGCCCCATTTTCCAGGCGATTTCCGCCAAGGCGTCGGACGGCGTGCCCTGCTGCACCTGGATCGGCAACGAGGGCGCGGGCCACTTCGTCAAGATGGTGCATAACGGCATCGAGTACGGCGACATGCAGCTGATCTGCGAAGCGTATGACATCATGTCCCGCGGCCTCGGCATGAGCGCGGCGGAGATGCACAAGGTGTTCGCCGAGTGGAACCGGGGCGTGCTGGACTCCTACCTCATCGAGATCACCCGCGACATCCTCAAGATGGTGGACGAGGAGACGGGCAAGGCGACGGTGGACGTGATTCTCGACACGGCCGGGCAGAAGGGCACGGGCAAGTGGACGTCCCAGGCCGGGCTCGACCTGGGCATCGGCATCCCGCAGATCGCGGAAGCCGTGTTCGCCCGCTGCCTTTCGGCCATCAAGGACGAGCGCGTGGCGGCCAGCGCCAAGCTGGCGGGCCCCGAGGTGAAGAAGTTCAAGGGCGACAAGAAGGTCTTCATCCAGCAGCTCCGCGACGCGGTGTACGCCTCGAAGATCTGCTCGTACGCGCAGGGCTACCAGCTCATGCGCGCGGCCTCGGTCGAGTACAAGTGGGGCCTGAAGTACGGCGAGATCGCCATGATCTGGCGCGGCGGCTGCATCATCCGCGCGCGGTTCCTGGGCAAGATCAAGACGGCCTTCGAGAAGAATCCCGAGCTGGCCAACCTGCTGCTGGATCCCTACTTCAAGAAGGTCGTGGCGGACGCCCAGGACGCGTGGCGCAAGGTCATCAAGACGGCGATCGACCTCGGCATCCCGGTGCCGGCCATGGGCACGGCGCTGAACTACTACGACTCCTACCGGTCCGCCCGCCTGCCCGCGAACCTGCTGCAGGCGCAGCGCGACTACTTCGGCGCCCACACGTTCGAGCGCGTGGACAAGCCCCGCGGCCAGTTCTTCCACGTGGACTGGACCGGGCGCGGCGGCAAGACCACGGCGAATACGTATACGGTGTAAGGGACTGAAGGGATCAAAGGGACCAAAGGGCGGGCCGGGTTTTCCGGCCCGCCCTTTTTTATTGTCCACGCGAGTTGATTCTGACTTGACTAGTCAGCCTAGAATCGATATTTTTTTTTTCATATGAAGACGATGCGGAGCATATACGAGACAAAGGCTCACTTTTCCGAACTGGTGGCGGAGGTGGAGCGGACCGGGCGGGTGATCGTGATCAGCCGGCATGGTAAACCCGTGGCGGATCTGGTGCCCCATCGTTCCTCAAAGGATCCCTTGAAGGCCGATCCCGGCCTGAGCGGCGCCGCTTTCAAAGGCGACCCTTGCGCTCCGGTGAATGAAGCCGATTGGCCGGAGGTGTTGCGGTGATCCTGCTGGACACCCATGCCTTGGTGTGGCTTGCCTCCGATCCGAAGAGGCTCTCGCCCGCGGCCCGGAAGGCCATCAGCGCGCAGGCGTCGGCGCTGCATGTTTCGGCGGTTTCGGCCTGGGAGATCTCGCTGCTTGTCCGGAACGGTCGGCTGACCCTGCCGATGAAGCCGGACGCCTATGTCGCGCATGCGATTCGGCATCTGGCGCTGATCGAGTTGCCGGTGACTCGCGAAAGCGCGCAGGCTTCCGTGGCATTGCCTCCGATTCACAATGATCCTTTCGACCGTATTCTGATTGCGGAATGCCTGCTGCGCCAAGTGTCCTTGATTTCGGCGGATCGTGTGATCGCCAAATATCCGGGGTTGCGCGTCATTTGGTGATTCGTCTCATGGCCGAGGAAGGGCACGTTCAACCTGGCGAGCCAGTTGCGGGATCGCACGGTGGATGATCTGGAGTCGGAATTCGGATTGAAGAGCCTGCGCGCCTGCCTGGACGAGGCGGCCTCGATCCGTGAAGCGGCGTTGCGGCGACACTGAACGCGAGGCGAAAGCCGGCCGGAAACGTTTTTTTTCATACAGGAGGCTCGCATGAACCGTTTTCCCATGGGATTCTGGAACTACACGGACATCACCCGTCATGCCGTCAATCATCAGGCTGCCGCTTGCGTGAAGGATTGGGCCGATGCGGGTATGACGCTGGCGATGGGCCCGAATTACGGGTCCGCGCCGGCTGACGTGAAACGGATGCGGGCCCTTCTCGACGCGGCCGCCGAGGCGGACATTCGCGTGATTCTCGGGCATCATGACAGCTGCTGGCAACACTTGACCAGGCAGGGGGAAGAGGCCTACCGCCGCGACTTTGCCCGCGCGGTGAAGGACCTGGGTTCGCATCCCGCGACATACGGCTTCCATGCCGGCGACGAGCCCGGCGCCGCCGAGTTTGCGGACGCCTGCAAGGCGCTCCGGATCCAGAAGGAACTGGCGCCGACGCTGTCGCCCTTCCTGAACCTGCTTCCGATGTACCGGGGTATCGACGCGCGGATCGGCTATTCGAATTGGGACCGGTATCTGGACGACTACGTGGCCGCCGCCAACCCTCCGCTGCTGTGCTACGACTGCTACGCCCAGCTGAACCCCGGGCCGGAGGACGAGGCCAAGTATTGGGGGTTCCAGATGTATTTTGAAAACCTGTGGACCTACTGGCGGGCCGGGCAGCGCCATGATCTGGACTATTGGACTACGCTGTTGTCCGTGGGGCACTTCAATTACCGATGCCCCCGGGAGGACGACCTGCGCTGGCAGCTCAATACGGCGCTGGCGAGCGGCGCGAAGGGCATCCTGTGGTTCTTCCTCTACATGCGCGAGCCCCATGACAATTATCGCGTGGCCCCCATCGACGAGCACTGGGAGCGGACGGAAACGTATGACTGGCTCAGCCGTGTCTGCAGGACGTTCCTGAAATGGCACGCGCCAATCCTGCTGGAGTCCGAGCTGGTGAGCGCCTGGCACGTGGGCAAGGCGTGGGGCGGGTGGCCCCTGTTTGCCGGCGCGGGGCCGGTGGCCAAAGCCGAATCGTCAAACGGGACGCCGTTGATCGTCTCGCACTTCAAGCACTCGGGAGGCGCGGATTACCTGGCGGTGGTCAACAACTCGCAGGCCCAGTCGACCCGCGCGACTCTTGTGGTGCGCGGGGTGAAGCCCAACCTCCATCGCGTCGGCTGGCAGGGTCTGGAGACCACGCTGATCGACAGCAGCGGCAACGGCGCCGAGCAGGGGCCGGATTATATCAAGGTCGGCTGGTGGCTCGCGCCCGGGCAGATGGAACTGTTCCGGATCGAGACCGTCCCCACCCAGGCGTGAAGGCCCGCTAGATGGGGATTGGCCCCGACCCGGGGCATCGGCTGGTTTATTGCGCGTCGTACCCCTTGATCGGGCGGTACCAGATGTTGCGGAACCGGACCAGGTCGCCGTGGTCCTGCAGTTTGAGCGGGCCGGTGGGGGCGTGCGCCTTGTAGGGATAGACGTCGCGGTGGCCGGTGGGGCCCATGAGCTTCACGTGGTTGTGGACCACGACGCCGTTGTGGATCAGCGTCAGGAAGGCCGGCGAGACCAGGTCGACGCCGCTGAAGCGCGGGGCGGTCCAGAGAATGTCGTAGGTCTGCCATTCGCCGGGCTTGCGGCAGGCGTTGACGAGGGGCGGGAATTCGCCGTAGACCGAGGCGGTGATGCCGTCGGCGTAGGTGGGGTTGTCGTAGCCGTCCATCACCTGGATTTCATAAATGCCCATCATGAAGACGCCGCTGTTGCCGCGTCCCTGGCTGTCGCCCTTGACTTCGGCCGGGCACGCGAATTCCACATGGAGTTGGCAGTCTCCGAAGCGCTCCTTGGTCCAGATGTCGCCGGTTCGCGGCACCACTTCCATATAGTTGTTTTCGACCTTCCACTTGGCGTCGCCTTCGCGGCCGGCCCAGCCGGAGAGCGTGCTCCCATTGAACAGGAAGAGGGCGTCCGAGGGGGCGCGGCCGGCTTCGGCGCCGGGGGTGACCACGCGGGGCAGGGGGCGGCAAGAATCGTGGACTTGCCATTGCCCGCCGGGGAGGAAGGGCGTGTCGTCGTATCCGAGCTTTGCCATGAGTGAACTCCTTATGCGATGCGGTTGGGGTGAGGATGGTAAACAATCAATTCCCGATAACTACCAAAAGGCCGGCCGAAAAACACGATTATTATTTGTTTTCGGCCGGGCCGGGTTCCGAACCGGCTCAGGTCAGCGAGAAGCTCTTCGCGGCCTTCTCCGGGGCCAGGCCGCCGTTGATGACGGCGTTCAGGGCCTCGATCAGGCGGTCGGGGTGCTTCGACAGGAAGATGTTGCGGCCGAAGATGAGGCCGCGGGCGCCTGCGTCGACGGAGGCCGCCGCTTTCTTCAGCACGTCGAGGTCGGTCTTCAGCTTGTCCGCCCCGATCGTGAAGACGGGGACGGGCGTGTTGGCGATGACCTCGGCGAAGCGGGGGCCGGTGTAGAACGTCTTGATCAGGTCCGCGCCCAGTTCGGCCATGATGCGCGAGATGCGGCGGACCTTCTCGTGCATCTGGTCGGCCGTGATTTCCGCGTGTTCCACCACGTAGCACTCCCCGATCAGGGGGATGCCCAGCTTTTCCTTCTGGCGGACGACCTCCGCGAAGATTTCAACGTTCTTCGTTTCGCGCTTGCGATCGTTGTTCTCCTCCAGGAAGAGCGAGCAGATCACGGCGCCGGCGCCCGCGCGGACCGCCTCCTCGACCGTGGTGGCGATGGTGGTCTCGCCCTCGCGGTAGGCGAGGGGATAGTAGAACGAGGCCGACCAGTTGATGCGCACGACGGGCACGGGGGAGCCCGGCGCCTCGAAGTGCTTCCAATTGCGCTCCAGCATCACGCGGGGCAGGAGCATGGCGTCCACGGTCCGGCAGTTCTGCAGGGCCTTGCCGACTTTCTCAAGCCCCGGCTGGTAGCCGTATTCCGTCACATGGTCCACGGCGGAGATGACGAGGTTCTTCTTGCCGTTGAAGAGGCGCGCGAGGCGAAGGTCGATTCCGGATGACATGGCTGGCTCCTGGTTTAACGCCACTCGATTTCGATGCCGCCGCCGGCCGTGGACCGGGCTTCCCGGACGCCTTTGCAGGATTCGTCCACCGGCACCGAGCAGAGGGTGAAGTTGGTTTCCACGGTGGACAGGGCGGGCAGCCAGCGGAAGGTTTTTTCGCCCTGGAAGACGCCGCGGTCGACCGCCTTGCGCAGGCCTTCGGGGAACGGGGTGTTGGAGAACTCCATGCCGCGGGTGATGCTCTTGCCGTTCCACGGGGGCGTGGAGCGGGCCAGGTGCTCTTCCCAGTTGGCGATCCAGGGGTAGTCGTTGCGGTCCCAGAGGTAGACGACCGCGAGGCCGAGCTTCGGGTTGACGGCGCTGACCCAGCCTTCCTTGCGTTTCTTCTCGATCAGCTGGGTGGAGAAGTCGCTCGAATTGGGAGTCAGCGTGCGCAGGTCGACCGTTTTGCCATTGGCGCCGGGGGCCAGCGGCCAGGTGAAGGCGCAGTCGGACTTGAGGCGCATGCGCTCGCTGAAGACGCCGGGGAAGGTGTGGCCCTTGACGGCGGGCATGTCGAACAGCGTGACGCCGGCCTCGACGAAGGGCGGGCCGAAGGTGGCATGCTCGCAGAAGGTGAAGGGCAGGTCCCGGCGCGAGAGGCTGGTGATCAGGCTGCGCACGCGGATGACGGGCTCGTCGGCCTTCATGCTGAACTCGCGGACGAAGCGCATCTGGGCCACGGGCAGGTCGCAGCCGCAGGAGAAGAAGAGGCTGTTTTTCGTCAGTCGTTTCTTCAGCGCCTTCCAGCGGGCGACCGGCGCCTCTCCGTGGCCCGTCATGCCGGCCTTCGCCTCCTCGGGGGAGGGATCGCCGAAGGCGCCCAGGCAGGGGTTGTGGCCCAGGATGGCGGCCAGCAGCTTGACGGCGTACTTGGCGGAGTCGCTCTTCTTGTAGGTCCAGGGCTCGATGCTTTTCCAGACCGGGGTCCAGTAGGGATTGACCTTGGGGCGGACGGCGAGTTTGAGCGTGGCCAGGTGGCCGCCGCCCTTGGCGATGCCCAGGGCCACGGTGCCGTTATCCAGTTCCCACAGGGAGCGATTGAATGACTTCTTGTTTGCGATTTTCATGACTGCCTTTTCCCCTCTTTTCCAGATTCGATCGATCGTACTGCCTGGCCTGAGCCGCTTCGAGGACAGGTACGACGACCAGTCTGGAAGCTGTTAGTTCCGGTCTTTTGCCTTCAGCCACACTGAACCAGATGCAACGATAGTCTTTTTTTGATGTTGTTCAAGCAACTCCTCCGGGCTTGAGGCGAAGAGGGGATCAATTTCGATCGGGTGGAGAGGATAGCCTGACGGATCGTGCGGGACCGCGATGCCGCAGGCTTCCAGCCAGCGGGCAAATTTGCGCGACATATCGCGGCGGGAGGTGGCCGGGGTGTCCTCCTTCTCTTCCTCCTTGTTCTTCACGGGGGAAAACTCCTCGTTCCGATCGAATTCCAGGGGCAGCGGCCGGTCGGCGAGGGGGAGGGCGTCGAAGATGAACTTCTCGAACTTGAAGGCATTCGGAGTTTCGGGATCCTTTTTCTCACCGTCGTAAAAAGGAACTTTTTTGTGCGCCTTGTGCAAGGGGAGTCCGGCTTGGGCCGTGGTTATCAGGAATTGGAGGGAAAAGACATGGATGCCGACGCTGCCGTATTTATAATAAAGAGCCCCGTCCTGGGTGCGTTGCGCCTTCTGCACGTCCGTCAGTTCGGTATACTCCACCATCGCCAAGCCGGTTTGGCCTTTTTTCGTGATGACGCCGAGTTTTTCCCCGGGATCGCGTTTGGTGCAGACCTTGAGGGAGAACGGGGCCTTCTCCTTTCGGTGGAGGCCGATGAAGGCGGGGTCGGCGATTTCGACGAGGGGGTTGTCGACCTGGAAGTAGAACAGCGTTTCAAGCCCGCGCTGCTTCATGTCTTCCAGCATTCCGGTATCAGCGAGCGCCTGAAGGATCCCGCCATGGCCGTCGGGTCCCATGAAGAGATGACCGGGGCCGTCCAGGACCAGGCGTCTTTCGGGAAAGAGGGCGGGGAGCATGCCTTGGACGAAGAAGATGACGCGCTTGCGGTCAAGGCCGAAGAAATTGTTCTTCGCGAAGAAGTCGCGGGTTTCCTTGTCGTTCTCCTCGCTGGTCATGACATAGAAGGGGATGGCGGCCTGGTGGCGGCGTTCCAGGGCGACGATCTTGTGGGCATGGATTTCGAAGAGCGAGGCCTTGGAGTGGAGTCCGATGGGGAAGGAGCCCTTGGGTCCTTTAAAACCGAGGCGGGTACCCTGGCCTCCGGCCACGAGGATGACGCCGACCTTGCCTCCGTGGAGGGCTTCGATGCCAAGTTTGGCGGCTTCCTGACGCTCAACCTTGGAAAGAATGCGGGCTGTCGCAGGCTCCGGGGGAGCGGTCTTTGCCGGTTCGCCCTGATCGATCATCTTTTCCATGTCGGCAATGACGTTGAAGTCGAGAGAAGCGATCTGCTTCAGAAAGGCGGCTCGTTCGTCCTCGGAGAGGATTCCCCAGTACTCCAGGACGTGTTCTTGTCTGTGTCGGGTCAGGAGGTCCAGGGCTTCGGCGTAGGTCATGGAGCAAATTCCTTTCGTATCCCACAATGCGGGACAGAATACCCGCAAATGGCTTGACAAGTCATGTTAAATCGGATCATTGTAATCGTTAATGAAATCGATTTCATCCCGGAAGGATTCAGAACTGGCGGGCATTGATGATGTAGCTCGCGAGGCGGGGGTGTCGGCGGCCACGGTTTCGCGGGCGCTGAACCGTCCCGATTTGGTGAAAACGGCCACGCGGGAGCGGATCCTGGAAGCGGCGCAGGCGTTGAATTACAAGGCCAACACGTCGGCCCGCAACCTGCGCGGCGGGGTTCGCCGCCTGTCGCGCAAGGCGCTCACCCACACGATCGGGTACCTGGCGGACCGTAAGAGCCTCATGCACGGCGACCCGTTCGCCTATGAGATGCTGGAAGCCGTCGAAGCCGCCCTGTGCGAGCGGGGGCTTGGCATCCAGGTGATTCCGGCGTCCCCCGGGGGAAGCGTTCCCCGCGAAATCGCGGAAGGCGATGTGGACGGTGTCATCAGCCGGTTCTCATGCCCGCTCGTCCGCCAGATCGCCGAAAAGGTTCCCACCGTCACGCTCGACGCCTTCGATCCGGGCGTCAACGGGTATGCCATCATGCCCGACTACGAAAGCGGACTGCGCCTGGTGATGAAGCGGCTCCTGGCGGCCGGCCTGACCCGCGTGGCCCTTCTGGCGTCGGACCCCAACGCCATTCCCGTCGACAACTTCTGGAGCTTGTTCCCAAGGACCTGCGAGCAGGCCTTCCTGGAACAAGGGCTGCCCGTGCCCCCGCGCCTCTGCTGTGGAGCGGCCTACGACCCCCGGAGCGGGTATGAGGCAGGGCTCCGCCTGTTTGCGGAGCCGGGCGACCGCCCCCAGGCCGTGATCGGACCCGACGGGGCCATGCTTGGCCTCTATCGCGCCGCCGCCGAATGTGGTATCATAATACCCCGGGACGTGAGCGTGATCGGGGTGAACGGGTTGAAGCACGGTGAGTTCCTTCATCCCGGGCTGACGACGCTGGACGTCCAACCGGGCCGGATGGGCGCAGCGGCCGTCGATTTATTGGCCGAAGGCATTGCGAGCGGCTCGCACCGGCGCGGCCTGGAGATCATTCCAGTGGTTCTCAGGGAACGAAACAGCGCTATTTTCTGAATGGCTCGGCAATGAAAGACAGAAGGTGACCGTGACATTAACTAAAATGAGCAACATCGGGCCGAAACTGGCTGCCAGCCTGATTTTCTGCGCCTCGTTCCTCCTGCCGGTTTCGGCGGTCGAGACCAATCGTTATTATGTGGCTCCGACCGGTTCGAACCAAAGTCCCTTCGACACCTGGGGCAGGGCGGCAACCACCATCCAGGCGGCGGTGAACAAGGCGCAGGAGGACCTCGTTCCGGGGACCACCGAATGCGAGGTGGTCGTCTCCAACGGGACATATTCGCTGACGTCGCAGATCACGATCACCAACGGCATCACCCTGCGCAGCCTGAATGGCCGGGACGTCACGTTTATCAACGGCAATTATCCCGCCTATTCAAACCGGTGTTTTTTCATCACGGGCGACGCGACCCTTGACGGTTTCACGATCACCAATGGTTACGCCTATGCGACGGGCGGCGAGCCGGCCACGACGAACCGCGGGGGCGGGGTCTATGCCCACGGATGTTCGGTGGTGGTTCGCAATTGCGCGATCCTGCATAATCGGGCCCGGCAATCCAATCGGGGCGGAGATGGCGGGGGGGTGGCCTTTATCAACGGCGCGTCCTTGCTGATCGACTGCCTGGTGGCCCGAAACGACACGCTGGGCGCGGGCGGCGAGGTTCAGAACGGCACGGGCGTGCATATCACGGGTGGCAACAGCCAGATGATCGGGTGCGTGATTTCGAACCATGTGCAAGGTGGCAGCAACGGCAGCGGCGCCGGCCTTTACATGACATCCTCCACCGGGGTCCTGGTGTCCAATTGCGTGTTTGTGGAGAACCGGAGTTCCCGTTATGGCGGCGGCGCCTATTTTTTCGGGGGAACCGTCACGCATTGCCTCTTTATGAACAACTATGCGTCTTCCAGCGCCGGCGGCGCTTATCCCTATGGCTCCACGACCGGCAGCAAGTTGTTCCACTCCACCATCGTCTCCAACCGCAGCGGAGGCTCCGGCGGCGGCGTCTCCATCAACCGGGGCATTGTGGCGGATTGCATCATCATCCGCAACTACGCGGTGGGAAGCGGCGGCGGGGTGAACAACGCGGAAGGCCGACTGACCAACTGCCTGATCGCCGCCAATTCGACGGACGGCCAGGGCGGAGGCGTCTATAAGAATGCGGCCGCTTACACGATGGACAACTGCACGATCCTCCGCAATGCATCCGCAACGGGCGGGGGAGGCGTGAAGCATGAGGTGACCACGACCAACCTGTTCCGGAATAACATCGTTTTTTTCAATGAGAACGACGGGATTCGAAACGACGTGAGCGGCAACACCGGCACGTTTACCTACTCCTGCGCCTCCGATCTGGCCGGCGGCGTGGACGGCAACATCACCGACGAACCCGTGTTCGTCGATTCCGGATCCGGCTGCGGCACCAACGCCGTGTTGGGCGACTACCATCTCCTGATCGGTTCGCCCGCTCTCGATGCCGGCACATCCAACGCCATGTCGAATGTGGATCTGGACGGCATCATCCGGCCCCGGGACGGGGATGGAAACGGCTCCTCCGGCTACGACATGGGCGCCTACGAGGCCGGCGATGCGACGGCTGGCGTGTTCCGGTGCGGTTTCACGGCGCCGACCAACAAGGGAGTCGATTCCGTGGAGGTGGTCTTTACCGCCTTCACGGCCGGCCCCGCCACGAACGGGCTGGCGTATCACTGGTCCTTCGGCGACGGCGCGACCAGCGGCTGGTCGGCCGCGACCCGGGACATCTCCCACGTCTACGGCTACGGCACGTTCAGCGTGGTTCTGACGGTCAGCAACGAACTGGGACAGACGGCCTCGTACACGCGGCCTGCCTTTATTACCGTGTATCCGACCTTCGTCTTCGTTTCCACGGCTGGCAGTCATACGGCGCCCTACGGGACCTGGGACACCGCCGCCACCAACATCCAGGCGGCAGTCGACACGGCCGCGGACGGCCTGGGTTACACGTTGGAGGTGCTGGTCGGCAACGGGACTTACACGGTGACCAACGCGATTGCGATAAACAGGCCCGTGACCGTGCGCGGATTCAGCGGCAATCCGGACGACACCGTCATCCAGGGCGGCTATCCGGCGTCGACCAACCGGTGCCTGACCCTCAACCACGCCGGTGCGGTGCTGGACGGGGTCACGGTGTCCAACGGCTACCTGAGCGTGGTTGACAATGGCGCGGGCATCCTGAGCACGGGCGGCACGATCCGGAACTGCATCATCACGCGCAACACCAGCGCCGCCGGGGGCTACGGGGCCGGCGTGTCCGCGGTCGGAACCCTGCTGACAAACTGCGTGATTTCAGAAAATAGGAACAGCCTGTCCGCGGGAACGGCGGGGGGCGTCTATGCGCAGGCCGGCACGACGGTTGCGGATTGCCTGATTGTCAGCAACCGGGCCAAGTACAGGGGCGGGATCTATTTGAACGGGGCGGGCGCGGTGGCGCGCAATTGTGAAATCGCTTACAATTACGGGGGAACCACCTGCGGCGGAGGCGAGGCGCTGGGAGGCGCGTTCGAGGGCTGTCTGGTCATCGGCAACGAATCCGCCGGCAACGCGGGCGGGTTGTATCTGGCGCGAACCGGGGACTCGGCCCAGAATTGCACCATCGTGGGAAACAAGTCCGTCAGCGGCGTCGGCAGCGCCGGCGGCCTGTATCTCCTTGGCGGCGCGAATACGCCGAACGCCGTGAACACCATTGTGTGGGGGAATGAAGCGGGCGGCGTTGCCAGCGATGTGGCCGGCTATACCAGCAAAGTGTCTTACTGCAGCGCACCGGACCTGGTCGCCGGCGTGAGCAACAACATCACCGCCGATCCGCAGTTTGTGAAGCCCGGCAGCGGCGTCGGGCTGGCCCATGTCAGGGGAAATTACCACCTCAAAGCCGGTTCCCCCTGCATCGACACCGCCCAGGTGCTATCCTGGATGGCTTCCGGCCAGGATCTGGACGGCGAACCGCGCATCCTCGGCGGCGGCCCCAACAGGGGTGCATTCGAGAAAATCGCGCCGAGCCGGGGCTCGCTGCTCCTGATCCGCTAGCGTTATTCGGTCGAAAGGATTATACTGCGAAAAACGATGGTCCTGGAGGGGAACATGAGCATGACGAAGCGAGCGTGGCGGAAGGCGGGGGCATTCACCCTGGCGCTG
>JBIIYJ010000232.1:0-8682 GCA_044346855.1 Kiritimatiellia bacterium
CCCGCCCCGCCGAACAGATCGCCCTCCCCGGCCGGCCCCAGGAACCGCATCAGCTCCGCATCACGCGGATAAAGCCGCCGCAGCAGGTCGTCGTCCAGGCACTTGGCCGGCCGGATGCCAAACGCGGACAAGTCATCCTGCTCCGCGCAAACGCCCAGTTCCAACCCCAGTCCGGCCGCCGCAAGACCCTTCCCAAAGGCGGCGCGCTCGTCCGCCGAGAATTCCCGCGCCTCGATTCCGGCCGCCTTCAGGTTGCGCCCCACTTTCACATAGCGGTCAATGTCCGCAAAGCTGAAAACCAACTTGCGCGTGAAGCCCTGCAACTCCCGCCCCAGCCGAACCACTTTCTCCAGCAGCGCCTCAAGCGGGGTCCGGGGGGTGATCAGCAGCGGATCGAAGCGCCACACCACGCGGTCCGGCCCCAGCCGAGCCGACAAGGCTTTGAAGGAGGCAAGGCGCGTGTCCAGGGCCGGCACGCCCGGCTCGAGGCCTTCCCGTTCATAATCGTTCAGCGTGATGTGGAAATAGTAGCCCAGGCCGCGAGCGTCCCATTCGTCCAAACGACTGAACATCGGCTCGGGATTCTTGGTGAAAAACGCGAAGGCGCGGACGGCCTGGAAAGAAACGTGGGAAAGCCGTCCGTTGAAGGGATTGACCCAGCCGCACCAACCGGCCTTGAGCCGGTTGAGAAGCCATTCCGAATGGAACGCCGGGATGTCCGTGGACCGGCTGGCGGAAATGACAACCGGGGCAGCCGCCTCCACCGCCTGACCGTCCGCATGAATAATCGTTTTCTTCCAAGCCGCCATTCGGTTATTCTAGCAGTTTCCGCCATCGCCCGCAAAGGAGATCGTCATGACCGCCTTCATTCAGGAGCCCGCCCGAGCCGTCCCCGTGATCACCGAAACGGATGTCCTGGTGGCCGGCTCGGGACCCGCCGGCTTCTGCGCCGCCATCGGCGCCGCCCGCGCCGGCGCCAAGGTGGGGCTGGTGGAGGCCCACGGTTTCCTGGGGGGCATGCTGACCGCCGGGGCCGTTTTGAATATCCGGCAATATAACGACAAGCAGAAGCTGGTCATCGGCGGCGTAGGCCTGGAGTTCGCCCGGCGCCTCGCCCAGGCCGGGGGCACGGAGCAGCGGCCGGAAGAAGGCACCTTCCTGCGGCAGGACCCCGAGATCTCCAAGTGGGTCATCCAGCAGATGCTGGAAGAGGCGGGCGTCCAGATTCACCTGCACGGCTTCGTCTGCGGCGCCATCCTCGAAAACGGCCGGGTGGGCGGGCTGATCGTGGAAAACAAGAGCGGCCGCCGCGCTTTCAAGGCGGCCGTGACCGTGGACGCCACGGGCGACGGCGACCTTTTCCCGCTGTCAGGAGCGGCCTTCGAGAAACATCCCGTGCTTCAGCCGATGACGCTGACCTTCATCGGATCCAACATCGGATTCTGGCCCAACGGCTTGGACGCGGAGGCCATCGCCAGGATCGACGAAGCCATGAAGGCCAAGGTCTTCCCCTGCCCGAAGCGGCCCACCATGTTCGCGCTGCGCCGGCCGGGCGAATACTATTTCAACGCCACCCGGGTCAAGGGCGACTGCTCGACCGCCGCCGGCCTCACCCAGGCCGAGCTGGAAGGCCGCCGCCAGGTCATGGGCCTGGCCGGATGGATGCGCGCCAATCTTCCGGGCTGCGAAAAAATGGAAGTCCGCCAGACCGGCGCGCAGATCGGCCTGCGCGAAAGCCGCCAGCTCAAGGGCGTCTACACGCTGACGCGGGAGGACGTGCTGGGCTATCGGGAATTCGAGGACGGCATCGCCCGCAGCGCCTACGCCATCGACATCCATTCCGCCACCGGACCCGGCGGCGAAATGACCCACCTGGAGCCCGGCCGCAGCTACGCCATTCCCTACCGCTGCCTGGTGCCCGAAACAGTGGACGGACTGCTGGCCTCGGGCCGCTGTGTGTCGGCCTCGCACGACGCCATGGGCTCCCTGCGCGTCATGGCCGTCTGCATGGCCACCGGCCACGCGGCCGGCGTGGCCGCCGCCCTCGCCGCCCTCGGCGGCAAGGCGTGCCGCGATCTGCCTGTCGCCGACCTTCGGAAACAACTGTCTTCCCAAGGCGCCATTTTGTAGTTACGGTTGCCTTTGTTTCCCGCCGGACCAGACTTCCTTCCGGAGCCGGAGAATGGCGCCGGTTTCCGGCGGAAGTTCCTCCGCCTTCCAGGCCTGAGGGTCCGCGACTTCGCAACCCAGGCCGAAATAGAAATCGCCGTCCAGCAGGGCGAACGAGCGGGCGAACGTCGCAGCCCGGAAGTGAAAGAGCTCGTTCCAGTGAAGGCCATCGGGGCCGGCCCAGACCCGGACGGTCGTGCCGGCGGAATCCGGGGTGTCGGCCAGGACATACAGAACGCCGTCCTCCTCGAGCAAATCCCACGGACGTCCTCCGGCCAGCGGAATCGGGCGCACGGAGACGCGCCCCCCGTCCAGCGAATCGGCCACAAAGGCGCCGAAGGGCATGATCTGGTGGTCGTTGTGGCAATACCCCCCGATGTAGGCGGCGCTCTCCCGGAAGGCCACGGCACGGGCCAGCTTGCTGTCCTTTTCCGGATTCAACGGGATTCCGGGAAACATCCGGGCGGCATCCAGGTCAGGCCGCGGAAGAAACCCCCCGTTCCCGTCATGCTGGAACACGCCGACCGGTGCGGCCAGATTCCTATCCCGGTAAAACGCAAGCCGGGAGGCGCCGGGGAGCGGCCCGGCCGCATAGAGAACCCGGTCCGACTCGAACAGGGTGTAGAGGCGAAAATTTCCGACGACCCGGTTGGTCCAGGTGGCGCCCGAGTCGGCCGAGACCGCCACGGCGGCGCCCTTCGCTGTGCCAAGGGCGGCGAAGAGGCGGCCGCCGGAGGCGGCCATGTCGTACGTGTGGATGCCGCCCGGAATGGTCCGGTGCTTTCCCCACCGGCCGTCTTCTTCCAGCCGGTAGAAATTGCCGAGCGCCCAGCTTTCGCGCGGATCGTGCCCGGGGATATGCAGCCGGCCGCCCAGGAGGCGGATCCCGTCGATCTGCTCGTCGTCGACCGCGAACACCATCCGGAATGTACCTTTTTCAGGGTCAAATTCGAACAGCGGGGCCGGGCCCGCGTTTGGCGCAGGGCCCCCGTTGCTGCTGTTGCCGCTGCCGATGACCAGGCGGCCGCCGGAGGCGCGCAGGGTCCAGGCGTTCCGCGCGTAGACAGCCGCGCCGGCGGGGTAGCGCGCGGCGGCGGGATTGCCCAGCCGCTCGAGCCCGGCCGTGGCGTCCAGGGAGCCGGGGGCGGTCGGGCCGGCGGGCCGGAGCCCGGTGCACGAAGCGCCGAAATAGCCGCAAAGGGCCAGCATCCCGATGACCGCAAGCCGTCCGAACCGCTGCCGGCAATCTTTCATAGTGCCCCTTTAATTGATAATAGGCCGGCGGCTATCCCATCACGGCGGACAGGATGATGAAAGCGAAATACAAAAGCTGGACGAGCAGCCCGAGCCCGAACGCCAGCCAGCAAAACAGCTTCGCCTTGCCCGACGCGCTGACCGCCCCCTCCGCGTCGCCGGCCTGGATCTTGCCGTTCACCTGGGCGGCGAAGACGATGGCCGGAATACCGAGCGGCATGCAGCACAACACAGTCACCAGGATGGCGGGCACCAGGTAATTGGAAACCGCGAGCGGCGGTTGCGAAGGTGCCTCGGGCCCCGCCATCGGGGTCCGGCAGCTGACGCATTCGGAGGCGCTGTCGTTGTTCGGGGTTCCGCACTTCCAGCAATACATGATTTCACTCCAGGACCTTCATCTTGACCACGGCGACGATCATGACCGCATTGGCCAGGACGCACAGGCCGCCGAGGATGATGCCGGCCCAGGCGTGGGCCTTTCCCTTGGCCTCGGGATTACGGGCCGCGGCCTTCAATCCCAGGATGCCCAGGACCAAGGCGGCGGAGCCCAGGACAAGGCCGAAACAGGGGATGAGGGCGAAGACGCCGAGATAATAGGCCACCAGCGCTTTCACGTTCTTGTAAGGGATCAGCGTGGTCAACCCGTCCGGAGCCGCCACCACGGAGGGCCGGCCCGCGTGGAGTTCTTTCCCGCATCCGACGCATCGGTGATTGTTTTCCCGGTTCTGGCGGCCGCATACGGTGCAGAAGATGAATTCGCCGCTTGACGGGACGGGAGGAGGAAGTCCAGAAGTTTCACTCATTCTCCAATCCTGCTCCAACGGAAAAAGTCAATCAAGTCATTTTTGGGCACGCTGCCTCGCGCTCACGGCGGGGGACCGCCGAGTCCATTGCGGAGCATTTCACCGGTGCTGGCGCACGGGGTTGGAGGAATTACTTCCGCACCGCCCTGATCAGGGCTTTCACATCGGCGGGCTTCAGGATTCCGAGGACGGCAAGGGCGGTCAGGTAGAACACCGCGGCCGCCGCGCCGATGACGATCATTAGCGGCAGGCTCCAGTCGAGCAGCACCGCGGGCAGGGTGATGAGGAGCCCGAGGCCGGTGACGGCGAGAAAGTCGCGGAGCATGGCCAGGAATTCCCCGCGGAAGGCGAAGGCGTAGACGAGAGCCACGGCCAGGTGGCCCGCCACCGTGGCCCAGGCCGCCCCGGCCGCTTTCCAGTGCGGGATCAGCAGGAAGGAACAGCCCGCCATAGCCAGCACGCCAAAGACGGTTGAGGCGGCGTAAATGGAAGGCTTCTTTCGCACCACGGCGTAGTTCATGCCCATCTGCGAGGCCAGCATCGGACTGAAGGCGAGCCCGGTGATGACCGCGACGCCGTAGGTATCGGTGAACTCGGGGCCGAGCAGCAGCCGGATGACGGGCCGGCCGAGGTAGATCAGGCCGGCGTAAACCAGGAACGCGGCGGCGCCGCACCAGGCCAGCGCGGTGCGGTTCCAGACCAGCACCTCGGACCCCCGGTCGGAGGCGTGCAGCTTCGAGAGCGCGGGCACCAGGGTGGTGAAGATCAGGCCGAGGAACATGCCCGTGGTGATGAGGAACTGGTTGGCGAGGTCGAAGGGCGCCACCTCCTCGTAGCTGCCCGTGAGGCTCCGGATGAAGAGCGGGGCCGAGCGCTGCAGGAAGAAGAGCAGGACGGTGGGCACATAGAAAGTCGCCCCGAACAGGAAGTAGGGCAGGAATTCACGCAGCGGCAGGCGGCCCCAGCTCCGGAAGAGCGCGGCCCGGCCCCACCAGAACGAAAGCAGCATCAGGGCGATCTCATTGAGCGCCAAGGCCCAGAGGGCGGCGTCGAGGCTGCCAGTCCAGGCGTAGAGCCCGACGATGAGCCCGAACGTGAGGGCGCTGCGGATCAGCTCGCGGGCCGAGAAGCGGGCGATTTCATTGCGGCCGTAGAGGAAGGCAAAGGTGGTGCCCTGGATCTTCCCCGCCACCATGATGCAGATCAGGATGGGCAGCCAGCGGAGCGGAAAACCCTCCGGCCGGACCAGCCAGAAAAAGGCGCACACGACGGCCGCGAAGGCCGCCACCAGGAGGTTGCTCCAGTACATGACGCCGTGCAGGAGCCGGGCTTCACGGGCGGGGTCTTGGCCCATTTCAGGAATGAAGCGGCCGAAGATCTGCAGGTTGCCAAGGGAGGTGAAGGCCTCGCATACCGTCAGGGCCGAGGTGAAATAGGCGAACTGCCCGTAGAGCTCCTTTCCCATGAACCGGGGAATGACGATGATGCTGAGGAACAGGAACGGGTAGCGGAGCAGCCGCCAGAAGGCGCCGATCGAGACGGTGCGCAGGGTGTTCCGGCTATCGTAGCTCATGAAGGGCCTCGCGCGTTTCCTCGGCGCACCGGCGCCAGGTGAAGACGGAAGCCCGCGCCAGCCCGAGCGCGCGCATGGCGGCGCGCCGGGCGTCGTCGGCCAGCACCCGCTGCAGTCCGGCGGCGATGGATTCGGGATCGAAGGGGTCGACGATCTCGCCCGCTCCGCCCGCGATTTCGGGGAGCGCGCCCGTCCTGGAAACGACCACCGGGCAGCCGCAGGCCATGGCCTCGCAGGTGGGAATGCCGAACTCCTCGTAGACGGAAGGGAACAGCATGCAGTCGGCCAGGTTGTAAAGCAGCGGCAGCTCGGCCTGGTCCACCCAGCCGAGGAAGGTCATGTCGTCAAGCGTGCCATCGGCGGCCAGTCCGTATTCGGAAATGTATTTCTCGCAGCCGATCCCGGCCACCACGAGCTTGCACGGCAGGCGCTTCCGCAGGAGCCGGAAGCCCGCGATGAGGTTCTTGAAGTTCTTGCGGGGGTCGTACTTGATGACGGACAGGATGAAGCGGTCGGGGAGCTTGTGCCGGGCCCGGACGGCGGCCAGGGCGGCGGGATCCTCGACAACCTTGAAGTTCCGGTTGGCGCCGAGGCGGATGGTGCGGATCTTGCCCGCGGGCACCTTGAGGATGCGGATGAAATCCTGGCGCGTCAGCTCGGAGTTGGCGATGATAAGGTCGGCCTTGCGGCAGTACAGCGGCATGACGGCGCGGATGTAGGCGATGTCGGCGCGGGAGTAGAGCTCGGGATGGACGAACCAGCTGGCGCCGTGGACGGTCATGACCGTTTTGCGGCGGGTGCAGAACGGCACAGTGAACTTGGTGTGGAAAAGAACGTCCACGCCGGCCTTGCGCGCCTCGAGCGGGAGGCGAAGCTGGTCCCAGGCGAACTTGCCGGGCGCGGAAACGAGCTTCTCGGTGACGTTGGGGAAGGCGGCGTAGCGGCCGAGGAAGGCCGGGTTCTTGTAGAACAGCACGTATTCGGTCCGCGGGTCGAGCGGAAGCAACTCGTCCATCAGGTTCAGGCTGTAGATCCCGATCCCCTGCTTCTCCTCGAGCGCGCGCAACATGACGCCGATTCGCATGGTCAATCCCCGCCGTCTTTGACTGTCAATTTTCGGAACAAATCCAGGTACAATCCCGCCCCCCGGCTGCGCGTGTAGCGCGCCCGCACGGTCTCCAGCGCTCCCAGCCCCAGCCGCGCCGCCAGGGCCGGATCGCCCATCATCCGCCGCAGGGCCGCCTCCAGGCCCGCCTCGTCGCCGGCCTTGAACACGAGGCTGTTGACGCCGTCCGCCACGATATCCTTCACCCCGCCGACGTCCGTCGAGCACACGGGCAGCCCGCAGGCCATCGCCTCGATCAGGGAAATGCCGAACGCCTCGTTCTGGGTCGGGAACACGAACCAGTCCGCCGCCTGGAGCCACGGGACGACCGTCGGCACGTCCCCCGTGAACAGGACGCGCGTCTCAAGCCCCGCCCCCAGCGCATAGGCGCGCAGCTCGTTCTCGCAGTTGGCCATGTCGTTCCCGCCGCCGCCCACCAGCGCCAGCCGGCTCCCGGGGAAATCGGGCGCCACCCGGGCCCACACCTTGAGCAGGCCCGGCAGCCCCTTGTAAGTCACCAGCCGGCCGGTATACACCACCAGCCGCTCGCCCGCCCCGATACCCAGCTCCGCCCGCCGGGCCGTCTTTTCGGAGGGCGAGGCGGGATGATACACGGCTTCATCGACGCCGTTCGGGATCCGCGCGATCTTGCCGGCCGGCACGCGGTACAGGGTCAATTCATCCGCGATATCGGCCGAGATGGCCACAAAGGCATCGGCCCGCCGGAGGATCGCATTGCGCCCGCCCAGCCCCAGCCGCACCGGCCAGGCCGACACGCCCAGCCCGGTCCGCTTCAGTCCGTCGGCGAAAAAGGCGCCGGACATCTCCCCGCAACTCACCGGCCGCAGCACGCACGGAATGCGCCGCAGGCCGGCAGCCAGGACGGCGGCGGCGCCAAGAACCCGGAGGCCCGGACAGAAAATCAGGTCAACTCCGGGAATGCGGAGGAGAACCGGCAACACGCGCAACAGCATGCCCCACTTCTTGGATGCGCCCCGCCCGACCGGCCCCACGCGGATCACCTCGGCCCCGTTCACGGTTTCCCGAGCCGGATGCTCCGCGTCCCATTGCCGCGTCACAACCACGACCCCATGACCGGCGGCCACGAGATCGGCCGCCAGCAACCTCGCCTGGCTCGGCGTGCCGCCCACCCGGGGATAGTAACTCTCAACTAGGATGCAGACGCGCATTACCCCTTCCCCGCCTCCGGCACGGCCAGCAGCTCGCAGCTGTCGGGGGCTTCGGGACCCAGGGGGCGCAGCCCTCGCTTGTGGATGACGAACACCGTATAGCGAAGGCGGGCGAACCGCTCGAGAACGGCTTTCAAGGAGTGCCCGAACTTGGTCCAATGCGCCTTCCGGTATTCGCAGATCACGACCGGCCGGCACCGTTCGATAAGGTCGGAAAACTGGTTCAACACCACGCTCTCCACGCCCTCCACGTCGATCTTCAGGAAGTCGCAGCGCGCGATCCCCGCCTCGGCCAGCAGCGTCGCCCCCCGCAGGGTGCGCACCGTCATCCTGCGGCAGGCCTCGGAGTCGGGCAGCAGACTGGAAATGCCCTGCCGGAACGACTCCTCGTCGAACCCGAAAAAATCGGTGGTCCCGTCGGCGTCCGAAACCGCCGCCTGCACCACGGTCACCTGCGCGAGTCCGTTGAGGGCCACGTTGGCCCGGAGCCGCGCACAGACGTCCGGATGGGGCTCAACCGCCACCACGCGCCCGGTCGCCCCCGCCGCCTGGGCCATCACCAGGGCCAGCGAGCCCACGTTGGCCCCC
>JBIIYJ010000233.1:0-8656 GCA_044346855.1 Kiritimatiellia bacterium
AGGGGGCGCGAAGCGCGCCAACAAATCCGGAGCGGCATCGGCTTTCATTCACCTGATGATAAGGCCAGGGCGATTTTAACTACGAAACACGCGAAAGGCGCGAAAAGGAAAACTCACCATGGATCTCCCCTATCACGGATAAGAGAAAGCAAAGAGGGGGCGCGAAGCGCGCCAAATCTAGGCTTGGCATTTGTAACATCCGTGCAATCCGCGGCTCCCCTTTTCGCGACTTTCGCGTGTTTCGTAGTTCCATCCCCTCTTCGCGGTCCAGGGTCAGTCTCAAGTTCGTCATTCATGCCGCAATACGATCGCATCGCCTTTCACAAGCGGCATCGAAAACGACACGGCCTTGTCCTTTTGTTGAAACGGGAGCAACCCGTGGCGCAGGGATTCGACGGCCGTCACCCGGGTCGCGCAGCGGACAGTTACGCGCAAAGCGGGCACGGGATCGGGACCGGTGTAATTGATCATGATGACAATATCTTCCCTGGGATGCCGGTACAGGATGGCCTCCACGCCGGGAAGGTCCGCCTCGACGGGACGCGCCAGGCCGGTGTCCAGCGCGAAGCCCGTGATCCAACGGCGTCGCTCCGAGTCCCATCCGCGCTGGAGTTGGCCACGCTCGCGGACGACCGTGCCGAGGTAATGAAGGCCGGGCTGGTTCGCGTTGACGCAAACCAGTCCCTTGCCGATGGCGTTGGTGGTTTGCAAGGGCGTTCCGCCCGCGGGCGGCGCGGGCCGGGGCCCCGGGATGACGTCCGCCGGCTCGTTGAATTCATCGCGCGTGGCGGCGCCACCCGAGAGAAACAGCCGCCCGCCGGCGGCAACCCAGCCGGCGATCGTATCCAGCGCGGCGCGCTGCACCGACACGTCGCCGATATAGAGGTAGTCGTAGCGACGGAGCAAGCCGTCCTCCACGATCTCCGCTTCCGTGACCAGATCCACGGGGATCTGGGCGTGCAGCAGGGCGAAGAAAAGCAGCCGGTGCTCCGTCTGGCCGCGGCCCCAGACCGGATCGCTCTTGGCATAGAGCAGGGCCACGCGGGCCGGTTCGCGCGCGGCCTCCGCGAGGGTTGGCTCGAGCCGCTCCACGTCGCGGCAGAATTGCCCGATTTGGGCGACCGTGTTGCTGGAGCCCGACCAGGAATAGGGCAGGTAGTTGGCATAGTGCGGGCCGTACCGCCAGAAGTGGATGAACCGGGAGCCGTGCGCCAGGGCGGACCAGGCCTTGCGTTCGGCCTGGTCCCAATAACACATCAGGAAACCGCCCACCGGCAGATCGTGCTTCCGGGCCGCGGTGCGCATCAGTTCAGTGTAGTAGCTGACCGACTGGATGCCGTCGCGCCGCCAGCCGTAGGTGTTGACCCAGTCCTCGTTCCACATCACGTCCACGGCGCGCTGGCGGCCGATCAAGAACCAGTCGGCCGTTTCGGGGGTCAGCACCTGACGGACGCCGGATCGGAAATTGACCAGGGTGCGGCTGTTGGGGATATGCGCGTGAACGGCGCGCGTGGCGGCGGCCAGCAGGTCGGCCGTTTTCTGCGCCGAGAAGAGGCGTGTGTAGTAGAGCCGGCGCCGCTGTTCGAGCCGCAGGCGGGTGACGGAGCCATCCTGTTCCGTTTCTTTCTCCCCCTCGGCGCGCGTGTCGAAGTCGGCCTCTTCCCGAAGCACCTCGAGGCCTTCTTCGTCGGGGCTGGCGGCCAGTCCGCGGGCCGGCCCCTCCGGCCGCGTGGACGCGGCAACGGAGGGGGGCGAATAGCCGAACGTCTGAACCTGCTCCCAGCCCGCGGCGCCGACCATCGACGGCGTCACGCCGTGGCGCGTGAGGAACGCGCGGAACGCGGTCTGATCGGCCGCGCCGGCGCCCAGGTTGCCCGGTTCGTCCTGGAGCTCAATGTAATAGGCGGCGCCGTTCGTCAGGGTGGCCGCGAAGGCGCTGTATTTTTCATTCAATTTGGTTTCCAACGCGTCTCCGGCATAGGGCGAGGCGCCATACCAGTCGTCCTTGCCCAGCCGGCCATAGAGGAATTCCACGGGCGTGTCGCGCCCGCGCCGGGCGCGTTGTGCGTGCCGGAAGGCAGGGTCGGCGCAGACGCGGATCCCGATGCGAGCCAGCAGATCCGCTTCGAGCCGGGCCGTCTCGGGGCTGACCAGGTTGTCCACGGCAAAGAAGTTGGCGCCGGTCAATATCCGGGGAACGCCGGTTCCGGCGGAGACCGGCGGGAGGCCGGGAACCCAGGCTTGCCGGCGTTCCGCATCCGCATCGAGCGAGACCAGCGAATCGAACAGCCGGCCGGGGAGCACGTTGTTTTCAGGCATCAGGAAGCCCAGCACGCCATTCGAGGTGTGCCGTTCGGTTCGGAAGAACACCTGGGCGGTTTCGACCGCGTCCGCGTTGAGCGCCTCGCCCAGGGTATCGGCGAGCACGTCGTGCAGCGTGGAGTCGCCATCATCCCGGCGCAGCGCCTCCGGTCCAGTCGCGCGCTCTTCGCCGGGCTTGGCGTGGCCCCGGTCCACGGCATAGGCCAGTTCGAGCGCGACGCGCACGGGGATCGGTGCGTCGCGCCGGCCGGCCGGGTGGATCTGGATGCCGACCGTGGCCACGCCCTGGCCGAACAGGTAGGGCCGCAGGTCGACCCAGTCGGAAAAACGGCCGGCGGGCAGGCCGTTGGGCCCGCCAAGGCCGGACAGGGAGGAGTGGTAGTAGTGGCGGATGGGGTCGTGATGGCTCGTATCGCGATGGCGCCGGATAATGGAGACGGCGGCCTGGAAGGCGCCTGCGGCGGGGTCCAGCACCCTGAAGCGAAAGTGGATCCCGTAGGCAGGGATTTCGAAGAGCTGGACCTGATCGAACAACGCGCGACCGCGCCCCGAACAGGAGAGCGTAATGGCCAGCGTGTCCGTGTCGCGCCCGGGCAGCCAGTGGGCGGTGTCCGCAAAAGCGGCCAGTTCCTCCCAGGCGCCCGTCGATGCGGCGCCGGCCGTGCTCGACCCGCCGCCGCTGGCGGCAGAGAGGCTGGCGGCGGATTCCGCGGTCTCACGGTTGACCCGGGCGGTGACGAGGTAACGGACGCCCTTGTTGAACACGCCGCCCCGCGGCACGGGCAGGGCCAGGACGGCCGAGCCGCCGGCCGGAACGGCCAGGGCGGTGGCGTTGTCCGGCCCGGCGCCCGGCGTCAGGGCGGAGCCTCCGGCGAGGGTCCAGCCGCCGTTTTCGGTGAACGGGAGGGCCGGCTTGGCCGGGAACGGCATTTGGGCGAGGCTTCGCTCGAGCGGCGGCGGTTCGCCGGCGGCAAGGCCGTGTACGAGCAGCACCGCGAGAAAGGCGCCCGCGATTCTGCGCAAAGAATGGGCGCCGCTCCGTTCGAGTTTCATACTAATAGTTACACTGCCGTCCCATAGTGTTCGTTGATAGGCAGAGTCTACCGTAGCGCCATTCCGTGGTAAAGGAAACGTTGCAGGCGGCAGGGGTCCTGCGCGAGATCACGGGCAAACGCCGGGATCGTGTTTACGCCTACCATGAATACCTCCGGGTGCTGAGTCCTGATACGGCAGCTTCGGCTTCGGCCGTCTCTCATGTCAATGGAGGGTTGGGTACAGCGGGACCTACGGGACCGCTGCAGACGGCTCGCAGCGGTCCCGTAGGTCCCGCTGTACCCCGCTCCCTGTAGCAGGCGACACGCATAATGAAGCGCCATTCGGGCGTATTAGCGGTAAAACCAATCGAGCTCGACGATCGCACCCTTCAGGGACATCGCCGTGCGCCCGAGTTTCCCCGGCGGGTCCGGGTTTGCCATGCGCGAGGTGAAATACGTGACGATCGCCGTCCCGGCCCGGGTGAAGGAACAGGCCACGTTGCTGAACTCGATGGCGGGATCATCCTCGATCCGCTTCCGGTGGCTCCACGTGGCCCCCCCATCCCGCGAAATCGCGCAGGCCAGCGGAGAGCGGCGGCCCTGGTGATCGAATTTCGGATCAAACTCCGAGTTGTTCCAGATGAGCAGCAAGTCCCCCGTGGTCGGGATGCGGGTCAGGCTCGGCATCGACTCCCCGCAGCTGAGCCCGGAGGTCTGCGGCTTGCTCCAGGTCAGCCCCGCATCGCGCGAGCGGGAGAGGAACACCGACCCGAGCTGGTTGCGCATGGCCATGACGAGGAGCCCCCCGTGCGTCTCGGCGACATGGTTCTCCATCGTCCCGCGGAGCGGCAGCGTGACCCAGCAGCCGGGCTCCCGCCAGGTCCGCCCGCCGTCGTCGCTGAGATAAGCGCTCGAGCTGGAGACGCACTTGGGAAAGGCGCCCCACACGGGAACATGCTCAACCGACTTCAGGAGCCGGCCGGAGGCAAGCCTGGTAAAGGTGTGATTGGCGCCTCCGCGGGGCTGATGGTCCCAGAGCGCGCTGGGCTCCGACCACGTCCGCCCGCCATCACGGGAGCGGCGGATCAGGCCGGAGGCCTGCAGGGGCTCGTTCCACACGAGATGGTGGTACTTCAGATAAAAGAACAGCACCTCTCCCTCGGGCAGGGCGATCAGGCTGGGATTGTACACATTCAGGTCGCCGGGTCCGGGCGCGATCTCGATGCGCGGCTCATCCCAGTGGCGGCCGCCGTCGGCCGAGCGCATCGAAGCGATGCTGGAAGGCGCCTCGTCGTGGCCGCCTGAGCCGCTGGCATGCATCTGGATCCAGGCCATCAGCAACGAGCCATCCGCCAGCTCCACAATCGTCGCGGAATCGTTGCGCGGGTGCGCCTCCGTTGCCGGCGCGACCTCCACATACTCCACCCCCTCCGCCGTCTGCCGCCCTTCCATCATACCGTGCTCCTTTTTGATCAGAACGTAGGAACTGATCGACCTCCCGTATCTTCGGCAGGATTGCCCAGGTCTGCTTGGAGAGTTTCCGGCCATCTGTCGTCACACCGATCTGGCAAGCCTGGGCGTAAGAGAAATCTTACCTGCCAGATAGTCGAGGCACTCCAGGTGTTGCAGACGCGTGGACTTGCCCTCGAGACAACGTCCCTCACTCAACCAGTTCCAGGGTTGCCATGTTCCAGATGTTATGGGCCCAGCCCATCAGCGGGACGGGGCTGAGCGGGGTAAGGACATCCCCCGTCCAGTCCAGGCGTGCGAGCATGAATGCGTATCGATGGCCCGGCTGGATCCGATCGCCCGGCTGGGCCAGAAGGGCCGACCAGGGTATCGCCAATTCAATGGTGTAGCCCGGGAGCCCGTCCGGACCGACGCGGGTAACACCCGAGGCCAGTCCCGGAATGTCCGCGGACGGGTTCAGGTCGGCGCTCCATCGATCGATATGCTTGGATTCGATGGAGTCGAAGATGCTCCCATCGGGGTTGACGATGATTTCCCAATAGCTCCGAAAGCGGATGTCGGGACTGATGAAAAGCTCGACGCAGTCGTCGTTGAAAACCTCGCTGTCCCGCGGCCGCGCACTCGACCGGATCCGATCATCGGAACAGGCATATCCGACGTACAGACGATCCTGGTCCCAGAGAAGCTTCCAGACGGTCGTTCGATCCTGCGCCGGAGCGGTCTGGTTGAACGCGTAATTCGTTCGCCAGGTGAAGGCGTCGCGCCATTCCGGGTCGGAGAGGTGGCCGTCTAGTTTGATGGCGGCCCGGGCGCGGGGCACACGCACCGTCCCCGGGACGGGCCAGGTCCGCCCGGCCTCCGCGAAACGAACGATGCTGCAATAGTCGTTGTACTTTTCGATGTGGGACTGACTCCAGACGTGGGCCGGGTCGGATAGCCAATCGAGGCGGTCGGGATAATCCTCGCTGCGGAGCCGGTTCACGAACTCCCGGCCCGGCGAGAGGTCGTGGCCGTCCAGAAGGGCTCGGGCGCGGGCCGCGACAGCCTGGCGCTCTTCCAGCGGCGGCGGAACGACGGCTGCGACGGGGACATCGTTCGTACGACATGCCGAAACGAGCGAGAGGGCTATCAGGGCAATTGGGAATCCGTGTTTCATGCGGGGTTCCTGTTAATCGCGATCGTGATCGACGAAACGTTTGCTTTGGCGCCTCGATTACGATCTCGATCGCGATCACGACTACGATTAACTCTTTGTTCCGGAATGATCAAACCATTTATAGGCCATCGGCCGCAGGTGAAACACTCGTCAGCACGAAATCCACCAGGGCGCACTCAACCGTTTCGGCGGTCTCGAAGCGCACATGGTCGAAGGACTGGAACGCGCTCGAGTAGCCGTAGACGACCTCCGTCGGGTGCACTCCGGCCTGCAGCGCGAAGCCAAGCGGTCGCGCCAGAATGTGCAGGGCCGGATCGGAACCGAGGCGGCAGGTCAGCGGCCCGCAAAGCGTCACGCCCTTGTCCCGCAGGCCGTGGAAATGCCAGGCCAGGCGGCGGGGCTGCGCCAGCACGATATGGTCGCGGACAACGATCGGGCGGCCCGGCTCGAGGAGGAACTCCCGCGTGTAGAGCGCGATTCCCAGTTCCGCCGGATAGGCCGGCGCCAGGTTAAGCCGCACGCGCCCGGTCCCCGCTTCCGGATCCCAGTGCGCCTGTTCGATCTCTTCTCCCCGGTCCGTGTAGGACGGGATGGACATCGGGTAACCGGTGTCCCCCTGCGGGCCCTGGTCGTCAACCAGCAGGAGGTTCCGCGTGTGATAGCGCAAGCGGTATCCGCCGTCTGGCGTGACGAGCACCGTTTTGCCGCGGCTCGCGACCGTGAAATGCCCGGAGCCGGAGAGAATCTCCATGCGGTCGCAAGGTCCCCTCGCAATCCGGTAGGCGTTGAAGCCGCACCAGGGGCCGCACTGAAGTGCGAGCTCCAGGTCCTGCGCGGCGTCCCGGTAGCGGACGACGCCGCTGTCGGGGAAATGGCGAAGCGCCGGGCCGGCGCTTGCGGGCGGCACGGATGGCACGCCGGGGTCATAGGTGAGGAACGCCCACAGCAACCCGTGGTAGTAGCCGTGCTGCTGCGTGCCGTGGCCGAAGGCGAACTCCGGAACGCGCAACCGCAGGGCCTGCAGCCAGGCGGCTCGCGTGTCGCGGTGCTTGGCGGCCATATACCCCAGGAAGTGCGCGCCGCCCAGCAACAGGGACTGCCCCTGGCGCCGGATGAGCTCAGCCTCCGTAAAGCCGCTCGCGGCCTCGGCGAGGTAGTCGACCACGGCCCGGAACTTCGGATCGTCCAGAATGTCGAGGCCGGTCAGGGCCAGGAGCGCATCGCGGTAGAAGGTCGGGTTGTCGAGATAGAGAATCGGCGAGTCGTAGGAACTCGGCGGGATGCGGCCGTCGGTCGGCATGGCGTCGAGCGAGCGGCGTATGCGGGGAATGGCGTACGCGGTCCACAGCGCCGCCTCGGGCACGACGCCGAGCAGATGGATGGCGGCGGCGCCGAAGGCGGCCAGGGAGATCTTGCCGTGATCCTGCAGAATGGAGCCGCCCCAGTAGTCGCGTTGCAGCAGGCAGAGGTTGAAGAACCGCGTCCCCTGAAGGCGCAGTTTGGCCCGCAGGCGCTCGCGCCTCTCGTCGCCCAGTTCCGGCTGCAGGGCGTGCCAGGCCCAGGCGAGGGCCCGCAACATATGCGCCGCGTTCATGTCCCCGTCGCAGCCGTAGGCCCCCTCGCGCGGGTTTCCCCAATGCGGCAGGGCGACAGCATCGTCGACGGCGCCCAGGGCCTCCGCGAGCGCCGCGTCGCGTCCCGTCAGCCCGCGCTCCGCGAGCAGCGGAAGGATGTCTTCCGGATGATAGGCGTCCAGCGCCGAGGCGAAGCCCCAGGTTCCCGGCGGGGCGGTGCGCCGCGCTTCCGGCGTGACCTTCACATGCAGCCAGCGGAACAGGCTCGCCAGCGGCTCGCGGAACGCCGTGTGCGTCGTCTCGAGCTTGCCCCGCAGATCGGCCCAGAAGCGCGGATCGGCCCAGCGCGCCGCCGGGGCCCGGCGCTCCCAGTCCGCGAGGTCGAAAACCCGCCGGTCCAGCGTGTCCTCGGGATCCGGCTCCAGCTTGGCCGAGCGCCAGTGGACGGGCAGCTCGCGGTACGGCGCAAACTCGAGCGTATGCGTCCCCGCGGCCTCGACATGGAACGCCATGCGCCCGCGGAACTGCTTGGCCGCGATGTCCGGAAGCGAGACGCGCTGCATGTACCAGAGGCCGAGCCGCCGGCCGTCGAGGCAGACCCAGTAACTGGGCACCAGGGGCGCGTTCTGGTGCAGGATGTCGAAATCCCAGGGACCCGTGCGGGCGTTTTGGTTGTGGAACAGGTCGAGGTTCACGTAGAGTTCGTCCCAGTCCATCTCCCTGGCATCCAGAATGACCGAGAGCTGATACAACCCCGGGGCCGCGGCAAAGGTGAGAACTCTCTTGCCGTCGACTCCGCCGCACACGGCCGCCGGCACGGCCTCTCCCGCCAGACAATTCAACCAGGTTTCCATGACGCCAGGCTCCTTGGGCTCGTTTTCAAAGTTTGCTTGTCCCTTTTATAGGCACAGAACGCATGCTCGCTGGACAGGGCGACATCGTCAGGGTTCCCGCCGGAACGGGATGTCCCGATCGAAGACATCGGGGAGGGTCACCGATTGGTCGTCCACGGTCAAGCGCTTATTGGCGTAGTCAACTTGAACCGTGCAACCATTGCTGAAATCGGTCCGATAGCAGTCGTTGCCGAGGTTGGTGTGCTC
>JBIIYJ010000234.1:0-8651 GCA_044346855.1 Kiritimatiellia bacterium
GACGCGGAAGCCCGGTGCGGGAAGGCGTACCTGCTGGCCGTGGCGCTGGGCGAGCTGGCGGAGCGGATGCGGCGGGGGTGTGAGCGGTCGCGCCGGGCCAAACAGGTCGCCGCGCTCCTCGCGCAGATCGAGGACGGCGGTGAGCGCCTCGAGGGGAGCCGGGAACCAAGTCGGAACTGATCAACGGGAATTGACGGGAGTGCCTGCCATGACGCAAGAAAGTGGATTCGACGGGAAGACGCTGTTGATCACGGGCGGAACGGGATCGTTCGGCAACGTGGTCATCCGGCATTTTCTGCGCTCCAAGATCGGCGAAATCCGCGTTTTCAGCCGGGACGAGAAGAAGCAGGACGACATGCGGCACCACCTGAAGGACAACCGCATCCGCTTTTACATCGGCGACGTCCGGGACCGCGACAGCATCCACAGCGCCATGCGGGGCGTGGATTTCGTGTTCAGCGCGGCGGCGCTCAAGCAGGTGCCGTCCTGCGAGTTCTATCCCCTCGAGGCGGTGCGGACTAACATTCTCGGCACGGAAAACACTCTCAACGCCGCCATCGCCAACGGCGTGTCGCGGGTCATCGTGCTGAGCACGGACAAGGCGGTCTACCCGATCAACGCCATGGGCATGTCCAAGGCGCTGATGGAAAAGGTGGCCGTGGCCAAGGCGCGCGACCTGGGTCCGCAGGCGAAGACCCGCATCTGCGTCACCCGGTACGGCAACGTCATGGCGTCGCGCGGCTCGGTGATCCCCGTCTTCATGCGGCAGATCAAGGCCCGCGAGCCGCTGACGGTGACGGACCCGGAGATGACGCGCTTCATGATGACGCTGGAGCAGGCGGTCGACCTGGTCCTGTTCGCCTTCGCCAACGGGCTCGGCGGCGACACCTTCGTCCAGAAATCGCCGGCGGCCACGATGGGCCAGCTGGCGGCCGTGATGAACGCCGTGTTCAAGGGGCAGAGCGAGATCCGCGTGATCGGGACCCGGCACGGCGAAAAGCGGCACGAGACCCTGCTCACCCGGGAGGAGATGGTCCGCGCGGACGATCTGGGCCAGTACTTCCGGGTCGCGTCCGACATGCGCGACCTGAATTACGGTAAATTCCTGCAGTCCGGCGAGAACCGGATCACCGAGGCCCAGGACTACACCTCGGAAAACACGCACCGGCTGACCGATCCCGAGCTGACGGAGTTGCTCGGGAAAGTGGACTACCGGGCTGTCCAGCTGTCGGAAATGTAAAGGACGGACGTATGGCGCGGGTTCTGGTGCTGGGCTGCACAGGCATGCTGGGCGCGATGGTCGCGGAGGTCTTTCTCCGCGAGCCGGGCCTTGACGTGGTCCTGGCCTGCCGCCAGCCGGACAACTGGAAGAGCGCCTGCCCGCGGCGCGTCACGGTGGAGACCTTCGACGCGGAAGCCGACGCGGACGGCTCCGGGCTGGACGCCCTGCTGGCTCGCGGCTGTCCCGATTTCATCATCAATTGCATCGGGATCATCAAGCCCTACTGCAAGGACGGCGACCGGGCGGGCCGGCGGCGGGCCGTTCAGGTGAACGCCTTGTTCCCTTACCGGCTGCAGGCGGCGGCCGAGCGGCGGGGGGCGCGGGTTGTCCAGATCGCCACCGATTGCGTCTACGACGGGGTTGCGGGGGGGTACACCGAGAAAAGTCCGCACAACGCCCTGGACGTCTACGGCAAGACCAAGAGCCTGGGCGAGGTGGCGGCGCCCAACTGCCTGAACGTCCGCTGTTCGATCATCGGGCCGGAAAAGCACAACCGCGTTTCCCTGCTTGAGTGGTTCCTGGGGCGGCCGGACGGGAGCGAGGTTTCCGGATACGCGCACCATCGCTGGAACGGGGTGACCACGCTGCAGTTCGCCCGGCTGTGCGGCGACCTTGTGAGGGGCGGGCGGGGGCTGGATTTCGACGGGCTGGCCGGCCGAGGCCTCGTGCTCCATTATGTGCCCAACGAGACGGTCACCAAATATGAGTTGTGCGGGCTCTTTGCGAAGGTTTACGGAAAGCGGGTAACCGTCCGGAAGGTGATGGACGAGGGGCCGCCCATCGACCGGTCGCTGGGCGTCCTGGATCCGGTTTTGGCGCCGGACGGACCCTCGACCGCCATGGAAGCGGCCCTCCGGCAGCTTCGCGAGTTCACCCTGGTATCCGGTTTTTACGGCTAAGGAGGCGTTATGTCGCGGCAGGCTGTATCCGATTATTATGACCGCCACTACAAAGGGCGGATCGGGGACGAGAAAGTCCCGTCGAACGTCCGCCCGGGCGACCTGGGCCTGGTCCGGCTGCTGCTGGAGTGCCACCCCTCCCCGAAGCGCATCCTCGACGTCGGGTGCGGCATGGGCGGGACGCTGCAGTACCTCGCCGGGATTCCCGGGGTGGAGAAGCTTTTCGGGATCGACCCCAGCCCGTTTGCCATCGAGGAGGCGAAGCGCCGTTTTCCGGAGGCGGAGCTGGTTGTCGGTTACGGCGAGGACATGTCGGCCATTCCCGCCGGGGCCGTTGACGCCGTGGTGGCCGCGGCCGTCATCGAGCACGTCTACGACACGCACCAGGTCCTGAACGAGGTCAACCGGGTTCTGCAGCCCGGCGGGGTGGCGGCGTTCTACACCACGGACTTCAACCTGCCCAAGAAGGTGCTGGCGGCCCTGTTCGTCTTTGAGAAGTGTTTCGACGTGTGCAGCGGCCATATCCGGTTTTTCACCAAGAAGTCCCTGACCGCGGTGCTGGCCGAACACGGGTTCGAGCGCATCGGGTACGAGTGGCAGGATTCGTACTGGGGTTTCATGCCCAAGGGCCAGAACGCGATCTTCCGCAAGATCGCCGACAAGCGCGTTCTTCGCGAGTTGACCTAAGGGGGCCTGCGGCATGAAGATCGCCGTGCTGACATATGGCGACCTGGGCGGGTCCTACCAGACCGCCCCGCGCGGCACTTATGCGTATATTCATTTCCTGGAGCAGTTCGGGCACCGGGTGATCCACGCCGACTGCGCCGGCTGGCGCCTTTCATGGGCCATGCTGCGCATGCTGAGGCGCGAGAAGCCGGACGTGGTCGTGGGGCAGCACGGCGGGGCGATGCTGGCGGCGGTCTGGCGCCGGACCGGGCTGATCGCGTGCCCGGTGGTGCACGCGTGGGACGACTATTACGCCGAGCAGAGCCTGCTGCCCGCCTGGTTCGTCTGGCCCCTCGAGAAGCTCAGCGTCACGGGCGCGGACCACATCACCAGCGTGAGCCGGTACAACGTCCACCTGGCCGAGCGGTGGGGGAAGCCGGCGACGTTCATTCCGCACGGCGTGACGCCGGACCAGCGGCCCGGCCCGATGGTGCTGGAGTCCCCGCGGCTGAAGGTCGTTTACCTCGGCGACCAGTCGCTCTACAAGGGCATGACGAAGCTGATGGAGGCGATGCGCGGCGCGGAGGCCGAACTGTTCATGGTGGGCACGGTCAACCCGGCCCTGCAAAGCCTCGCGCCGGCCAATGTCCGCTTCATGGGGCGCATTCCCCCCGAGGAAGTGCTTTCGGTTCTGTCCCAGGCTGACGTGCTGGTGAACCCCAGCGACCAGGACAGCAATTTCAAGCTGCAGGAATACATCCGGGCCGGGAAGCCGATCCTGGGCGTGACAGGCCGGATGGAGTGGGCCTTCGAGCACGGCCGCACCGCGTGGATCTGCTCCGACCTGGCGGAAGGCCTCGCCCGGCTGGCGGCCGATCCCGCGCTCCGCGAGCGGCTGGCCGCCGGCGCGCGGTCTTTGTCGTACCTGACTTGGGAACAGACGGTCCGCCGGCTGGAAGCGGTGCTTCTCGCGGTGGCGGAGTCAGCCCGGCGCCCCTAGCCGCCTGTCGTGCTTTGTTCTTTGCGCGTAGCGTGGGTAGGGCGGGCAGTCCCTTGCCCGCCGCCTTGCGCGTGTTTTATCGCTGGTTAAACTGAAATGCGCGCCAGCTTGGCTGGGCTTTGTCCTTGCCCGACAGGAGGGGGGCGGCCAGCGGCCAGGCGACGGCCAGGTCCGGATCGTCCCACGCGACGCCGGCCTCGGAATCGGGGTGGTAGGGTGACGAGCTCTTGTAGAGCACCACGGCTTTCTCGCTCACCGCTTGGAACCCGTGGGCGAAGCCCGCGGGCACGTACAAGATCGCGGGCCGCGTCTCGTCAAGCGGCACGCCGAGCCATTTCCCGTAGTCCGGGGAGCCTGGGCGGAGGTCGACAACCACGTCGAAAATGGCGCCGGATAACACCTGGACCAGCTTGGCCTGGGCGTGCGGCTCCTTCTGGAAGTGAAGGCCCCGGATCACCCCCTTGCGGGAGGTTGACAGGTTGTCCTGGACGAACGGCCCCGGGATTCCGGCGGCGGCGAAATCGGATTCCTTGAACGTTTCCATGAAGGCCCCCCGCTCGTCGTGGAAGACGCGCGGAACGATCAGCTTCAAGCCGGCAAGGGGCAGCGATTGGAATTCGAAGGGCATGGGGGGAATCCTTTAAAGGTCGGGATGCTCGGCCAGGAAACGATCCAGCGCGGCCTCCCAGGGGGGCGGGGGCGGGAGGCCCAGCAGGCGCAGGACCCGTTTCTCGAGGCGGGAATTGGCCGGCCGGGGGGCCGGCCGGGGATAGTCGGCCGTCGTGCAGGGCTCCACAACCCGCTTGCCGGGCCGGCGGGCGAAGATCGCGCGCGCGAAGTCGTGCCACGTGGCTTCGCCCTCGCAGGAGCCGTGCAGGAGGCCGGCCACGGGAACCTCCAGCAGGCGTGCAATCAAGTCCGCCACCGCGTCCGCAGATGTCGGGTTCCCGACCTGGTCGGCCACCACCTTGAGCGGCGGGCCTTCCGAGGCGCCCAGCTTCAGCATGGTGTGAAGGAAGCTGGGTCCCCCGGCGCCGTAAAGCCAGGCGATGCGCAGAATCAGGTGGTCGGGGCACAGGCGCTCGATGGCTTCCTCGCCCGCCCGCTTGCTGGCCCCGTAGACCGTGCGAGGGGCGGCCGGGTCCCACTCGTGGTAGGGCCGGGCCAGGGCGCCGTCGAACACGTAGTCGGTGGACAGCGCGATCAGGCGCGCCCCGTGGCGGCGGCAGGCCGCCGCCACGTTTGCGGAACCCAGCGCGTTGACCTTGAACGCCAGGTCGGGCTGGGACTCGCAGGCGTCCACGGCTGTCATGGCGGCGGCGTGGATGACCGCGTCCGGTCGGGCCGCGCCGAGGAAGGCGTCGCAGTCCCCCGGGCGGGTGATGTCCAGTTCCGGCAGGTCGGCTACCGTCACCGCGTGGCGGTGAAGAACCCGGCACAGGGTTCTGCCGAGCATGCCTTTCCCGCCTGTGATCACAATGCGCATGCGTTAACCCTGGCTGACGAGCCGTTCGATGTACTGGCCATAGGCGGATTTCGAGAGGGCCGCGCCGAGCCGGGCCAGCTGGGGCCGGTCGATGAAGCCCATCCGGAAGGCGATTTCCTCCAGGCAGGCGATCTTCAGCCCGGTCCGGTCCTCGATGGCCTTGACGAAGGCCGTCGCATCCGCGAGCGATTCGTGCGTGCCGGTATCCAGCCACGCGAAGCCCCGGCCCATGACCTGGACGTGAAGGCGCCCCTGCTTCAGGTAGTGGTTGTTGACGTCGGTGATCTCGTATTCCCCGCGGGGGGACGGCTTGAGCCCGGCGGCGACCGCGGTCACGTCGTTGTCGTAGAAATACAGCCCGACCACGGCGAAATTGGATTTGGGCTGGGCCGGCTTTTCCTCGATCGACAGCGCCTTGTTTTCAGCGTCGAATTCGACCACCCCGTAGCGCTCGGGGTCCTGGACGCGGTAGCCGAACACCGTGGCCCCGCCCGAGGCGGAGGTCTGCTGGAGAAGGCGCACCAGCCCGTCGCCGTAAAAGATGTTGTCCCCCAGGATCAGGCAGGCGGGGCTTCCGCCCAGGAACTCCCGGCCCAGCACGAACGCCTGGGCCAGGCCGTTCGGCTGCTCCTGGACCTTGTAGGCGATCGACAGGCCGAGATGGGAGCCGTCGCCGAACAGGTGGCGGAACAGAGGGGTTGCCTCCGGGGTGGAGATGATGAGAATGTCCCGGATGCCAGCCAGCATGAGCGTGGAGAGCGGGTAGTAGATCATCGGCTTGTCGTAAATCGGCAGCAGCTGCTTGCAGATGACCTGCGTGGCGGGGAAAAGCCGGGTTCCCGCCCCCCCCGCGAGAATGATGCCTTTTCGCTTCATGGATGGCCCCCTTTTACTGTCTAAGGATATTCCCGCGGGGGTGCGGATTCAACCTTTTTTGGGGTTTGCGGCGCAAAATCCTTTTCTTTACATTCCCGTTGCCCTTACGCATGATTAGATGCGGAGACCTCGTTTACGCGGCAGGATGACGAACGGGCCGGCAAGCCGGCATTGCCTGAAATCTTAGGGTGGGGGATGGGGAATGGAAACGTTGAAAGCCGGCTTCCGACCCGTCTGGAACTGGATCACCCACGATTTCTTCAAGGCCTCCGCTGCGCTCTTCTCCCTGAGCCTCGTCGGCAGCGCGCTGAACATGCTCTGCCGCCTCCTCCTGGGCAAGATGCTCACCTCCGAGCAATACGGCGAGATGGAAACCATGATGCAGATCGTGGCCTACGCGGCCGCGCCCATCGCGGCGATGCAGGTTATCCTGGCCCGGGAGGTCGCCCACAGCGTTGGCAAGGGCGATGAGAAGCATATCGGCGACCTGCTCTGGGCGGCCACGGCGCGCATGGCCTTCTACTCCCTGATCGCCATCGGCCTGCTGACCCTGGTGGCCCCCCTGATCCGCGACTATTTCAAACTGAACTCCGTCTGGCCCGTCCACGCCACCGGCGCCATCGTCTGCAGCGGCTTCGTCCTGTGCGTGGCCCAGGCCGGCCTGATCGGGAAACTGCGGGTCAAGCGATGGGGCGTCACCGGGGTGGTTGGCCCCGCTTTCCGGATCGGCTTTTCCTGGCTGCTGATCCGATTCGGGTTCGGCGCGAGCGGCGCCCTTGCCGCGCTCGCCGGCTCCAATCTCCTGATGGGAGTGGCGGGGCTCGTCTTCATCCGCGACCTCTTCGCCAACCGGGCGCGCCGCGCGCTCCTGCTGGCCCCGCTGGCGGGGCACATCCTGCCCACGATCGGCATCTTCTGGCTCATTTCGGTCATCGGCGGGCTGGATATCTTCGTCGTCAAGCGCGCCTATTCCAGCACGGTCGCCGGCGATTACGCGCGGGTCAGCGCCCTCGCGAGGCTGGCGATGCTGTTCATCGGCTCCATCGCCACCGTCCTCTTCCCCTGGGTCTCCACCGAGCAGGCGGGCGGCCGGAAGACCACCCACCTGCTCGTCAAAGCCGCCGCCGCGGGGGCCGGCCTGGCCGCGGCCTGCGCCCTGTTCTTCAGCCTGTTCCCGGCCCTCTGCCTTCGCTTCTTCTATCCCGCGGACAGCCTCACGCCCGACATGTTGACCTGGATGCGCTGGATGACCTGGGCGATGATCCCGAACGGGCTGATCGGCTTTCTCGTCCAGTACTACCTGGCCCGCCGGGAATACAGGGTTTTCGCCGGCATGGTCCCGCTGGGGATCGCCTACGGCGGGCTCCTGATCGTGTTCCGGCATTCGATTCCCGCCCTGATCGCCACCATGGGAGCCGGCTCCCTGGTCATCATGGCGCTCTTCGCGCTCCCGGCGTTCAGGCTGCGCGAACAGGAAACCGCGAAAGGATGAACAGTCGATGAGTTCCACCGAGTCGTTGGCCTTCCGGATCCAGGACGGGATCGTTCGCTTTCTGCGCGGCCGCCTGGCCCACTCCGTCCGGGTGAAGTCGTTCCTCTACCGCATCCTCTGGCTGATGCCGGAGCGGTTCAGGAGGACCGATGCGGTCCGGGAGGCCCTCAAGCGCGCGGGCGCCTGCCCGGGCAAGGTCCGGTTCGTGAACATCGGCGCCAACGACGGACTGGCGGGCGACCCCCTGCGGGAGTTCATCGTCACCCGCGGGTGGGAAGGCATCCTGGTGGAGCCCGTGCCGTTCGTGTTCGATCGCCTGGCCCGCGCCTATCGGGGGCGGCGGGGGGTGTTCTGCGAGAACGCCGCCATCGCGGAGGAAAACGGGACCCTGCCGTTCTGGTACGTCCGGAAAAACGACGTGCTTCCCCCTGGCTACGACCAGGTCGGGTCCTTCGACAAGGCGCAGGTCCTCAAGCACGAGACCGGGCTTTTCCCCGGCCTCGGCGCCTTCCTGGAAAGCCTGCCCGTGAGGACGCTGACGGTGGACGGGCTGCTGGCGAAACACGGGTTCGACGGCGTGGACGTCTTCCTGATCGACACGGAGGGCTACGACGCCCGGATCGTGAACCGCATCGACCTGGCCCGGCTGGCCCCGCGGCTGATCGTCTATGAGAACGCCCACGTGCCGCCCGCGGAAAACCGGGCCTGCGAAGAGCGGCTGCGCGCGGCCGGCTACCGGGTCACGTCCGAGGCCGGGAACACGTTGGCGGAGAAGGGGAACGCGGAGCCCCCGCCCGCGGCCTGAGACGGAAGGTAAAGCCCGCCAGGTGGGCCTTGAGAACCAGGCCGGCCAGGCCAGGCCGGCCGTTCCGCAGCAGCATGGCCAGGTTGTAGGCCAGGAAGAGCTGGGCGAAGACAGTCAAAAACAGGAACAAGCGGAGGCCCCCGCT
>JBIIYJ010000235.1:0-8611 GCA_044346855.1 Kiritimatiellia bacterium
TGTGCCGAGATTGATCCCGGCAATGCCGTCAATTTCAGCACACCCCATTATTTCGACTTTGTGGAACTGGCCGGCCGACAGGGTATTGATATAAGCAACTGGAAGATTCTTTTTTTCTCTTCGGCGAACCCAACCCAGGTTCTAGCGTCCTACACCATTAACCCCGGCACATCGTTCGCCAACATGACGAACGGACTCGGCTTCTACCTTCTGGGAAAAGATACTCTGCCCGTGACGCCCAACAAGACACTGACCAACGACATCTTCTATCCGGGCGGCGTCGCGATCCAGCGACCGGCCGGCATGTACAGTATCAAGCTCGCGTTCGGTGACTTCGCCAGCGACGTGACCTTGCTGACTCAGAAAGGCTTCACTTATATCGGAGGCGACGAGGACGGTTTCATGGATTTTGACGGTCCCCGCAGCATCTACATGACCGGTTCGGGCTCCGTCAGCACCTCCTTCATCTGGCAGACTGCCGGGTGGCTCGATAACGAGGCCACCCCGCTCATGGCGAATTATCTCCAGGAGATCACGGGCAGCAGCACGCCCGTCAACAACCCGCCCGCCGAGGTGCAGATCGTCGACTTCTGGTTCTCCAACCAGAAGATCTGGATCACCGTGACCGGAACCAACGGCTGGCTGCCGAGCCCCTGGTTCACGACCAACCTGATGGTCCCCGGTTCCTGGACGAACCTCTCCGCCTATGACCGGTACGGGCTCAACACGACCAACTGGACCTACACGCTTCGCTGGCCCATCCCGTCGAACGCCCCGGCCTACTTCTACAAAGTCGTCACAACCAATGCGTCCAACTGACGCCAACGGGGCGCCCCCGTGGAGAGTCCATGATTGATGTCTCTGTCGTCGTGCCCGTCTTCAATGAAGTCGAGAGCGTCGAACTCCTTGTCCAGAAGCTGACCGATGCGCTGCCCCGCCTCAACCGTTCCTGGGAAGCGGTGCTGGTGGACGACGGCAGTTCCGACGGCACATGGGACAAGCTGAAGGTCCTGGCCGCCCGGGTCAAAGGGCTCCGCCTGGTTCGGCTGCGCCGCAACTTCGGCCAGACCGCCGCCATGAGCGCCGGGTTCGACCATGCCCGCGGCCGGATCATCGTCACGCTCGACGCCGACCTCCAGAACGACCCCGAGGATATCCCGCTGCTGATCGACGAGCTCGAGAAAAACGACCTCGACGTGGTCAGCGGCTGGCGCAAGAACCGCAAGGATACCTTCATCAACCGCCGCCTGCCCTCCATCCTGGCCAACGACCTCATCAGCCGCTTCACCGGCGTCCGCCTCCACGACTACGGGTGCACCCTCAAGGCCTACCGCCGCGAGGTGGTCGAGAACCTCTCGCTCTACGGCGAAATGCACCGCTTCATCCCCGCCCTCGCCAGCTGGGTCGGCGGCTCGATCGGCGAGGCGGTCGTGCGCCACCACCCCCGCCAGTTCGGCAAATCCAAGTACGGCATCTCCCGGACCATCCGCGTCGTGCTGGATCTCATCACCGTCAACTTCCTTCTGCGCTACAGCACCCGCCCCATCCAGATTTTCGGCCGCATCGGCCTCTACTCGCTGCTGGCCGGCGCCGCCCTCATGGCCGTCATGGTCCTGCCCCACCTGCTGTTCCCGTTTTATAAGGTCGAGTTTCTGGGCGAGCTGGTCAAGCTGGCCAAGCGGCCGTTCTGGGTCACCACGCCCTTCATGCTGATCTTTTTCGGCATCCAGTTCATCAGCATGGGTCTCCTGGCGGAACTTCAGACCCGCACCTATCACGAATCGCAGAAGAAACCCATCTACACCGTGCGGGACATCATCGAGTCCTGACCCCGCGTTTTCCACCAACCACATCACACAAGGAGCACCGGTTCATGCACATGCGTCCGAGCAAGGTCCTGGCCAAGCTGCGCCAGGGAAAAGTCGTCAGTTCATTCAAGGCCAATACCACCTGCCCCAGGGTCGCCGAAATCGCGGCCATGCTCGGGTTCGACTGCATCTGGCTGGACCGGGAACACACCCCCAGCGACCTCGCCACCGTGGAGCACCAGATCAACGCCGCCAAGATCCACAACGTCGACGCCCTCGTCCGCGTTCCCCGGGGCAGCTACAGCGACATGGTGCACCCCCTCGAGCTCGACGCCTCCGGGATCATGGTGCCCCACTGCATGAGCGAAGCCGACGCCCGGAAGATCGCCCGTACCACCCGGTTCCAGCCCGTCGGGTTGCGCCCCGTGGACGGCGGCAACGCGGACGGCGCCTTCTGCAACATCGAATTCACGCAGTACCTGAAGGAAGCCAACGAGCAGCGCTTCGTCATCATCCAGATCGAGGACCCCGAGCCCCTCGCGGAACTCGACGCCATCGCCTCCGTTCCCGGACTCGACATGCTGTTCTTCGGGCCCGGCGATTTCTCCCACGCCCTCGGGGTGCCAGGAAAATTCGACGATCCTCGCCTCGTGGACGCGCGCCTGAAGGTGGCCGCGGCCGCCCTGAAACATGGCAAATTCGCCGGAACCGTGGGCATGCCCACGCCGGAACTGCTCAAGGCGGGTTACCGCTTCTTCAACTTCGGAGCCGATGTGATCGGCCTTTCCGATTACTGCAAGGACAAGCTGGCCACCTTCAACAAGGTGGTCGGTCAGGCGGGGCTCTAGCCCCTCTCGCCGCAGACGAGCCGGCCCGGGAAAACGTTTTTCCGGGCCGGCTTTTTTTCTAGCCCACCCGGCACATGGCGCCGGCGAAGAAATAAGGCGGCATCTTCTCCACCACCAGCCGGTTGCCCCGGACGGCGATGGGGTGCGTGCCCTTGATCGCCAGCGGCACCAGCGAGGCGCCTTCCTGCAGGCCAAGCGCCTTCAGGTCAATCGTCACGTCTCCCGTCGCCGGCTCCTCGCCCACGTTGGCCACCGTCACCAGGATCGACCCGTTCTTCGCCTGGTAGACCACGGGGTGCAGGTTCCCCTGCCAGGTGGCCACGGCGCTGTCCCCCGTCGCGGGGTTGAAGCAGCGCGCCGGCTCCGAGCCCAGCGCCCGCCACAGGTTCCACAGCGGGTGCATGTAGGCGCTCGCCTCGGTGAAGGACTTGTTCGGCTCCATGAAGGGATGCGCGGAATACGAAAGACCGGCCGCGAATCCCGCCGAGCGCTGGCTGGAGAACACGGCCCGGTCCGCGGAGTTGCCGGCGATCAGGTTGATGCCGCACCCGCCCTGCATGGCGAAGCTGGCGCTCTTCTCGGGCGTGGAGAGCAAGCCCGAGTGCATGACCGAGAATTCCCCGCACACCACGGAGTCGAACACCGCCTGCGACAGGTACGTCTGGACCGAGCTGTGGGCGATCATCACGCCCAGATCCCCCACCCGGTTGCGCATGGCCCGGGTGAACATGAAATAGTCGTACGCCGAGAAATGCATGGCCGACGTCTTGCAGAAGCCCATCGCCGCCGGCGTGGCCCAGTCCATGTAGATCCCGTCCCAATCCTTCCGCAGGTACCGCTCGAAGAAATCGCTGTACATCGAATACCGCTCGATGCCCCGGCAGTACAGCAGCACCCGCATGCCGCGGTCGTGAGCCCGCCCGACGAATGCCTTCATCCACTCCGGATCGAACGCCTTGTATTCCGCGCACGGCTCGCCGTTGCTGCCGCCGTTGGTCATCCAGAACTGGTGGATGATCAGCACGTTGCAGCCCAGCGCGGCGGCCTCGTCAACCTGCTCCAGCGTGGGATTCGCCCCCGCCAGCTGGACATCCTGGTAGAAAGTCTGCCGGATCGGCACGCTGCACCACGGCCAGTCCTGCATGCCGCGCACATAGGGATACATGACGTGGCAGATGCGCGCCGCCAGGCTGTTGTTGGCCAGCGCCCGGTCGGCCCCCTCGCCGCATTCCCGGCGGGCCGACCCGCACAGCAGGGCCCAGCGGTTGCGGTAGAAGAAGGGCGCCTGGAGAACCTGCTCGCCGTCCTCCCGGAGACTGTAGGTCACATTCCAGGACTTGCCTTCCAGCCCCGCCCAGGAGCGCGTCTTCCCCACCAGTCCGGAGCCGAACGACGTGGAATCCTCCATCACGAACTCAACCCGGTTGGAGTAATAGCGCGACTCCGCCCATCCCAGGTCCGCCCCCACCAGCGGCATCACGTGCGGCTTCTCGATCCGCTCCTCGCGCGGCAGCCCCACCTTCGCATCGCTCAGGATATGCACGGTCGTCACATCCTGTTTCGGATACGGATCGCGGGTGATGGCGTTGCCCCGGAACTGCTTGACCCCGTCCATGGCGATCGCGAACCCCATCTCGGCGCGGCGGATCACCGCTGTCTTGCCGGCGGCCAGCGTCACGGAAAACTCGCAGAAAATCACGCCTTCACGGAACACCTCGAACCGCTGCTCGACACTGAAAAGCCCCGCCCCGATGGCGCTTTTGGTCGTGAACACGATGCATTGCGCATCCTCGCGCAGAAAGGCGGCTTCGGCCGGCACGTCGGCCAGGCTGATCTTCCGGTCCGCCAGCGTCAGTGTCAGGTTCGGCGCCGGCGTACGCCCGAACAGCGAATGCGCGGCCTGCCGGTTCTTGAGCGTGCAGGCGGTCAACTGCCCGCCCTTGGCCAGGTCCCACTCGAAATCCGCTCCCGCCGTTTCAACCCGGATGATGGACTCTTTTTTCGTCATTCGCAGCATGGGAAAACTCCTTTGAGGACTTCGTGTTGATCGGGGAATCCTACCACCCGGTCGCCGCTTCGGCAACCATTGCTTGAGGCTTTCGCGGAAACGTTTCCTGAGGCTTCTCGCCGCCGGAAGCCATGCAACGGAATCGCGCCCCTCATGGTATTTGCCGATTACCCGGACCCGGCAATTCCCGTAAAGCTCTCTGCGTGCATCACCCCATGGCGCCCGCAAGGCAGGGGTCAATCGACTCAAGGAGGGATCATGTCCATAACCATACGAATCGTTCTGACGGGGCTATTCCTTATGTCGTCCTTTGCCGCGGTCGAATCCCGGGGGGCCCCCGCCCAAAGCGGGGACGGCACCATGATCGTCTCGCCCGCCACCAATAACGCGCCCGGGTCAAGCACCGGCAGTTTCAAATTCTCGTTCCGCGCGGAGGCCATAGGCTCGTGGCTCGCCGGCTCGCAGGTCAGGCTGACCGTACCCGAAACCTGGACCGCGCCGCAAACCAACGCAGCCGGCGGCGCGGGTTACATCAAGGCGACTTTGGCGGGGGGAACCAGCGTCAAAATTGACTCTATAACAGGTACAGGCCCGTGGGATGTGACGCTCGCTTACGCCGGCGCCAACGGCACGGGCAAGGGCTTCGACCTGGCCTACACGAACGTCGCGGTTCCCGACGCGACCGGCGATTACGTCTTCACCGCGGCGTCCATGCAGGCCGGAGGCGCCTTCACCAACCTGGAGGCCAGTCCCGTCATCACCGTGCTCATCCGCCAGCCCCAGGACATCGCGTTCCCCGCCATCAGCTACGCGATGACGCCCAACGGGCTGACCTTGCAGGCGTCCGCCTCCTCGGGTTTGCCCGTGACATTTTCGCTGCTCAGCGGCCCGGCCACCCTTTCGGGCTTTTCCAACCTGGCCTTCACCGCGACCGGGACGGTCCGGGTGGCAGCCTCGCAGACTGGAACGGTCGCCTGGTTTCCCGCGGTATCCATCACCAACACCTTCCCCGTATACGCCGGCGGCGCCCTGACCCTCACTCCCACCCTGGCCATGGCGGCCTGCCCGACCAATGTCCTGCGCTTCCGGTTCCGCGGGGACGATATCGGCGCCTGGCAGGCCGGCTCCCAGGTCCGGATCCGCATACCCGGAACCTGGCCCGAACCGCAGAGCAACTCGGCCTCCGCCCAGGGCTTTGTCAAGGTGACGCTTGTTTCGGGAACAGCCGCCTCGCTGAACTCGATATCCGGAACCGGCCCCTGGGACGTGACGGTCAACTACGCTGGCGCAAAGGACGACACCCGAGGCTTCGACCTCGCCTATACGAATATCACAACTCCCGCGGCGGGCTTCTACGCGTTCGAAACGGCCTGTCAGCAACGGGGCGCCTGGTATACCAACGCGGCTCTTGACACCGCCCTGCAGCTTGTGGACGGATCCGACCAGACGATCACCTTCCCGGGCATCGAAAACCAACTCGCGGGGAACGACGTCGCGCTCTCCGCCTCGGCCTCCTCCGGCCTTCCGGTCACATTCACCGTCGTCCGCGGACCCGGAGCCATCACCGGGTCGACCAACCTGTCGTTCACCAGCACCGGCGTGGTCTCGGTGGCGGCGTCCCAGAACGGCACAGCCTACTGGCGCCCAGCCGTCTCCATAACCAACACCTTCATGGTCTTCGCCGGGGGGACACTGGCCCTGACGCCTTCCGTCGTCTACGGAAACACCACAACCAACGTTTTGAAATTCAGCTTCAGGGGAGACAACGTCGCCGACTGGGGGGCCGGCTCCCAGATCCGCCTGACGGTGCCCGCGGGCTGGACGGAACCGCAGACCAACAGCGCCGCAACCGCAGGCTACCTGCGGGTCGCGCCGGTCGGGACCGGCGGGCAGATCGTCTCGATCGCCGGGATCGACGGGAGCGGGCCGTGGGACGTGACGGTGAACTACGCCGGAGGCAAGGCCACAAACAAGGGATTCGATCTCAACTACACAAACGTGGCGCCGCCTGCCGTGACCGCCATCCACACCTTCGACCCGGTCTGCCGCCAGTTCGGCCTTGCGTTCACCAACCCCGCCCTGGCGCCTTCCATCCTGTCGGTCGTGAAAACAAACCAGACCATAATATTTTCTGGAATAGGGACACAACTGACGACGAATAAAGTGGTGCTCGACGCCGCGACGGAATCGGGCCTGGCCGTGTCATACGCCGTATCGGGTCCCGCCACGCTCGCGGGCACGACCCTTTCCTTCACCGCGACGGGCCGCGTCAGCGTGGCCGCCTCGCAGGCCGGGAACCTGTATTGGAACCCGGCCGCTCCGGTGACGAACACCTTCATGGTGCTGGCCGGAGGCACCCTGACGGCGCTGCCCGCCCTTGCGACGGCCGGCAGCATCACCAACAGCTTCCGATTCCAGTTCAAGGGCGATGGCATCGGCGCCTGGGGAACCGGCTCGACGGTCCGGCTGACGGTTCCGGCGGAATGGCCAGAACCTCAGAAGACAGAGCCGGGCGAATCCGGTTATGTCACCGTCATCACCAACGGCACGGGCGGCGTCGCCTCCCTCGGCGATATCGGCGGAGTCGGCCCCTGGGATGTCGTCATCCATTATTCCGGAGGCAACGGCACGAACCGGGGTTTCACCCTGACTTACACCAATCTGGTCGTTCCCGCCATGGAAACAATATTCACGTTCCACACCATCTGCAGCCAGTTCGGCATTGACGTCATCAACCCCGCCATGCAGCCCGGCATCGCCGTGGTGATCAAGACGAACCAGACGATCGATTTCCCCGCCCTTGCGGACCGAATCGTCACCAACCCGGCGGTTCTGAATGCCACGGCCTCCTCGGGACTGCCCGTCGGCTTCGTCGTCCTGAGCGGACCGGCCGTCCTCACGGGTGGAACGAACCTGCATTTCACCAATTCCGGGCCCGTCAGCGTGGTCGCATCCCAGCCCGGCGACGGGGACTGGCACGGGGCCCCGCCCGTCACGAACACGTTCTACGTCTACGCCGGGGGATCCCTGGCCCTGACGCCCGCCGAGGCGACGGAAAGCAGCTCGACCAATACGCTCAAGTTCTCCTTCCGCGGCGACGGCGTCGCCGCCTGGCAAAGCGGATCCCAGATCCGCATCTCCTTCCCGGCCGCCTGGACCGAACCGCAAACCAATTCCTCCACCGCTCCCGGCTTCCTGCGCGTCACCCCCGTCTCCGGGACGACCGTCTCCCTCGCCTCCATCGCCGGCGACGGCCCCTGGGACGTGACCCTGAACTACCAGGGAGCCAAGGAGGCAACCCGGGGCTTCGACCTGACCTGCACCAACGCCGCCGCACCGTCGATCCCAGGCGTGCAGACTTTCGAAACGCTGTGCCGCCAGTTCGGCCGGGATTTCGTGAACCCCTCCCTCAACACCTCCCTACTCCTCGTGGAGGGCGCGGACCAGGACATCGACTTCCCGCCGCTTCCAAACCAGGCCGCGACCAACAAGCTGACCCTGAAAGCCGTGGCATCGTCCGCCCTTCAGGTCACCTACGCGATCAGCGGCCCGTGCTCGGTGACCGGCGTCACCAACCTGACGTTTACGAACACGGGGATGGTCACCGTGGTGGCGTCCCAGGGAGGAAACCTGAACTGGCATCCGGCGCCCTCGATCACCAACCGGTTCCGGGTGTTCGCGGGAGGAACGATGGCCCTGAATCCCGATGCGGTCACGGCCGACAGCGCCACCAACCAGCTCACATTCTCGTTCCGGAGCGACGGCATCGGGGCCTGGGGCGCCGGCTCCCAGATCCGCATCACGATCCCGGGCGACTGGACGCCTCCTCAGACAAACGAGCCCGCCGGCCCGGGGTACGTGAAAGCCACCCTGGCGAGCGGCACCGCCGTCTCCATCGACTCCGTCTCCGGAACGGGCCCCTGGGATGTCACGGTCAATTACCAGGG
>JBIIYJ010000236.1:0-8566 GCA_044346855.1 Kiritimatiellia bacterium
AGTTCGACACGCGGCGGTAGAGGGCCTCGTCGGCCAGGGCCACGAAGCCGCCGTCGCCGGTGGAGATGTGCTTGAAGTCGTTGGTGGAATAGGCGCCGGCGGTTCCGAAGGTTCCGACCAGCCGGCCGTCGAGCCGGGTGCCCCAGGACTGGGCGCAATCCTCCACCACGCCGATGCCGCGGCGGCTGCAGAGGCGGACGATGGCGTCCGCGGGCGCGGGGTAGCCGGCCAGGTGCACGACGATCACGGCGCGGGTGCGGGGGGTGAGGCAGGCGGCGACGCTTTTGGCGGTGGGCTGGAAGTCGGCGGCCGTGTCGCAGAAAACGGGGACAGCGCCCTCGGCGATGATGCCGAGAACGGAGCCGGCGTCGGTGTTGGGGGTGCAGACGACCTCGTCGCCCGGGCCGACGCCGCAGGCGACGAGCCCGAGGTGGACGGCCGCGCTGCCGCTGGAGCAGGGGACGATGTAGGGGCGGCCCGTGTAGGCCTTCATCTTGTCGCAGGCGCGCTTGACGAACGTGCCGAATCCGTAGAAGAGCGAATTCTGGTCGAGCGCCGCCTTGAGGTATTTCAGCTCGTTGCCGGCGAACCGGCGGCCTTTTCCGAACGGATGCGAGACGGCCTTGGGGCCCCCGTCGACTGCCAGTTTCGGGACGCGGGCAATTTTTTTCTTCATGGCAAGCTCCGGGGTTGGAATGGAAGAGCTTCTCACTTTTACACGTGTCTGACAATCCGAATCACGGATTGACCGGGGAAATGTTTGGGACTATATATGAACGCATGATGGACAGGGCCAGGGGGAAACGGCTAGGGCCGGCGGTTGCGCTGCTTCTGACAGCTGTGCTGTCCGCTCTTTTGTGGTATGAGTTCCGGTTGCGCAATCCCACCGTGGACAGCAACGACACATTCCGCTATCTCGCCAACGGGCTGAGTTTGCTTGAAAACAGGCACCCTTATGTTCAGGCGCCGGTCTATTCCGAATTCAACGACCGCCTCCAGCCCCGCCGGCTGGTCGCCTATCCCAACCAGCTTTATTCCCTGACCATCGGAGGCCTGATCGAAACGTTCTCCGCCGCCACGGGGCGGTTTGTCCTGTGGCCCATCTGGATTCCCGGCATTGTGGCGACCGCCCTGGGCTTCTGTTTCCTCTATCTGCTCTTCAGTCGGTTCCTTCCGGAGCCCGACGTCTGGCTTGGCCTGGGCCTTCTCGGGTTCCATGTCCTGCTGATGGCGTCCCTCACAAGGCCGCTCTCCGATGCCGTCGGCTGGTGCCTGACCATGGGGCTCTTCTGGGCGGCCGTCCGCCCCGTCTCCCCCTGGGCGCTGGGCGCGGCGCTGGGCGCGGCTGTCCTGTTCCGCTTGCAGCTTGTCATCTTTTTCCCGTTCCTCGTCGTCCTCTCCCTTCCTGGAGCCGGTGGCCGCTGCCGCTGGATGGCTGGCGTGAAGGCGGCGGCCGCGGCAGGGGCCGTGGTGCTTCTCTTCGAGGCGGCCATGCACTTCTATATTCGGATCCCGCCCGGGGCGGGCTATGAGGAATCGTTCGGGAGCGCCACCTATTACCTGAAGGAATGGGCCGGTTTCGTCGCCCAGTTCGGTAGCCTCACCCGGGCGTTCGGCACGTTCGTGAAGTCGGCCACAGCCTTGTTCCTGCCTGTCGGCGTCGAAACAATCGGGCTTGCGCTGCTCCTGTCCTGTCTCGTCTGGACACGGGCGTCCGGCGACGGGCGGCGCAACCAGGCGCGGCTGCTCTGGCTTGCCGCCGCGGCCGGAACCCTGCTGCCGCTTCTGCTTTACGCCTCCGAGAACAATCCGGCCACGGCGGGTCGCTATCAGATCTATTCGATCCCGCTGTTTGTGCTGACCGCCCTGGTCGGACTGAACGGACTTGCCTCCTTTTCCGGCAGACCCCTGGTCGTCGCCGGCCTGAAGGTTCTGCTGGCGCTCCTGACGGCCGCCGGCTGCGTCCGGTTTGTCCAGGAGGCGGCATACAAGCGGCACGAGCGAGCCCCGTCCCTCCGGAGCATTTACGCGGATCTCGAGATCCTGCCCCGGATCCTGGCCGGGCTGGACATGCCGGCCGACGGGTTGTACCTGTGCAAGCCGACCCTGCAGTCCTTCCTCCCCGACGCCCGGCTGGTCATCCTGCCGGATCGCGGCGCGTTTGTGGAGGGCCCCCGCAATCATGAATTCGACGGCATCATCACCATTGCCCGCCACAAGAAGGACTGGGTCAAGCCGACTCCCGTGGTCGAGGATGACCGGGGGGTCCGGTTCGTGCGCGTCTATGCCGGGCGGGGCGAGAATAACCTGCTGATTTATAAGCGGGAAACGGCCGCGCCCTGAGGCGCGGCCTGCCTGGACTATTCCCGCGACCGGATGGCCTGCCGGCATTTCTGAAGCCTGACCGCCGCGAGAAACAGTAGAGGCTTGATGCCTTTCCGGCCGTGCCGATCCAATTGAGCCGGCGGCTTGCGCTTTTAACGGGATGCCGTTAAGCGCGGTGGCGGCGCGCCCGCTTGCAGGCCTCCGCGATGAACGCGGTCTGGCTCATGGTGCGGTGGGGATAGGCGGGCAGGGCCAGGATGAGGCGGGGATCCCCGGCCGCCCGCCCGTAGAGAGCGCGAACCGATTCGAGGATCAGGCTCTCGTTGTAAGCTGGGTCCGAAATGGCCGGCACGGAGGCGATGATGGCGATCCGGTCGCCGAGCAGCCGGCGGCCGTCGTCGAGCGTCACATTTCCAATCGGCGGCTCGGTGAAGGCGTGGACCGCATCCATGCGCGTGGCGCGGTAGAGGGGCAGCAGGTCGCGGATCAGGCCGCAGGAATGGTGGAAATAGAGCTTGCCGGCCGCCCGGCAGAGGTCGGCCCGCGCGTCCGTCAGGGCCATGTTGTAGGTCTCGAACATCGTGGGCGAAATGACCGTGGTGGAGGTGTCGTCCATGCCCACGAGCGCATCGACGCCGGAGGAGGCCGTGATCTCGAAGCTGCGCCGGTACGACCGCTCCATCACGGCGAACAGGTCGGCGAGCGCGTCCGGGGCGTCGACCGACAGATATGCGAGCGTGTCCACGCCGCAGTAGACGCGGTACATCATGCCGAGCGGGGTGCCCGCCAGGAAGCACATGAGCAGGCCGTCCTCGCCGATCCAGTCGCGGCGCAGGCGGATGGCCTCGGCCCCCTTGGGGTCGGGCTCCGGCCGCTCGTCCTCGAACAAAGCGGCGAGGGCGGGAAGGTCGGCGGGCCCCTTGACGAAATGCTCGACGACGTAGGACGTGCCGTCCTCGCGCGCCTGGCGCCGCACTTCGCGAAGGTCGCCCGCCGGGGTGTGCCAGACGGCGAACGTATCGGCGCCCTCCCGGCGGTTCTCCAGGGTGCAGCGGGCGCGGGCGAGGCGGACGGGCGCGGGCATGTAGTCGAGAACGTCCAGTCCGAGCGCGCGGGAATAGTGGACGGTGCTGCCGTCGTGCCACTTGACCTGGCCCAGCGCGGCGGCGAGGGCGGGGTCCATGCCCTCGCGGTCCGGCTGGTTGTAGGGATCGCAGTGGCCCGTGAGCGGAGTCCACTCCGGGCTTTCGCCGCGGAAGAGACGCAGCAGGTTGTCACGGGGGGTGGTCACGCGGCTAGAACCCCAGCTGCTTCAGCCATGCGACGCACAGCGCGGGCCATTGGCCGACGACCGGGTCATCCGCCGCCAGGCCGAGGCCGTGTCTTCCTTTCGGGAACACGTGAAGCCCGAACGGGACCTTGTGGGCGGCGAGGGCCGAGGCGAAAAGCAGCGCGTTCTGCACGGGCACGCCGGGGTCCTCGGCCGTGTGCCAGAGGAAGGTCGGCGGGGTGTTGGTGTCGACGTGGTTCTCCAGGGTCATGTGCTCGACGGCGGCCGGCGAGGGGCAGGGGCCCAGCAGGTTGTTCCGGGAGCCGCGGTGGCCCCACTCCCCGAAGCTTAGGACCGCGTAGCACAGCATGGCCGCGTCCGGCCGCGCCGAGACGCGGGCCACGGGGTCGGTCGAGCCGGCGTCCCCGTGGTCGGCGTGCACGGCCACGCTGCCCGCCAGATGGCCGCCGGCCGAGAAGCCGAGGATGCCGATCTTGTCGGGCTTGAGGCGCCAGGCCGCCGCGTTCGCCCGCGCAAGGCGGATGGCCCGCATGGCGTCGAGCTGCGGGGCCGGGTGGCGGTGCGGCGAGACCCGGTAGCTCACCACGCCGGCCGCGATGCCGGCCGCGTTGAACATGCGCGCGATGGGCTCGCCCTCATGGGCGGCCCGGTGGCTGTAGCCGCCGCCGGGGCAGATGACCACGAAGCCGGTCGGCTCGGCGCCCTCGATCGGGTAGATCTGGAGCGAGGGCGTTTCCGTGGGCGTCACGCCATCGGGGGCGGGAATGCCGTCTGGCCATAATGGGAACAGGGTTTGCATGCGGTTTTCCTGGTTGGGCCCGATAGGTCCTATAGGTCCTATAGGCCCTATTCTTTCTTATTTGCACGCCTCGTCGATGGCCTTCAGCTCCGCCTCGGTCAGCGGGGCGGCCTTGAGCGCCTGCACGTTTTCCTCGATCTGCCCGGCGTTGCTGGCGCCGATCAGCGCGGAGGTCACCGTCTTGCGGCGCAGGACCCAGCAGAGCGCCATCTGGGCGAGGGACTGGCCGCGGGCCTCGGCGATGGCGTTCAGCTTGCGGACCTTGGCCAGGGCCTCGTCCGTCACGTTCTGCTTTTTGAGGAAGGTGTTGGGCTTGCTGGCCCGGGACCCTTCCGGGATGCCGCCCAGGTAGCGGTTCGTGAGCAGGCCCTGCGCGAGCGGGCAGAAGCCGATGACGCCGACGCCTTCCTTGTCGCACGTGTCGAGCAGGCCGCCCGTCTCCACCCACCGGTTGAACATGTTGTAGCTGGGCTGGTGGATCGTGAGGGGCGTGCCCAGACCGCGCAGCAGGCCGGCGGCGCGGCCGGTGAGCTCGGCGCTGTAGGAGGAGACGCCGGCGTAGAGCGCCTTGCCGGAGCGGACGATGTGATCGAGCGCGGCCATGGTCTCCTCGAGCGGGGTCTCGGGGTCGGGCCGGTGGTGGTAGAAGATGTCAACGTAGTCGAGCCCGAGCCGCTTCAGGCTCTGGTCGAGGCTGGACACGAGGTATTTGCGGGAGCCCCAGTCGCCGTAGGGCCCCTCCCACATCTTCCAGCCGGCCTTGGTGGAGATGACCAGTTCGTCGCGGAGCCCGCCGCCGAAGTCCTTCTTCAGGATGCGGCCGAAGCACTCCTCGGCGGAGCCGGGGGGTGGGCCGTAGTTGTTGGCGATGTCGATGTGGGTGATCCCCAGGTCGAAGGCCTTGCGGATCATGGCGCGGCCGTTTTCGAGCGGATCCACCCCGCCGAAGTTGTGCCAGAGGCCCAGCGAGAGGGCGGAGAGCTTGAGGCCGCTGCGGCCGCAGCGGTTGTAGGTCATGGCGGCGTAGCGGTCCGGAGCGGGCTGATAGGGCATGGCGTCCTCGGGGGTTGATAATTCGGGAATCCTATCGCGGCCGCAGGTAAAAGGCAAGACACGGCTCGGAAAGAGTCACCACGGATAGCACGGATGCCACGGATCATACTATGCGGAGCGGGGCCGGATCTGATGGCGCGCTTCGCGCCCCCGCTTTGATTTTTCATTTCGTGTTTCCGGAATATTTCACCACAGAGAGCACAGAGATCAGTTGCTTGTGTAATGCATTTCCAAATTCGGCTCTCTCTGTGTTCTCCGTGTTGATAAAATCTTATTTTGTTTACCGAACACGGCGAACGGCGGACACGGCGGAACACGGTTAAGAGCCCTGTAGTAGACGAAGCGTCACGACAGGGTGTTCCCAACGCCCCGAGGAGACAAGAAGGCGGGGCGGCCCCGCACCCCCGGAAGATCCACTACCCATGTCCTGACCGCGCCACTATTACTAATTACCGATCACTGATTACTGATTACCGATCGCGGGTGGTTGACATCGCACGGCGCCTGCGTCCCCTCATCGCTCCCATTCATCGTTCCCCCTCATCGTCTTCAGGCCGGCCGGCGCTAAATATTTAAATTTCAGGGGAAATCTTTAAAACCATGCCCGCTTCCAGAGTGTGATTCCGGATAAAGCCTTCCTTCATTTCGAGCACGCGGCGGGCGCCGCGCGGGGCCAGGCGGATGCGCCAGGGGGGGACGGCGGGGCAGAGCTTCAGGATCCGGTCCCCTTCGCCCAGGAAGAGAAGGTCGATGGGCATCCGCATGAAGAAGGTGTGGATGGAGTCGGCCGGCTCGATCAGGAGGCCGTCGCCCGGCATGCTCCGTTGGCCCATCAACCCCCGCATGCGGCCGAGCGGCCCGCCAGCCGTCCGCACGTCGTCCGCCAGGAGGGCGCCGTCCGCTGCCCGGAGGAGTTTCATTCCCGCGGCGCCTTCGTGTGCGCGTGAAGGTCCAGGTGCTTGGGGCAGTAGCACTGCGGGGGCTTGCAATCGGTGCAGTACCGGAAATCCAGGTCGGGATTCGCGACGCTGTCGGCCTGGCAGACCCGGCAGACGTGGCGCGGCTTCCGCTCGTCCACCAGGGCCTTGGACTGGAAGGTCATGCGCCGGTTGGCGTGTCGCATCCGGCCCAGGATCTCGCCCCCGAAAAAGAGGAGGAAGTTGCCCGTCGCCGCCAGGATGGCGAACCGCTCCATCCAGTGCTCCGCGAAGGCGAAGGAGATGAAATAGGAGATCCAGGTGATCAGGGCCAGATACTTGATTTTGACCGGGAGCAGGAAGAACAGGAGGATCTGGAAGTCGGGATAAAGGAAGGCGAAGGCCAGGAAGACGGAGCCGCCGAGGTAGGCGTTGGTCATGCCCAGGCCTTCGCCCCCGGGGCCCGGAAACTGGAGCGACACATAGGCCGCCGCGACCGTGGCCAGCCAGCCAAGCAGGATGAACAGGTTGAAGCGGAAGGCGCCCCAGTGGTTCTCGAGGGTCGTGCCCATCAGGTAGAAGAAGTACCAGCCGAAGAGCAGGAAGATCGGGGACGTGTCCGGCGGGATGAAGAGGAAGGTGACCAGCCGCCAGATTTCACCCTGGTTCATTACGCGGTTGAGGTCGAGCCACATCAGGGCCAGCGTCTGCTGCGTGCCGGAGCCGATCAGGAAGAAGAGGACTTGCCCGGCGACCAGGATGATCGTCAGGTGCGGCATGGCGAAACGGCCGAAGCGTTTTTCCAGTTTGTCGAGCCACATGGTTGCGGGCATCCTTGTCAGCGGGCGTTCATGGAGGAGGCGGCGCGCTCGTCGTTGCGGTCGGTGGCCGGCGGGGGCTCGGGCGTGAGGGAGGCGATCTCGGCGCGCAGCTCCGGCGTCATGGTCACGTCGAGAGCCTGGAGCGACTCCTCCAGCTGGGCCGTGTTGCGGGCGCCGATGATGGGGGCGGTGACGGCGGGATGGGAGGCGGCCCACGCCACGGCCAGCGTCGCCGGGGGGTAGCCCTGTTCCCGGGCGAAGGCGGCGAACCGGGCGGCGGCGGCGGGCATCCACTCCTCCCCGTACCGGACCTTGTACATGGGGTGGGTAGTGAGGCGCGCGCCCTGCGGCGCCACGCCGGGCGCGTATTTGCCGGACAGCAGGCCGCCGCCCAGGGGGCTGTAGGAGATGACGCCGAGGTTTTCCGCCAGGGCCAGGGGCAGCAGTTCCACTTCCGCCTGGCGCTTGGCCAGGTTGTACATGGGCTGCAGGCAGACGAGGGGCGAATAGCCGCGCAGGGCCGCGATGCCCAGGGCCTTCATGACCTGCCAGGCGGCGAAGTTGCTGGCGCCGGCGTAGAGGATCTTGCCGGAGCGGACCAGGTCCTCCACCGCCCGGAGTGTCTCCTCGAGGGGCGTCTTGTCGTCGAACCGGTGCAGGAAGAAGAGGTCAAGGCGGTCGGTTCCGAGGCGCCGGAGGCTGGCTTCCACGGCCAGGGTGAGGTGACGCCGCGAGGAGCCCCGGGCGTTCATGTCGGGCCCGGTGGGAAAATAGGCCTTGCTGGTCAGGACGAGCTCGTCCCGGCAGGGCTTGGCGAGGCGGCCGAGGATCTCCTCGGCGCGGCCGCCGGAGTAGATGTTGGCGCAGTCGAAGAAATTGATGCCGGCCTCGCGGCAGCGGTTGAAGAGGGCGGCGGACATGGCCTCGTCGGCGTCCCCGCCGAAGGACATGGTTCCGAAGCACAGGCGGGAGACCTTCACCCCGGTGCGGCCAAGAAAGACGGTCGGCATGGTGGTGCTCATGGGCACGACTATACCGCATGTCGCGGGGGGAAAGCAAACGGAACGCTGTCGGCGTCGCGATCGAAGCGGTGAAGCACGTGCGTGGTCGATCACGATCACGATCGCGATCACGATCAGCCCCGCTCCCCGCCTGATCCTAATCGTAATCCTAATCGTAATCTTAATCCCCGCTGCCGTTGCGCTAGACTGTTTGGATTAAGATTAAGATTAAGACACTACTGTCCGGTTAAATTTTAACCGACTCGCATTAACCCCTTGGAAATACTGCTCAATAGGAGGGTTATAGTTTTTTTCGATTTCAATTTCAAGCCGACATGGGGCAGCCTTTCTGCCAGCCG
>JBIIYJ010000237.1:0-8564 GCA_044346855.1 Kiritimatiellia bacterium
GGAGGGCAGCACCCTGAGGCGGTAGTTGCGGATGCCCGTGTCAGGCTCGCAGGCGATCACGGTGCCGCCCAGCGTATTGAGCTTGATCCAGGCGCCGATGGTGAAGCTTTTCATCAGGAAACGGCTCTGATCCGCCGGCCCTTCGAGCCAGGTGCCGGAATCGCCCGTCAGGCGCAGAACGCGGCTGATCGCCGGGCTCAGGCTGTCGGTGGGGGTCATGCCCATCTGCACTTCAGCGCCGTCGCGGATGCCGTCATCGTCGGTGTCGGGCAGGAACAGGCTGGTGCCGTAGTTCGCCTCGAGGCCGTTGGCCAGGCCGTCGTTGTCCGAGTCCATCTCGGAATCCTTCAGGACCTGGTTGGGGTCGAGCGAATAGATGCCGAAGGGATCCCCGCCAACCTGGTATTCCTGCAGGTTGGTGAGGCCATCGTTGTCCGGGTCGAGGCCGGCGTCGGACGGATCGAACGGATTCAGGCCGTACCGCTCTTCCCAGCTGTCCGGGAGGCCGTCGCCGTCCTGGTCGCGCAGGTCGATCGGCTTGTTGTCGCTCTTGCCATCCCACATCGGAACGTCATCGTCGCCCGCGACATTGCCGAGGGGCAGCAGATCGCCGTACAGGCCGCTGTCCGCGGAAGTGTATTGGGGGTGGGATTCCGAGATACCCGCCGGGCCGTGGATGTATTCGAACACGTAGGGATTGGCCGTGTTGGGGAAGTTGGTGATATAGGTGAAGTTGGTCACAACCATACCGCCGGGCAGATAGTTCGTGGTCATGCCGATCACCGTGCGCCACGGGGCGACCTTCGTGTCGCGGGGCGGGTCGTAGGGCTGGTGCGAGGCGATGTTCTGGATCCACTTGACGTACTGCCGGTTGTTGTAAACCGTGCTCGCCATGGGGAACAGGTCCCACCACTCGACGGCGGTCCAGTCCGAGGGGAACAGCGCGCTTTCGAAGCCCTGGGGATTGACGCCCTGGGTCGGATCCGGCAGGCCGTCAAACGTATAGGCATACACCAGGCGCGGGATGATTTCCGTGCCGCCCATGGCGCCATAGACATTCTGGTTGCCGGTCGTGACGCCGTTGATGCCGTTGACCATGGCACGGGTCAGCTTCTCGCCGCGAAGTTGGGTGATCTCCGCCTGGGTGCGCGCGCCGTCCCAGCAGCGAATCTCGTCCACCCAGCCCATGAACTGGTTCGCCAGCGCGGGATAGGAATTTCCTGGCTGGAAGCCGGACCAGGGGAACATGCCCGACTTGATGTTGTCGCGCGACCCGTCGCAGACGCCGTCCGGATTGAAGTCGGCCGCGCCCACGATCAGGTTCATGCTCTTGACCAAAGGCGTGTTGTCGCTCATGGGATTTCCGGCCACATAGCCGTTGAACGGGATCTGCTGCGTGGTTTCGCTGCCCGCCATCTCGCCGTTGACGTAGAGGGTCAGGCGCTTGGCCTGGGCATCGAACACGCCGGCCAGATGGGCCCAGCGGTTGGTGTGGAGGCGGTAGTTCGGGGAGCCGACGACGATGTTGTAAACCCAGCTCTGACCAAAGCCGTCATAGCCGATATAAGGAACGCCGTTTGTGATGCCCAGCCGGAAGTTACGGTGCACGCTCGGGATTGCCGGCAGGCCGGGGTTGTTGGCCAGGATCATTCCGGCGCGTTCCACGATGACGCGGTCGCCGTCGATCGCCTCGGGGCGAACCCAGGCCTCGACCGTGAACGCCCTGAACGACGTCCAGGGATTGACGACCGGGGCGTACAGGCGGGCGGCGGTATCGTCGCCCCCGTCCAGGTAGAGGGCGCGCTGACGGAGCGGGCTGTCCTCGTCCAGGGGATCGGTGGCGCCGGGCGTGTCGCCCACGATTTCGATGCCGTCCATCTCCATGTCGTTGTCCGTGTCATACCCCTCGTTCACCTCGAAGGAGAAGAGGTAGGCGGCCGGATACGCCAGATCGAGGAGGACGCTGGAGTCCCAGTACCAATACATGGCCGCGCCGAAGGTGTTACCGGTCTTGTAGAACTTGTTGACCCAGCTGCCGTCCGAGCTGATGTCCGCGACAAAGTAGGGCGAAGGATCGGTGTGGTGGTAGGGCAGCACGGCGGGAAGGTTCGGGGTCAGCCCCTCCTCCACGTCGACCTGGCCGTCCTGATCGAAGTCCGCGACGGGATTCGCGGGCAGCTCGCCCCACCGGAAGGGCGAGGAATAATCGAAGGGGAACCCGTAGAGCATATCGGCGATCTCGGGGACGCCCATCACCTTGCCGCTGACGCGGTCCATGGATCCGCGGATCGGATTCAGGTTATGGTAGATTTCATAGAAGTCATCGTAGCCGTCATGATCCGTATCCGCGGAACCCGGATTGCAGGTACTGAAGTTCCAGGGGAGCAGCGACGGGCAGGCGGACAGGAAGGTGAACCGCTTGTAGGGTGCGATGCTCATCCGGTCGGCCCAGTAGGCGGGATCCCAGGTAGCCCGTGCCGCCAGGGCTCCGGGACCGATCAGGCAATCCCCCACTCCGCCGCCGGAGAGGGTGAGATCGAAGAAATCATAGGGATCGAAATTGGTGGAGAATGGATCAGCACCCGTGCCAGTTCCGTTGTTGTACATCCACTGGAACTGGTAGCAGGCGCCAACCAGATATTCCTGGTAGTTGTACAGCCCGTCGGCATCGTAGTCGATCAAGGCATCGGAAACCGTTCCGTTCATGCCGCCGCCCCAGACAAGGACGTTATTCGTATCGGGAGCTTGGGCCCCGGCCCAGTAGGTTTCCCAGTAATCGGGGAGATAGTCCAAGTCGGTGTCGACCGAGCAGGGATTCAAGCCGCCGCCCGCGCCCGGGGCGCCGTTGGTCGTATAGTTGAACTCGCCCTGTTCAGCGGAATCCGACATCTGGTCGTTGTCCGTATCGCCGTTAAAGGGATCGGTAGGCAGCCGCTTGTTGGGCCAGCTGTAGCTGAAATTGGACCAGGCAGCCTGAATGGCGTCGGGCGTGGCGCCAGCATTGATCCGGCCGCGCCAGTAGGTGAGGACGGAGGAACTGATGAATTCCTGCCAGTTCGCAAGCCCGTCTTGCTCCGGATCCCCGCCGCCATCGCCCGCGGCGACGGGATTGAAGCCGACATACAACTCCCAGCCGTCGTGCATGCCGTCATGGTCGGAATCGAGATCATGGGGATTGGTGCTCTGGACGTTGATTTCAGTTCCAAGCGCCCAGACCGGGATGGCATTGCTGTAAACGCCCGAGCCCATCGTGCGCCGGCCCAGGAACTCCAGGATGTTCGTGTAGAAATTGGCCCGGGAGTTGAAATCGGGCAACCAGGCCACGTTCGGGCTGAACCCGTTGGTGACGTAGACCTCGTGATGGAACAGCTTGTTCGGTTCGTCGCCGGACAGCGCATAGGCATCCCCGTCGGGATTTTCAGCGGCGTCCGTCACGCCGTTGTTGTCGGTATCCCGGTCCCAGGGATCGTAGCCGAAGGCAATTTCCCAGCCGTCCGGCAGCCAGTCCCCGTCCGTATCGTAAAGGAAGGGGTTGGTGCACCAGCGAGCGCCGGGGAACGGAGGCGGAAGGCGCCGCACCACGGGATACCCGTTGGAGTTGGCGCTGATGATGGAAGCCTGGAATTCCTGGTTATCGTCGAATCCGCTGGAAGGCGTGCCCAGCGTGACATTGTAGCCCCAGTCATAGTCGGGCGTAACGGTGCCGCTGACCACGATCCGCTTCACGACGGGATTGTACGGGCGGGTCACGGCCCAATCGGGCACGGCGCCGACAACAGCGGTCCAGTTGGTCTGGATGGGATCGCCCGAATGCGACTGCTGCCAGACATCCCAGGAATACTCGTACCCGTCGTCGAACGTATCGCTGTCGGTGTTCGACTTAGTCGGATCCGACTGGTCGCCCGTGTCGTTCGGGTTGGCGGTCAGCACGCGGACATCGCGACGCCAGGAAACGGCCCCGCCCAGCGGAAAGACGAGCGTCCAGTTGTTCGTCACGATCCGGGGGCCCTCTCCGTCCGGGCCGATGTATTCCATCAGATTGCTGAACACATCGTTGGTGGCGACATAGCCGGTCTGGGTGTCCCACAGGTAATCGCCGTCGGGATTGTCGGCGCCGCCGTACGGGACGCCCACGAGCATCGCCGCCGAGATGAACATGGTGTCGGCTTGCTGGACGCTGAGGCGAGGGACATCGAAATAGCGGTATTCGAATCCGTCATCCAGTCCGTCGCTATCGGTGTCGGCGCTGATCGGGTTCATGTACATGGGCGGCGCATTGGGACGGTTGGTCACCATCATGGAGTATTCCTGCCAGTTGGACAGGCCGTCGTTGTCGGGATCGCCGTCCGGGGCGTCGTTCGGGTCGGTGGCGGAGCTGTCCAATCCGAACATCTGCTTCCACCAGAGGGGAATGTACCGGTCGCCGGCGGGAATGAAGACCGCCTCCACGCGCATCACGCCGGTCATAACCAGGTTGAAGTTGTCGTTTTTGTGGCTAAGCGTCACGCCGTTCACCTTCCACGCGTCCAGGACATACCCCGCATCCGCGACCGCCGAGATGGTGTTGGTGGTGTTGGCGTTGACCCACTGGCCGTCCACGCCCGTGTCGGGCGAAACGGTTCCGAATCCCGTGGCGAGCGTCGTCAGCAAATACTGCTTCTGCCAGGTCCATTCGAAGGAGGAATTCTGGGTGGCCTTGGGAACCGCCACGATGCTGCCGGCTCCAACGATGGGCAGCACGTCACCCAAGCCGTCCTTCCAGCCCGTCAACTGGTCGCGCTCGGTGGCCAGGCCCACGACCGTCTGCGGAGGCGTGAGCGACCAGGGGTCGCCCGAGACGACATTGGTGACCGAGACGCCCGAACCGGGCCCGTTCATGGCCGTGACCGTGATCGTATAGGAATTGGTGAAGAGAGCCTTGAAATTGCGGTCCTGGTTCATCTGGATGTTGACCAGGGGATTCTGGCGCTGGTAGACGGGCGCCACGGGGCCGTTGTTGATGGTGACCCACTTCAGGAAGATGTAGCCGGCATCGGCCGAGGCCGTGATATCGATGAACGAGTCCTTAATGTAGGAATTGGTGCCCAGGGGGACGACCGTGCCGTTGCCGCCGGTATGGGTGATCAGCGTCTGCCTGAGGACAATGGCCTGGAACTGGACCGTCAGGCTCTTGGCGCGGTTCATCGAGATGGTCGTCGTGCTGTTGGACGGATCGAGCACCACGCCGGTCACCGGGAACCAGCTCAGGAACTCCTTGTCGGCGCCGGGCATGGCCGTCACGGTGACGGTCCCGTTGGTGGGAACCGGATACTGCCGCGAGCTGCTCGGGCTCACCATGTCGTTCGTCAGGGGCGTCTCGACATAGATGCTGCCATCGGAGGGCGCCGTCACCGTGAGCCGGGGCATGGTCTGGAAGACGGCGGTGATGCCGACGTTGCCGCTGGTGGGGATGATGGTGGTCTGAGCCGAGAGCGGATCGGCGATAACCGGGGAGCCCTGCGTGATATTCCAGCGGACGAACTCATAGCCGGCGTTCGGCGTCGCCGTGATCGTGTAGGCCTTGGAGCGCGGGATGACGGTGGAGGCGGACGGGGAGACCGTGCCGAAGAGAGCCTGGCCCGCCTGAACCACCAGCGACAACGTGGTGCGCTGGTCGAAATTCGCCACCAGGGTGCCGTTGTTTTCAATCGTCAGGATCGTCGTCTGGGCGTTGGTGTCGAGCAGCGAGGAGGCCAGCGACCCGGACCAGGATGAGAAAATCGTCGTGCCGACGACGTTGCTGGCGGTCACGCTCACCTCGACGCCGAGGCCGATGGGGTCGTTGATCGTGTTGACGCCGTTCGATATGACGACAGAGCCGTAATACCCCGTCACCGTACCGAAATTGGCGGCCGGCGCAACCGAGATGCCGAGCGAGTAATTGGTCTGGGCAAGGCCGGGAAGGGCCATCATGAGCAGGCCGGCCAGGCCCGCCACGCCAGCCCGGCAGCGGGGACGGAAAGCAAAAGACGAAACATGTTTTTTAAACAGGGACAGGTTCATTTCGGTATCTCCTTCGAACGGTCTTTCCGGTCACTCTCGAGTGGGGCGCCCTTTTCCATGACCCGCGTCATGTTTTCCTCTGCCTTCAAAATCTCGGGCGACCGCCCGCGCAGGTCGCTGTAGGCCTGCCGCGCGGCGGCCCACTCGTCGAACGCCGCCTGGATGGGCGGGTTGCCGCTGCGCAGGACGGCTTCGGCCTGCTCGGCCCGGGCGTTCGCGTCCCGCATGGCCTTCTCGGCTTCGGCGACCCGGGCTGTGTCCCCTTTTTCGCGAGCCTCGGCGAGGGCGTTCAGGGCGGACTGGCTTTCGGCCGCCGGGATCGCGTAAAGGCCGAACTTTCCGAGCAGGGCGGTATAGGCGGCCTCCGCGTCGGCGAGGCGCTTGAAAGCGGCCTCGGCCGAGGGGTCCGACTCCCGCCAGGTCCGCTCGGCCTTCGCCCGGAGGGCTCCGGCGGCCAGGAGGTTCGTGTCGACGACGCGGACAGGGGAAACGGCGGATGCCGCCGGCTGGGTCGTGGCGGCGGCTGGTTCGGTTGATTCGCGGCGGCACGAGACTAGACCTGTCGCCAGGCAGGCTGCGGCCACTGCGAAAATAGCGAAAACCCTCACTTGCATCAGTACTCCCTTCCAGAAAGGGCTAAAACCCATTTCTGGCTCAGTTTTTAACTATACTCCAAAACAGCCCTGATTGTCTAACCCTTTTCGAACAGTCGTGAAAGAAAATCGCGTTCGAATCCCGTTTCAGCCTGATCCTGCCCCAAGCTAAGGTTGCCTGAAGCCGACTCCGGCAATCTTTTTCGGTCTTCCACGCTCTTTATTATACACTGTTAGGGAAAAGGTGCACGACAAATCTGCTTTCAGTATCGCCGTTTTTCCGTTCAGGCGCATCTGCGATTCGGCCCTGTTGCCCGATTTGAGCCTTTCCAGCACAAAGTGGAGGGTCCGGCTTGGGACGACGTAGCGCTTCGCGTAGGCGCCTGCCACCCGGACCGCCTGTGCGCGTCGGGCGCAAGTATGGCGCGAGCGGGCGCTGCTGCACCATTTGACGCCTTTCCAGCACAAAGTGGAGGGTCCGGCTTGGGACGACGTAGCGCTTCGCGTAGGCGCCTGCCACCTGGACCGCCTGTGCGCGTCGGGCGAAAGTATGGCGCGAGCGGTCCGGGTGGCACCGGACCCTCCACCTTTTACCGGATTCCACAGGATGTGTGGCGGCCATCTTCAAGCCCCCTCCCCTATGGGCCTTACAGGTCGAAGATGCGCCTTTCCGTTCTTACACGAGCCTTCATTCTTGACTTTCCCCTGAAACACGGTACAACCCCTGATTACTCTTGAGTTGGAAATCAAAGAAGGAATCCGCCCATGTTGATCACCAAGTTCAACGCCCTGATTCGCAACCGCTTCATCTGGGGCTTCTTCGCCGTCCTCGTAAGCATCACCATGGTCGGCTTCTTCACCAATTCCGGGGGCTGCGAATCCCGTGAAACGGTCCAGGGCACCGTCGGCGACCTGGACGGCAAACCGGTAACCCGGCCCGCTTTGGACGAGGCCCGCTTCAACGTCTACCTGCGCCTCCAGCTCACCACCGGCCGCGAATTCAACCGGACGCCCGAACTGGACGCGCTGGTCACGCGCGAGGCCTGGAAGCGGCTCGCGATGCTCCAGCTCGCCGAATCCGAGAAGCTCTGGGCCGGGGACACCGAGGTGGCCGCCGCCGTCCACCGCGACCCCATGTTCCAGACCGAAGGCGTCTTCAGCGCCGACAACTTCAACCAGTTCATGCAGGTGCTCCGCCAGCGGTTCGGCATGACGCCCAGCCAGTTCTGGTCCTACCTCCGCCAGGAGCTGACGCTCGACAAGATCCGCCGCACCGTCTCGGCCGGCGTCTGGACTGCGCCCGCCGAAGTGGAGCGGCTCGCCCGCAATTTCGCCGACTCCTTCACCGTGGACTACATCGAGGCCGCCCGCGGCTCCCTCACCCGCGATGTCACCGTCACGGAAGCCCAGATCCGCGCCTACTACGACACCCACACCGCCGCGTTCACCATCCCGGACCTGGTGCAGGTCTCCTACGCGGCCTTCGCCTACGCCGACTACACGAACCTTCCCCCCTCCCCCGAGGCGCTCACCAACTATTACGCCGAACACATGAACGACTTCTATTACACCAACGCGGCGGGCGAGGCCGCGTTCCGCAAGATCGAGGACGTGGAAAGCGTGATCAAGGAGAAGCTGGCCGCCGACCTGGGCCGCATCCGGGCGTATGACGAGGCCGCCCGCTTCAACGATTCCCTCTACGACCTCGGGGGCACGGGCGATTTCTTCCGCGCCGCCTGCGCGGCCACCGGCAAGACCGCCCGCCTGACCCGATTCTTCGCCGCCAATGAACCTCTTCGCGAGCTCGGCGTGGGCCCCGACTTCAACGCCGCCGCCTTCGCCCTCACCCCCGAAAAGAATGCAAACTTCAGCGAGCCGATCTTCGGCAGCAATGCGGTCTTCGTCCTGGCCTATGAATCCGCCCGCCCC
>JBIIYJ010000238.1:0-8553 GCA_044346855.1 Kiritimatiellia bacterium
TCCGCCCATGCCTTACGCCCTTCCGCCCAGGGCGTGGCGTCCAATTCCGCCAGCGACCAGAGCCAATCACCGAGCGCCTCGCCGGCGCGGTCCTGCTCCAGGCGCGCCTTCAGTCCCGCCGCGGCCACAGTCCCCGTCGCCCGCGCCGCGCGCACGATCAACTCCGCATCCGCCACCGCCTGCGCGCGAAGCCGGTTCACGGCCCCGGCATAGGCGGCGACCGGATCGCGCACGGCCCGCCCGCTTCCGGGCGCCACCACGTCGGCCGCCGTCTTGTCGCGAATCTCCGCCACGGCGCGCCCGAGGCACAAGTCGCCGGCCCGCACGGCCAGCAGGGCGTCCTCCGCCAGAAAATCAGCCCCCGGCCGCTCCGCGAAGGCCGCCACCCCCTTCAGGACGGCCCGGGCGTCCTGGTCGTCGCCTTCGGCGGCCAGGGCATGCAGCCGCCAGATCGCCGCCTCGGGTACAGCGTCAAACTCGCCTTCGGGCAGCGCCTGCCCGTCCCAGTCCAGCAGCCGGGCCTCAAACCGGCATCGCCCGGCCAGAGCCGGCTCCCCGGCCGCCACCCGGTCGGACAGATCCCGCAGCGCGGCCGCCTGCCCGGCCAGCCCTTTCCCCGCGCTCCCTTCCCTTGCCGTCTGTTCCCAAATAAGCGACCGTTCGAAGCGGCCGCGGACCGCCTCCGGCAGGGCCTCGCGCTCCGCGGCCAGCAGGTACGGCAGGGCGGCGCGCCAGGCAGGTTTGGCGGAGCCGGGCTGGTACCGGCGAAGCGTCGCGGAAAGGAGCGGATCGTCCAGCCGGGACAGCCAGACCCGCCAGTCGCGGATGGACGACTCCGCGGCCGCCAGGTCGGCCTCGGTGGGGCCGACCGGCGCCGGCGCGGCAACCACGGGGGCGGGTTCCGGCTTTACATCCGGAGGTTCGGGCACGGGCGCCGCCGGAACGGGAACGGGCGCGGGCTTGGGCTCAGCCGGCGCGGGCTTGATCACCACCCGCGGCGGCTCGGTCGTTGAAACGGCAACAGGATCGGGAACCGGCGGCGCCACCGCCACCGGCGTCGGAACCGGTTCGGCGACCGGCGGCTCCGGAATTACGGAAGTCGGCTCGGCCACGACCGGGGCGGGAACCGGAGCCGGGCGGACGGGCGCCGGGGTTTTGCCAAAGTGGCGGCGCAGCGCCCAGCCCGCCGCCGCCAGCACCACGGCCAGGATGACGATCGACCAAACCGGCCAGCGCGGCCGGCGCGGCGCGCCGTCGAGCGTGACCGTGCGGCCATCCGGCGGCGAAGGCGCGCCGTCGAGCGTGACCGTGCGATCGGCCGGCTGCGAAGAGTTTCCATCGAGCGACTCGGTCGGGTCCGCCGCCATCGCGTGCGAGTCCGCCGTCGCGGCGGGGACGGGCGGGGCCACTGCCGCGGGCAGGACGCTCTCCGCCGAGTCCAACCATTCCCGCAACGCCTGGCGCATGGCCCTGGCGCCCGCGCCGGTCCAGCGCCCCGCGCCTTCCTCCGGGCCGCCGTAGCGGTCCGCCGGATCGAACTCCAGCGCCCCGGCGACGGCCTCCGCCAACACGGGCTGATCCTCGAACACGGGGGCGTCGAACCCGGTGAAGGCGGCGGAAAAAGCTGTCCCCGTTTCGGATCTGCCGCAGAGCGCGCGGAGGGCGGCCGCCTCCTCGCGGGGGAGCCGGTGGAAGGTGGAGCGGCCGGTCAGCGCCTCGTACAAGCTGCAGCCGAGGGCGAACAGGTCGGACTGCGGCGTGCCCCGCCCGCCCGCGCCGGAGGCCAGCTCGGGCGCCATGTAATCCAGCGTGCCCGGCGCCATCCCCTGCATCGACACGGTGCCGTCCTGCTCGCAGGCCACGCCCAGGTCGAGAAGCTTCCCCTCCTCCGGCTTTCCCGCGGGCGCATACAGGTTGGCGGGCTTGATGTCGCGGTGCGCGATGCCGGCGGCGTGCAGCGCCTCCAGCCCCTCCAGGTAGCGGATGAACAGGCGAACCGTCTCGGGCGCGGGCAGCCCCTGCCCCGACTCCCAGACGGAAGCAAGCCGCCGGCGCAGGTCCTCGCCGGGCAGGAACTCCATGACCAGGCAGGGCGCGCTTTCCGGCTCGTCGATCAGGTCGAGGATGCGCACCAGGGCGGGATGTGCCAGGGCGTGCAGCGACTGCAGCAGGCCCGCTTCCCGCCGGAAGCGCCACTCGTGCCGGCCCGCGTGGAGCCGCTTGACCGCCACCTGGCCCCCGGCGCCCGCCCGGGCGCGGAAGACATCGCAGAATCCGCCGGAGGCCAGGAAGGCCTCGAGGGCGTAGGAGTCCGCCCCGCCTGTCAGCACCCGCGGGCGGATGCCGGCAAGGGCCTCCCGGGCGGCCTGGAAGGACGGGAAGCGGGCTTCCCGGTCTGGGTTCAGGGCGCGGGCCAGGAAGGCGGCGGCACCCTCCCAGGCGTAGGCGACCGGCCGCGGCACCTGCGCGCGGGGCGGCTGGGGACCCGTCCACCGCCGGATGAAGGCGATCTCGGGATGCTCGCCGAGCGGGGGAAAGGGAAGGATGCCCGTGATGACCTGGCAGGCCAGGACCCCGAAGCTGAACATGTCCGACCGGGCGTCCCCGCGAAAGCCGTCGATCCGGGCGTATTCCGGGGCCATGTAGTCGAGCGTGCCGGTGAGCCCGGAGCGGGTGCCGCTTCCCGCGGACAGCGAAACCGTGCCTCCCGTCTTGCGGGCCAGCCCGAAATCGATGACCTTGACCGAGCCATCCCGGCAGACGAATAGGTTGGAGGGCTTGAGATCCCGGTGCACGACGCCCCGGCTCTCGGCAAAGGCCAGGGCGTCCAGCGCCTGGTCGAGGATCCGCCGGGACTCCTCCCAGGGAAGGCCGTCGGGATAGGCTTCCAGGTGCACGCTGAGGTCGCACCCCTCCAGCAGTTCGGTGACCAGGAAGGCGGACTCGTCCCACTCTCCCTGGCGGGCGATGAAGAACGTCAGGAAGCGGACGATATTGGGATGCGAGAGCGCGGCCAGCGCGCGGGTTTCGCGCGGGAGGTCGGCCGAGGGGTGGAGCTTCTTCAGCGCCACGGGCAGGCCGCGGGAAAGGGGCGCGGGTCCGTCGGCCAGGCAAACGGCCTTGAAGACCGTACCGAGGGAACCCTCGCCGATCTTCTCCAGGATCTGGAAATCGCCTATGCGCGCCCCCCCGTTCTCCCCCATAGCCGGCCCGTCTCCCCGTTAAGGATTGTCCGCCGCCCGTTCCGGTCCCGCCGCCATCCGCTCAAAAAAAGCTCCCGCCGCAACCGGGTCCATGCGCTGCCGCCAGACGCGGACATGATGCCCGGAATCGACATAGCCGGCCCAGAGCGCATTGGCCTGCCGGATGGAGTCGTCCACCCAGGCGGCCTCCGCCTCGCCTTTCTGGGCGGCCATCTCGTTGCGCCGCTTCCACAGGTCCCCGATCAGCGGAAGGACCTGGCCCCAAGTCCGGTCCCCCCACTCGGCGGCCGAGCGGCCGGGCGCGAACGGGGAATCCTGGGCGCCATAGAGGAACGGCTTTGCGGGGTCGGCCACGTCCTTCAAATAGAGCTCCATCCGGTCCAGTTCGGTTTTCCATTCCGTCCAGGCGGCCAGCAGCTCGAGGAAGGCCGGATCGTCCGCCGCGGTCCCGCGGGCGCCCCGCCAGAGGGCTGCAAGCCCGGCCCCGTTCAGGCAGGAGGCCTCGGCGCGAAGCCGGGCGCACTCGGTGCGGGCGAAGGCGACCCACTGGGTCTGGGCTGTTTCGAGGTAGCGGAACCAGGCCTCCGGGCGCTCCTCGGCCCGGCCGGCAATCATGAGCGAGGGCGGCTCCAGCGGCTTGCCCGACCAGTCCCCGAGCCGGTAATAGGCCGTACGCACCACCTGGTGGCGCGCCTTGATCAGTTCGGGATCGGCCGCCACCTCCCCGCGCTCGCGGTCCCAATCCGCGACCGCCTCATTTGTACCAATAACAGACACAACCGGAACGGGCGGCGGCTCCGGCGGAGGGGCGGGAACCGGGTCGGGCTGAACCGGCGGGGCCTGGACAGCAGGCGGGGCCGGAGCCGGGGCGGGGCTGTCGCGCCAGGGGGTGAAGGCGAACCAGACGGCCAGGCCGCCCAGCAGGGCGAACATCAGCAGGCCGATCAGGGGGCTGCCGAACTCGGTGCGCGCCCGCGCCTCGCGGCCCGGCAGGGGCATGGAGCGGGCGGCATCGGGCGCCTGCCCCGGCGGGGTTTCGGGCGCCGCGCCCGAGCGGACGAGGATGACGGTGACGTTGTCGTCTCCGCCGGCGGAAAGGGCCGCCTCGACCAGGTGCACCGCCTTCGTGTCCAGGTCGGAGCCCAGCGTCAGCAGGCGCGTCAACTCGTCGCGCTCGACCATCCCGTGGAGCCCGTCCGTGCAGAGCAGGAAGAGGTCGCCGCGAGCCACGTCGAGATAGGTGACTTCAAGGTCCACGTTCCGGCGGACGCCCACGGCGCGGGTGATGACGCCGCGGAAGAGCGAGGGCACCTGCCCCTCGCTCGCCACGCCCGCGAGGTTGGCCATGGAATGGTCGCGCGTCACCTGCTCCAGGATGCCGTTCCGGAAGCGGTACAGCCGGCTGTCGCCGGCGTGGAGGCAGACTGCGGCGCCGGGATCGAACGGGTCGAACAGGAGCATGACCACGGTGGTGCCCATGCCGGGGTTGCCCTGGCGGGCGGCGTATTGCCGGATCCACAGGCTGGAGGCATTGATGGCCTCCTTGCAGCAGCGGATCCGGGCCGGCAGGGGCTGCGTCGGGTCGGAGCAGGCGTCCTTGACGTGTTCGGCCACCGCGCGCGCGGCCACCTCCCCTTCCCGGGCCCCGCCCATGCCGTCCGCGACCATGAACAGTCCCCCCGCGGGCAGGCAGAGGGTCACATCCTCGTTGTTCTCACGGACCCGGCCGCGGTCGGTTCGCTCCGCCGCGGCCAGGGCCGAAAAAGGCGTCAGGCTGTCATTCCCCGTCTCATTCATGGGGGGAGCCTATCACAGGACTAGCGGATGGGCAATTGCCAGTAAGAAGGAATTGCGGCCGCCCCTGCCCCGCTCCGCCGGAACTGACTAGGCGCGGGCGCGTCGGGCGCGGCCTTGACGGCAGCCCCGCCGGCGCTCGCCTCGCCGGGCCGTTCGGTGGCCGCCGGCTCGCGATTGCCCGCCTCTTCCGACAGGAAGGCCGGATCGTCGAAGATCCCCTTTTCGCCGGCGGCCTCGTCGCCCAGCAGCATGAGCAGCACGGAGGCGGGATTCAGCATGCCCGGCGGAAGCGCCACGGCGCCCGCCTCGACCTGGGTCTTGACCTGGGCCACCTCCCGGATGATGCGTTCCACCGTCTTGGAGGGGCTGACCTTGTCCGGGTTCACCTTGTCCGGGTCCAGCGTCTGGATATCGATGTAGACCGTGCCGCCGTCCGAGTCGGGCTTCACGAAGCCCGGGCCGACGATGACCACGTTGTCCTCGAAGTAGATTTTTCCGGGCGGCGGGGCGTCCGGCGGCTTGATGCCGCCCCCGCCACCGGGCGGCGGAGGGGGAGGCGCGGCGTGCGCGGCCAGCAGGACACCCGCCGCCACGACGGCGGCCCAACCCATCTTCATCTTGACGATACGGTTCATGAAAGTTTCCCTTTCCGGTTAAAACTGAACGGTTGCGCAAACGTGCAGCCGGCCGGAATCGACTTCCAGGCCGGTCTGTTCCTCGACATCGTCGGACCCGGCCACGGCCAGGCCGTAATCGGCCAGGAACTGGGCGTGCGCCCCCAGCGCCAGGCGGAAGCCCGCCCCCGCGCCCGCCATGGTCACCGAATCCAGATCGCCATCGCCCTCGGGAATGGCATGTCCGGCATCGGCGAAGAGGACCCCCTGCAGATGACTCTTGCCGCCGATGCGGGCCAGCGGCGAGCGCACTTCAAGCGTCGCGTCCCCGCCCTGGTCCCCCATCATGATCCGCTCCGGAAAGCCGCGAACCGTCTCCCGGCCGCCCAGGGCCAGCTGCTCCGCGCCCAGCAGCGCGCCGTTGGCCACCTGCGCCTCCACACGGCCGAACAGCAGCCACGCCTCGCCCGCCCGGTCCCGCGCCTGCGAGGCCAGCGGCTGGAGCCGGGCCGCCTTCAGGCGCCCGACCAGGTAGGTGCTCTCCGCCCCGGGGCGGAACTCCTCGATGTCGTCCTCGCTGCCGGTCAGGTCGCCCGGCCCGCAAACCGCCTCGGCTTCGAAAAAGGTGCGGCCGCCCAGCCCGTCGTAGCGGAACGGCGCCACCCGCACGCCGACGCTCAGGGGGAGCACCGAAACGGTGCGGGTATCCCCTTCCACGCCCGCGTCCGCGGCGTCCAGCGTCTCCTCCTGCTCGCGCCAGGCCACGCCGGCGCTGAACACGACTTCGCGGGCCGGCCCGGAGACGAGGCGCCAGTCCTCGCGCACGCCGGCGAACCAGCCCTTGCCCTGGAGCGTGAACAGGTCGGCCACCTCCTCGGACTCGACGTCGGAGTAGCCGCCGTAGAGGAGCGTGGCCCCGCCCTTGCCAGAGAGCCGGGGCCGCAGGTAGCCGGCCGCGGCGGACTGGCTGGAGCCGTCGTCCTCGGAAACGGGGCCCAGCCAGACCGAGAGGATATCGTCGTGCCGGGTCAGGTTCAGGTACTGGATCAGGGCGGTGGCCTGCCATTCGCCGGACGCCTCCACGCCGTCGTTGTCGACGGTCAGGATGGCGTGCAGGGGGAACGACTCCGTAACCGCGCAGGACAGGTCGGCATAGCGCACGGCGCGCCCGTCCTCCACTTCGCGCCGGACGGAAAGGGCCGGGTCCACGACCAGATCCGGATGGGTGTTGACGCCCATGACGTGCTGGTAGAAAACGGACTCCTGGAACGGCTCGCCCTCGGCTAGTCCCGAAAACCGGTACTTAAGCTGGTCGGCGCTGAACCAGCGGCCTTCGAACGGCGTCCCGCCCGGGCCGGTGAAGGCCAGTTTGCCGAAGCGGCCGGCGTCAATGTCGATCGGCACGATGCCGGACGCATAATCGGCCGGCGGCGTGCGGACCGAGGCGAGGAGGTAGCCGCGCTCCCGGAGGCGGTCCCTCAACTGCTTCGCCTGGTCCTGGATTTCGGCGGGCGTCAGCGTCCGCCCCGCCAGGCTGTTCCTGAAATCATCCAGAAGCCCCTCGCGGGCCAGGACCGCCGAGTCGCCCGTCAGCTTCACCTCGCGGATCGGGACGCCCCCCTCCGCCGCGTCTCCCGGATACGCACCCGCGGCCAGAAAGACCGCGCCCGCCAACAGCCCCACTCCAACCCTCATCGCTGCTCCCCCCTGCTATGTGGTTGCGGGAAGGACTCCGCTCCCTCCCGTATTCGGGTACACTATTAAAAGAGGGACTGAAGCGCAAACGTAAAAAAAAAAAGTCTGACTTGCTTGCGAAGAACGACGAACAATCGTATGGCGGCTGGGGTCACATGAATAAATACATGCCTTAAATTGTTGCGTCGTAAGAAGTTGTCAAAAGTCCAATCGATTGGACTTTTCGCATAGGGCCTTGCGAAATAGTGGCGAGGGGCCGTGTTGGATTAAGATTAGGATTAAGATTACGATTACTATTAGGTTTCCTCCTTTCCTGATTTCCAGATTTCCCGCACGGAAAACAAGGCTTGACCTGTTTTCAGGCCGCGTCATGATGGGCGGTCAAATTCTACCCCCGGAGTCCGCCTATGACCACGCCCAGCCTGGCCGACCGAAAAACGATCCTCCGCGAGACCGCCGCCCGGTTCACGGCCCTCCACGAACCGCGCCCGTTCACCGACGCCGTGCGGGAGCATGCCGACGAAGTGGTGGCCGGGGGGATCCGCTTCAACGCCCACGAGGGCAAGGACGCTTCCAAGCCGATCACCGTGGGCCGGACGAACATCGACTGGAGCGGCGGCCACCTGAAGCACCAGGAGTGGCCCACGCAGATGAGCCGCTTCTTCATGCTCGCCCCGCTGATGGCGGCCTTCCGCGCCACGGGCGAGGCCGTCTATGCCGAGGCGGCCCGCGATTACATCGCGGACTGGATGGACCATTTCGACTGCGAGAACATCGAACTGCGCGGCAACACCTGCATGGACATCGGCATCCGGCTGGGCACGCACGGCTTCGGCGGCTGGGGCGAGGCGCTGCCCCTGTTCATGGATCAGCCCGCCTGGACCGACGCCTTCGTGGAGCGCATGCTGGCCTCCATCGAGCGGCAGGCGCACATCCTGTGGGAGCGGGGCATCCCGTCCCGGCAGTGGGGCAATCACCGGATCTTCGGCCTCGACGGCCTGCTGCACATCGCGCTGCGCCAGCCGTTCATGGCCGACTCGGCCGCCATGCGCAGATCCGCCCGCAAAGGCCTGAACGAGGCCCAGAAACAGTTCCATGCCGACGGCGCCCACATCGAGCAGACGCTGGGCTACCACCAGCACATGGCCGAAACCTTCCTCTACCTCCAGCGGCTGGCGGGCGCCTTTCCCGAGGCCGGGCTGCAGCCCGACGTTGGCAAGCTGCTCTGCGCGGCGGCCTACCTG
>JBIIYJ010000239.1:0-8550 GCA_044346855.1 Kiritimatiellia bacterium
TCCCCACGCCCTCGGTGCGGATCCGCTCGATCAGATGCTGCAGTTGTTCGCTCATGACGCCTCGCTGGTTAACCGCATGCCGTTGCCGAAATGCGGAAGGTCTTCGAAATTGGCAAATTAGGGTAGCGCGATTGCATCGGTCGTTCAAGCTATAAGTGGAGGATATAAGTGGGGGATTTAAGACTAGGCTTCGGGGAGTTCAGGATTGGCCGGGATGACGAAAGGCAAGTCGCGGGCAGTGAGATTACGGTAAAGATTAGGGTAAAGACTTCCGATATTTCGAGGTGTACTGTGTCGACAATATGGCCCGACTGATCGATCATCTTTACCGTAATCTTTACCGTAATCTCGATTGGCACGAAAGGGCAAGCGCCATTCATCCAGAAGGCATATTTGTTTGCCGGGCAGCGAGACTACGGTAAAGATTAGGGTAAAGACCCCCGTGATTTAGAGGGGATTTGTCAGCAGACGGACGGCCGGTCGATCATCTTTACCGTAATCTTTACCGTAATCTCGATTGGCACAAAAGGGCAAGCGCCATTCATCCAGAAGGCATATTTGTTTGCCGGGCAGTGAGATTAGGGTAAAGATTAGGGTAAAGACTTCCGATATTTCGACGGATATCTTGTCGGAAATAGAGGGCCGGCCGGTCGATCATCTTTACCGTAATCTCGATTGGTACAAAGGGGAAGCGCCATTCATTCAGAAGGGCTACTTTGTCCCTTCAAGGTATTCTTCCAGACCCCACAGCATTGCCATGACTTCACGCAATAAAGCTTTGGGAGTTTGAGTTTCAATGGAAGACGAAACGCCCAATAGATCGATGTAAGCTGCGAGCTTGCTTCCCGCGTCTTGCGCAATGCGAATGAAGTGGCCATGATCGAGTCGGGAAAACCGACCGTTGCCTTCGGCAATATTCAAAACGAGACTGGTTGCGGCTTCGTCTGTTTTCCGGACGTATCGGTGCCCCTTACACACGCCACTCAGGGTCCGTGTTTCAAGAACATCGAAAAACTGAAGTGAACGCTGGTAGACTTGCAGTGATTCGTGAGAGAAATAGAGCGCTTTCCCGGCTTCGAACGGTTCCGACTCTTCATGAACGGATGGGCGCCAGGAACGGCGCAGGCCCATTTCCATCTGAGCAATGGACTTCAGGGACTGTTTGCCTGCATGCACTTGAGCTTCTGAGAGAACCCCTTTAATCCTCGCCACATCCAGGCAGGCGGAGCACTCTAGGACGGAGCCTAGTGAACATTCCAGGCAATAGATGCCTTGATCTGTCTGATTTGAAGATACAGCTTTTACCAGGTTTGTGACAAGGCTTTCACTGGCCCGGTCCAATTGATCACGCACGGAAACGGTTGCAGGCCAGTGCTCAAACCACGAAACCGACAACTGGGCAAATGCCAACGCTTTAGCATACACATCCAGTTTTTCGTGACGAAAATATTGAGGCTGCATAGCGTCTCCCTCGTGACGGGCAATTCTATTTTTTTCTGTTTTACCGACATCGGGCAGCTATGACAATTGAAATTTCAGTCAGTGATGATCGACCGCTCGATCATCTTTACCGTAATCTTTACCGTAATCTTGATTGGCATGAATTGGCAAGCGAATGATGGAGTGGGGCTGGTCCGGGAAATGGCCGGGCAGCGAGATTAGGGTAAAGACTACGGTAAAGCCCCCCCGAGATTTCGAGGTGTATTTTGGCAACAGGGCCCGACTGATCGATCATCTTTACCGTAATCTTTACCGTAATCTCGATTGGCATAAAAGGGTAAGCGCCATTCTTCCAGAAGGTATAGTTGTTCGCCGGGCAGCGAGATTAGGGTAAAGATTAGGGTAAAGACTTCCGATATTTCGAAGGATATTTTGTCGGAAATAGAGGGCCCGATTGATCGATCATCTTTACCGTAATCTTTACCGTTGTCTCGATTGGCAGGCTCCTACGGCCACGTGAAACCCCGGACGGCAAACAGCTGGGGACGGCCGATGGTGCAGGTCCAATCCGAATTGAAGAAGATATGATTCAGGTCGGGCGACAGTTCCTGGCAGTTTTCAACGCCGGCCCAGCTCCAGGAAGAGCGGGGATGAAGCAGGTATTTCGTCACCAGGTAGGGATCCTCGCCAGCCGGCTCGATGACCTTGCCAAGGTAGAGAAAGGCGGTGGGGCCCTGCGGTACGGGCGTGCCGCGGCCGGCCCAGCCCTCGGTGTCGAACGCCGCATGGATCCCGTCCGCATGCCACGACTGATGGCAGACGTCCGGCCGCGTGAACCGGCGGGTCAGATCCACCGACCGGCCGCCGGGAATGAACCGCCCCTTCTGGTAGTCGGACGGCCCGCACGCCACCGGCGCCGCGACCCGGATCACCCCCCGCCAGTGGGGCGCCGAATTGAAATCGCCCGAATGAACGGCGATCTCATACCGCCCGCCTCGCCAGCAGGGATGATCCACGCCCTCGCCCTCGCCACCGATCGGGACCGTCCCCAGGATCCGCCCGCCCTCGTCCACGATGTGCAGGCTGGCTCGGTGAACATCGCTGTACCAGCGCTGGTGGAGCTTCCCGTCCGCATCCCAGCTCTGGCTGTTCCAGACCCGCCCCATGAAGAGATGGTCCCGGTGCGCAGGATCGGGGCCGCGGAAATAGTGGGGCGCCACCCGCCACGAATAGGGCTCCCACTCGAAGCCGTGGATGGCATAGGTGTCAAGGTCGATGAAGACGGGGGCGAAATGGTCCTCGTTGTCGTCGCCCACGAAGTTGAAGCCCAAGGCGACCTTTTTGCCGTCCGCGCGCAGGGACGAGCCCTGGGTCATGCCGCGAACGCGGATTTTCCCGCCGGCCCGCGGGCGCCGCCCGATGCCTTCGACCGGCTTGTCGTAGACGGCCAGATCCTCGGTCTTGAAGGTGTCCAGCGAAACGCGCCGCAGGGTGATGCGGGGGGAGGCGAGATGACTGAAATCCTGGAAGTAGTAGAGGTGACGGCCGTCGGCGCCGACGAACGGGGCGCAGGGGTTGTCCTCCGGAAGGGTGACGTTCCGGAGCCGGAAGCCGTCGGCCACGTCGCACAGGCACCAGTAAAGGCCGCCATGAGGGGCGGTTGTGCCCCGCTTGAAAACAAAGCGCGAGCCGTCGGGACTGAAAAACGCGCCGCGTGAATCGCCGGTCTGCTCCAGGTCGGTGGTGACCTGGAACACCTCCAGGCCGGGCTCCGTGACGACGGACAGCATCTCGGGGAAGGGTTTGACTTCGGAATACGATTCGCCGATCGGATGGAGGGTCATGCCGGGTTTCCTATTTACAGCTTGTACGGTTCACGGATTTCAGGCCACGTTGACTTGAAATCCCGTGTGTTGCGGGTGATCAGCAGGCATTTGTGGACGCGCGCCGTGGCCAGGATGATCGCGTCCGGCAGGCGCAGGCGGCGGTCGGAGCGGAGCCGGATTGCCTCTTCGGCAACGGCGCTATCGATTTCCGCGAGGCGGAAACCGGCCAGGAAGGCCCGCACGACTTTCTCCTCCGGCGTGTTCAAGGCGCCCGCGAGCACTTCCATCCAGGTGATTCGACTGATCAGCGGCTCTTCATAGTCCTGGAGAAGCGCCTTGGCCTTTGACACGCCTTGAAGAAAGTCGATCAGCACATTCGTGTCGAACACTGCTTTCATGAGGGCCATTCCGAGCGGAGTTTGTCTTCGTAGGACAATGCCCGCACCTTCTTTTTCTTCCAGACGCCAAACGCCTCCTCGACCAACCCGGCATGGTGCGATGTCAGGTAGGCGGCCACCGCTTCACGGACCAGGGATGCCCGGGTCATATGCCGCTGCTCCCGCAAGCGGTCAAGCGCCTCAATCTGCTCGGGAGGAAGATCGATGATCGTTCGTGGCATGGCGGCTCCTTATGATGACGATATCATATATCGTCATCATTTATCTGTCAACCCATGCTGCCCGATTCCGATGAAGACCATGAAGCTGCTGGCGGCGACGATCTCGTTGCGGCCGGCTTTCAGGGTGACGGTCACCCGGTCGGCGTTGGGGTGGTAGCCGTTGGACCGGCGGCCCTCCCAGACCTTGACGCCGTTGACCCAGACGATCTGGGGCGCCGGCGATCCGCCCACCTGCAGTTCGTAGTCGCCTGCCCGGGGAGCATCGAAGTGGGTCCGGCCAAACGCCGCGTTCGTCCGGCTGGCGTCGTCGAACGGCATCCATGCCCCCCGCCGCGGAAACGGTGAATTCCACCAGGGCTGGCGGGCGGCCAGCGCGGCGGCGTCATACCGCTGCCAGCCCTGCGCCGCAGCCGGGTCGAACGGGGGCTTGTTGCTGACCGGCGCGGATGTTTCCCAGGCGGTCAGCAGGTTCGGCCAGGGCCGCACGTCCATCTCCATTTGCACGCCGGCAAGACCGAGCCCGTCCAGGACCGCGCGCGCCATGCATTCGAACCCGTCCTTGCCATGGTGGATGCCGTCCGGCCCCAGCGGCTCCTTTCCGGCCTTTATCCAATCAAGGAACAGGCCGTGAGCGTCCCCGACCGGCAGGCTGTTCGAGGCGGCAACCTGGTTGATGACGGCCAGGAAATCCTGAAACCGGGTTTCCTTCTGGGCGTCGCCGAAGGGGGAGGGGCGGACCAGCATGATGCGGCTGCCCGCCGACTTCAGTTCCGCAACCAGCGCCTCCAAGTCGGCCCGATAGTCCTCCGGCTTGCGCTTCCCGTGCGCGTCGTTGGTGCCGATGCAGACGATCGTCAGCCCGGGCTTGTGGACCAGGACGTCCGCCGCCAGCCGCTTGCGCAGGTTGGCGGCGGTGTCGCCCGCCCCGGCAGCGTTCAGGACCTGGAAGTGGGCTTCGGGATAGAGGCGGTTGAGCGTGTTGACCACGTAGTCGGGGTAGCTGCTGCCGTCGGTGAGGCTGTCGCCATAGAAGAGGATTGTGCGGACCTCTTTTAGAGTTTCCGGCACGGGGGACCCGGCCAGGAAAGGCCGTGCCGCGTCTTGGGTTGTCGTGGCACGGGTCTCCTGACCCGTGTCCCCGAAAAGCCGTCCCACGAGCACCATGCCCATGATCAGCAGCCACTCCTTCCGCACCATGTGCATAATTGCCTTCCTATTTCAATGTAACCGCGCGTTGCGCCGCGTCGAGGTAGTGCCGGTAGTTGTCCCAGGAGATGTCGGCGGAAACCGAGTGGTCGATGGAGGGGATGAACCCGCCTTCCGCGATCAGGGGCCGCAAGCGGGCGAACTCCGCGTCGATCGCCTTCGGGCCCAGGGCCGCGATGCGCTTGTCGAAGCCGCCGATCAGGCGCAGTTCCCGCCCGTACTCCTTTCGGAGTGCGACGGGGTCCATGCCGGCCGCCACCTCGCAGGGCGCGAAGGTCGTGATGCCGGCCTCGAGGTAGTCGGGGATGAAGGGTCGCAGGTCGCCGTCGCTGTCGTACCAGGTGTGGCGGATGCCCAGATCCCGCGCCCGGATCATCGTCTTGCGATAACGGGGCAGGATAAAATTCCGGAACATCTCTTTCGACATCAGCGTCCCGGTTTTGTAGGCGATATCCTCGCCGAAGCCGATGATATCGACCTTGATCCGCTCGGGGATTCGGCGCAGGCCTTCCATCACTACCGTGAAATAGCGCTCGCAAAGCTCGTCCACCAGTTCCGGCGCATCGTAGAGCAGGTAGCTGGCGTTCTCGACGCCGGCCAGCGAGCGCAGCGTCCAGTAGTAGCCGCCGCCGTCCAGCAGGATCAGGGCGTCGGGATCGGTCGCCGCCGCCGCCATGCGCTTTTCCCAGGCGGCGTCGTACCGGGCGTTCAAGTCGCTCACGTTGAAATGGCCGTCCAGCACCCGGCGCAGGTCGGCGGGCGTCTTGACGGCAAAGTCCAGCCATTCGGGCATCGAGGTGTGGTCCTTGAAATCGCGCACGGTGCGGCCGTAGCCGTCGGTGAAGATCCGGACCGTTTCGGTTTCCTCGAGGGTCTTTTCCGGAAAGGAGGGGAAGACACCCGCGATTCCGGTCACGTTCACGACGCGCAGCGGCTTGAGTCCCAGGTAGGCGTGAACATCCCGGACATCAGCCGGCAAGCCTTCCCGCTTCCAGCGGGCCAGGGTGTCGGGCCACCAGCCGACCAGGTGGAACGGCCGTTGCGGCGCGGCCCGGTAGTCCATGCAGGCGAAGAAAGCGTCCCGCTGACTGATCATGGCCGCGCTCCTTCCACCCGAACGGTAACGATTTCGAACGGCCGCACGCGCAGGGTCAACGATCCCTTCCCGTCCCCGGTTTCGGTTATGGGCTGCTCGAGCAGATTGACCTTCGAGATCCTAGTGCCGGCGTCTCCCCCTCGGATGGTCGCGGACTGTTCCGTTTCCGCCGCGCTCCAGAAGCGCAGGATCTCGCCCCGGCCGTCTTCTGCCCGCTTGAAGGCGCTGACGACCAGGTGGTCGCCCTCGAGCGTGAAGGGGACGATGCGTTCAGGAATCGAAACGTCGAGAAACCGGTCGGACTCGATCCGGCGCCAGCCGTCGCGATGGGCGTTGGTGGCGTGCCAGGGCGAGCGGTTGGTATCCACCGGTATCTCCACGCCGCCCCGACGTTTGGCATAGAAGCCGACCGTGGCGTGATCCTGGTCCTCGTGCGGGTGGAGGGAGTCGCCGCTGACGGTGGCCACCGCCGGATTGAGGAAGGCGGCGGCGCTTTCGGCCACGCGACCCGTGCGCCAGTCGCCGGGATGCAGTCGCAGGGCATAGTCGTGGGTCAGGCGCCCTCGCAATTGGGCGCCGGGCGTTTCCCATGTCGAGCAGAGGAAGACGAAGTCCACCGAGCGCAGCAGGGTCACCTCGATATCGGTTCCCTCCGGTTTCGGCACGATCTCGTATTCGTGCTGGCCGCGGCCCAGGAAGGCGAGCCCCCCGGTGGCGTCGGCGATATCGACGAAGGAGCGCATGGGGTGAAAGTTCTGCCTCGGATCGGCGGGCCAGCGCTCCGGGGAATTGGCGTGGACGGCGAAACTGGCGTCGGCGTTGACCTTGGCGCCGGCCATGCCGGTTGGCAGGACCAGCCGCACCCGCTGGTTGCCGGCCGGGTTGTCGATCACGGTGGTGATCTTCAGCACATCCGAGTCCGCCTCCAGCGTCAGGGTCGAGGTGAGCGTGATGACGGCGCGTCCGCTCCGTTTCTGTTTTATGCGATCATAATACGATGGGACGGCGAGGCGGGCTTGCACTTCCAGGCTGCCGCGCAGGGGACCGGCCGCGAGCCGGCGCACGCGCGCCCTGCCTCCGCGGGTATCGCGCCGCGTGTCGCCGTCGAGCGGCTGGAAATGATAGCCGCCGCCGAGATCGGCTTCCTGGGTGAAATAGTGGATACCCGGCAACGTGCGACCGGTGCGCGGGGCGGAGAGGTCGAGCGTGCCGTCGGGGTTCACCGCGACCCGCAGCAAGCCGTTTTCGAGGATACGGCCGGCGACGCGGACGGGGTTGGCGGGCGGGGCGGGGCGGCCCGTTGCCGGGCTCAGGCGCCGCACTTCGCCTGGTTTCAAGCCGGGAAGATGGGCGACACAGCGGGCTTCGTAACAGTTGACCGTGGCATTGGTATGGACGATGCGCAGCTCTTCGACCTTCAGGACTTGCACGGGACGGAGCGTGCCATCGCCACCGGCCAGGCAGATGTTGCGGGCCGGCCGGGCGGGGAGGCGCATCACGAACTCGACGACCGGGTGGCCGGCATTGAGGCCGGCGTAGGCGATGACGCCCGGGGCATTGCGCCGGCGGGCGCATCCGTTAAGCAGATCGAGGGCCGCGTCGGCCACGTCCGTTCCTATTTCAGATGCCTTCAGGAAGCGGCTGTTGACCTCGTCGTGGACGCGGTCCTGGCTGCAGCCGCAGATGGAGTCGTGGGCGTGGTTCTGGAACACCAGCTCCCAGGCCTTGCGCAGGTGGCAGCGGGAGGAGGGCTTGCCGAAGCGGCCGGCGATGGCGTCGAGCGGCTCGGCCAGGTTCTCGACGAACATCCGGGCGCGGGCGTTGGCGATCTTGTTGTCGATCCGGCTCGAGAGCGTCCCGTGCAGTTCGTTCACGCACAGCCGGCCCCGCAGCTGGCCTACCCAGGTTTCGAGGTCCGCCGGCATGTCGCGCTTCCACTCCCGCAGCGCGTCCTCGAGGGAGCCGTGGTGGAACTGCACGTCCGGCATGAGCGCGGGCAGCGCGCGCAGGATGGCCGCGATGTCCCGCTGCAGCCAGGTGTGATCCATGCCGTGCGCCGCCAGCGCCAGGCCGGGCCGGTGGGAGCGGGCATGGGTTGCGATGATGTGGCGGAAGCGGGCGACCAGGGCGTCGGGCTGGTCCGGGCCGGGCAGGTAACGGGCGCCGGCGTAGGATTCGGGGAGGTGCCAGGCGAAGACGGCGGAGCCGTCCGGCGCCTGCCAGCTGAATTCCTGCTTGTGCCCGGCCGCGGTGTCGAGCGCCACGGGCCGGCCTCGGCCGAAGACGAAGTTGTCGATGCCGACCCCGCGCAGGAGCTGGGGCAGCTGCTCGATATGGCCGAAGCTGTCGGGGACGTACCCGAC
>JBIIYJ010000240.1:0-8482 GCA_044346855.1 Kiritimatiellia bacterium
CGACATCGGAGCCGGGCAGGTAGATCCCGCCCTGTACCGGGGAGAGCACGGACAGGACCGACTCGTGATTGGTGGCCCAGGTCCAGGAAACGGACGACGGCTGATCGAGAAGGACCGTGACGTTCGTACCCTTCCCGCCCGCCGGCACGCTGCCCGTTCCAATCCAGGTGCAGACATACGGACCTCCGCTGGCGGGCGGTGGACCGGCCTGGAGGGTTTGATAGGTCCCCGACTCCAGGGACCTTGGCGTCGACGGGACCCCGTCGGTCGACTCGGCAAGCTGGGCCGGCAGGGCGGGATAGGCCACGGTGATCCCCTGGCTGGGATTATAGAACGAGCCGCTGGTGCCGGTCTCCAGTTTGACCGCGCGCACCATATAGACGCTCTGCCCGCCATAGGGGCTTGGATCCGTGAACGACAGGCCCGTCACCAGGCTGGAGGCGCCCACATGATCCAGCCGACTGAACGCCCCCGTGCCGCCATCCTGGCGATAAACATGATACCCTGCCACGGTCTCGCCGGCAGGGGCGCCCCAGGAAATGACGGCGCCGGACACGGTGACATTCGTAGGCGGGGCCACATACCAGGCCCGCAAGGTGGGGTCCCCCATCAGGCTCTGGTAAAGGGATCCCTGCGTTATTGCCATCAGGCTGAAAACCGACACTTTGCCCGTGAAGGCAAGCGGTTCACTATACAGCGGAAACCTCTCCCAATCCTGGGACTGGCTCCGCCGAACCGACGACCCGATATTCCGGCCAAGCCCCATCTCATGGAGAAACCAGACCCCCCGGGCATAGAGCCGGACCAGCGTGGTTCCTTCGCCTGCCAATGGCGCGCGGTACAAGGAATTCTCCACATCATAATCGTGCCAATAACTGCTAAATCCCATTGTGAAGACCGCGTTCAAGGTGTTGTTGGCATGATCCGTACTCGTCACAATGCCGACGATGCACTCCCGCTGGCCGTTGCCGAAGCCGCCGGCCCATAAATAGGAAACGGGGGCGGGTTCGCAAGCGGACAAAGCGGGAATATACATGCCGGTCGAAAAGACATTGGAAAAGCCTATCGAAGAGGAGATGCCGCGGTAGAAGTCCTGCATGGAGATGGTGGTGTCGTCCGGCATCAGCAAGGCCCGGGCCAGCGGAACGACTTTTTTATGGCGAAAGTTATGATCCTTGTTCAAATAACGCCGCATGAGTTCCGTTTCCGACTCCCTGAAGGCCGGCAGACCGGAAAGGTCCACACGCCCCACCTCAAGCTCGACAATGCCTTCCGCGGGCCCCGGCCGATTGGTCGGGCCATCGCCGGGCACGTGGGTCTGATCAAATTTCCCGTCACCCGGGACGTTACGGTGCTTATAAATCGAGGCGCTCGTCTCGGTATTGGTGTCGGTCCAGTCGACGCCGTCCAATCCGTTCATATCGCCGTAGTAAAGGTCGGTCGGCTGCGCGCCCCGCGTATCGGTGGAATGCGTGACGGCGGCATAGGAACCGACCCCCGAGTATGGAACGGCCAGGGAGCCCAGCAGGAATGCCGATTTGACCCCGTTCGTGTCGGCATCGTACTCGGCCTTGATGATCGCCTTGATCTGGGCCGCCGGCAGCGACTTGTCCACGTCGTGGCGAAGAACTTCCCAACCGTCGCCCTCCAGATCGTTCACAAGCCGGTTCAACTCCGGGGCCAGCGATACGGTGAAGGTATTGTCCACCATCAGAACCAGCTTTCCCCGGTTTTCGATCAAGGGCGCCTCGAGGCCCGCCAGAATGTAACCCGAGCCATTGAAGGCGGCGCCCTCGACCCCTGTCTTGACAACGCAATATTCATACGCGGCTCCGGGGCTCACGTTCGTATCGGCATACGACGATCCCGTGTCCGCCGCGTTCGTTGCGGTCCAGTCGCCGAAGCCCCCGGCGGCGTCCGCGTTGCGGCGATACACCGTCCAGTTGGTGGCAAAGGCATCGGCGGTCCAGCTCAGCGTGATATGCGGCGCGGGCGCCGTTCCGGCTGTAGCTGTTATAGGGACATAATACCGGGCCAGATCGGCCGCCAGGGCCGGATTCGGCAACACTCCCAGTCCCGCCAGCAAGGCGATGACCGCCGTTTTAATCATAGTTCGTTTCACGCCCCTACCTGATCATCAAAAGGGTGCCGGGCGCGGTGTAGGCGAATCCGCCGAGCGTCACGACAAAATCGTCGATGCGGCAGGGTCGCTCGCCCTCGATGTTGAAAACCGAAATTTTACGCGCCCCGCCCCCGCCCGCGCCCGGACTGTCAGCGCACACGTACCAGGCTCCCGGCGCGGCCAGGTTGGCGGGGTCGGCCACTCCGAATGCGGTCGGATAGAGCTTGCCGTCCAACTCCGGACGGAACAGCGTGTGCCCGCCGGGATTGGAGGTGTAATCGAAGGCGAGGCTGACCCGCACCCACTGCCCCGTCCCCACCGGCGGATGGCCCAGCGCGGTCCACCGCTGCACCCATGACGCGCCGTCATGATAGGAGTGCCAGACCTGGATCACGCCCTGCGTGTCGACGCCGATGCCCATCTGCACCGCGTTTGTCGGCATGAGCGGCAGCGTGCCGTTGGTGGCCTGGAGCATGAAGTCCACGCCGACGTTCTGGTTGGACGGCGCGTACAGGCGGTTCTGCAGCGCCTGACCGACATGAAGCACCCGGCTGTGCTCGGCCCGGGGAATCGGATAACCGGGCGCCATTTTCGCTTGATACATCAGCGCCGTAACGATCCCCGCATCCGCCACGCCGGTCCAGCCGTTCGTCCCGACCACGCTGAAGCCCAGGGCATAGGGCTCGAAGGAATCGCTGAACGGCACGCCATACACGACCGGCGGAGCCGTGACCGTCAACGTCGCGGTCGCGCTGGTCACGCTGCCCGCCGCGTTGCTCACCGCCACGGAATAGGCCTTACCGCTGTCGCCCACCACCGTCGCCGGCGTGGTGTATCCCGCACTGGTGGCCCCGGCGATGGCGGTTCCGTTCGTCCGCCACTGGTAATAGAGCGGCGCCGTGCCGGTCGCCGTCACGCTGAAGGCGGCTGTCTGGCCGGCGATCACCGCCTGGTTGGTCGGCTGCGTGGTGATCGCGGGCGCCACGGGCGCCGCCGTGACCGTCAGCGTCGCATTCAAACTGGTCACGCTGCCGACCGCGTTGCTCACGATCACGGAATAGAGGGTGCCGTTGTCGTTGATGACCGTTGCCGCGGTGGTATGCGAGGAGGCGGTGGCCCCGTCGACGGCGACGCCGTTCGTGCGCCACTGGTAATACAGCGGCGCGGTGCCTGTCGCCGTGACGCTGAAGGCTGCGGTCTGGCCGGCGGTGACCGACTGGCTGGCGGGCTGGGCGCTGATGGCGGGGGCCAGCAGCACAACGGTCAACGAGGCATTGACGCTGGTCACGGCGCCCAGCGCATTGCTGACCACCACGGAATAGAGCAGTCCGCTGTCGCCGAGGGCCGTGGCCGGCGTGGTGTGCGAGGCGCCGAGGGCGCCGGCAACGTCGATCCCATTGGTCCGCCACTGGTAATAGAGCGGCGCCGTGCCCGAGGCCGTCGCGCTGAAAGTCGCCGTCTGGCCGGCGCCGACGGTCTGGTTGGTCGGTTGAACGCCAATCGCAGGGGCCGTGGTGGAATTCACCGTCAAAACCGCGATCGAACTGGTGGCGACGCCGAATGCGTTGCTCACCACCACCGTGTATTCCGCCCCGTCATCGCCGGGAACCGTTGCGGGCGTCGTGTTCGACGGGCTGCTTCCGCCGACATTGACTCCGTCCTTGCGCCACTGATAGCTCAACGTCGGGCTTCCGAGCGCCACCACCGAGAACGTCGCGGTCTCCCCCGACGCCACCGTCCGGTCCGCAGGCGCCGTCACGATCACGGGGGACGCGGACGTGCTCGTCACCATGATCGTCACGGTCTGCGAGGTGGTCGCCGCGCCATGGTTATCCGTCGCCACGGCCCTGTAAGCGTAGATCCCGTCCGCCAACGAGTTCACCCACCCCCCGTTGATGCCCGATCTCACCGTGTTAGTCGGATCCACCCAGGCAAGCACGTTTGTGACTTCCTGCTGGAGGAACGGAAGCGTCGTGTTTGCCGTGGCGTTCAACGTCCAGGGCTGGCCGTTCACACTCAGGTAGTACTCCACCTTAGTGATGGTTCCGTCTACATCCCGAACACTCACCATTTGGTTAAACTTCGCCGCGCTGTTATTTGTGTACGTTTTGCCATCGACCGGGTCATACATCACCACCAAAGCGGGGGGCTGCACCGGCGCGGACGCGATCGTGAAACTCACCGTGGAGGTCGTCACGCCGCCCAGGATATCGGTTGCCTTCACCGTCACGGTGCGATTTCCGACCGGCGGATTGTTCCATGCGGCTTTATAGCGCGCCAGGATGGGCTGCCTGCTCCTGAACGTTACGCCGCCCGAAGGGATCGAATACCAATCGACATAATAGGTGCCGCTTCCATCGATGGCCCAATTCCACTCGGCAAGGATATCCGTTCCGAGCAAATTCTGATTGTCGTCGAAAAACTGGACGTTGGTAATCACGCCATCCGCATCGCTGATGGAAACCTCGATGGGCAGCACGTTGGGATAGCCTGCGTAGCTGCCATAGGTTTTGCCCGGCTCGGGCCAGTTGAACGTCATCGTGGAAGTCGGATTGGTCGCCCAGTTCCAGGTGATGGAGGAGTCCTGGTCCAGCACAACCGTGACCGTCGTGCCTTTGCCGCTTGACGGTACGCTGCCGGTGCCGGTCCACGTGCAGACCACGCTGCCGCCGGGAATGGTTTCGGACGGGACCGTGAGCGTCTGGTAACGGCCCGCTGGCAAGGTCAACAGATTGGTCGACGTCTGGGGCAAACCGCCGACGGTCGACACCGTGATCGTCTTTGTGGCGGCGGGATACGCCACGGTGACGCCCTGGCTGGGATTGAAAAACAACCCGCTGGGGCAGGAATCCAGCTTGATGGCGCGGACCATGTAGACGCTCTGCGCGACGGGACTGGGATCGGTGAACGAGGTTCCGGTCACCAGGTTGGTTGTTCCCGCGTTATCCAGGCGGTAGAACGCCCCCGTTCCGCCGTCCTGGCGATAGACATGATACCCCTCCACGGCCTCGGGTGAAGCGCCCCAGGAAACGGTCGCCCCGGATAAGGTCACATTCGTCGGAGGGGCTACATACGAGGCCCGCAACGTGGGGTCCCCCATCAGGGACTGATGCAAGCGCACGGAATTGCCGGTCCCGCCCCAGACCCTGGACATGCTCCGCCGGACCCCCGAACCGATCGTCCGGCCAAGCCCCATATCGTGGAGGTACCACCCGCCCTTGGCATAAAGGCAGGCCAGGCCCGCCCCTTCGCCGGCCAGCGGGGCGCGCATGTAGGCATTGGCATAGTCCCAATCGTGCCAAAAGCTACCGTAGCCGATGGTGAAGACGGCGTTAACCTCGTTGTTCGCATAATCCGTGCTGGTCGCAATGTTCAACATGCCCTGCGGGGAACCGCCTCCGCCGCCATACGCCCAGAGATACGAATTGACCGCGAAGTCCGGATGCGCCAGGACGGGAAGATATTGCGGCGTAAAGTAATTGGTCAGTCCCACCACCGACGCATAATTGTGGTCAATGTCGACGATGCTGTAAACATCCCCCCACCCGTCCCGCACCAGCACACGCTTGTTGGGTACATACTGTTTCTGACGGAAACGATGGTTTTTCGCCAGGTAGCGGCGCAGCAGTTCCGTTTCGGAAACCTTGAAGGCCGGCATCTCGGAAAGGTCCACGCGCCCGACCTCGATCTCCACAACGCCATCGCCGGGCGCATAGTCCTGATCGAATTTACCGTCGCCCGGCAGGTTGTGATACTTATAGACCCGGACCGTCTGCCCGGCGTAAGTCGTCACGGTGTTGACGTCGGTCCAATCAGGGGCGCCAACGTTGTTCATGTCGCCGTAGTAGGTGTCGGAAGGCTGGGCCCCGGCCGTCATGTCGCCGTGCGTAACATCGTACCCTCCGGAATAGGGCACCGCCAGGTCGCCGAAGAGGAACACGGATTTGACGCCGGAAGGGTCCGCATCGTAATCGGCCTTGATGATCGTCTTGATCTGCGGGGGCGTCAGCGAATTGTCCACGTCGTGGCGAAGCACTTCCCAGCCATCCCCGGTCAAGTCATTGACGAGGCGGGTCAGCTCCGGGGCCAGCGAATTGGTGAAGCGGTTGTCCACCATCAGCACCAGTTTGCCGCGGTTCTCGAGGGGCGGCTCGCCGAGGCCCGCCAATATATAGCCCGTGCCGGTGACGCCCGGGGCCGCCTTGACGATGCGGTACTCATACGCGGCGCCGAGGGACAATCCCGTGTTGGTGTAGCTCATGGTGAGGGCGGCGACTGAGCCGAAATTGGCAACCGTACTGAAAGCCCCGGTTCCCCCCGAGTCGTCCGCATAGCGACGGGACACAACCCAGTTGGTGGCAACCGAATCGCCCTTCCACGTCAGCACAATGGCCGGGGAAGGCAGAGTGGTCGCCGTGGCGCTGATGGGGACGGAGTACTGCGACAGGGTCACAGCCCGGGACGCCAGGGGAACCAGCCCGGACAGCAGCGCCAGGACCACCGCTTTACGCACGCTTGTTATCATGTCTTCTTCTCCGAACTTATTGGCCGCTTGGCCCTGAACTGGCGGTTTTTTCGCTTGCCCTTACCACGGTTGATCAGGCGTTCGAACGCATAGGGATTACCAGACGGTGATCAGCGTCCCCTTGGGGGCTCCGCCGGAAACGGTCAAGCGAAGAACTTCATTCGTATATCGGGGAACAACGTTCGTGATGATGCTGGGCGTCCAGGTCAGGTTCGCCGGCTGGGCGGGCCAGTTGAAGGTCACGAGCGAGAGGTCGGATTCGATGATGTTCGTGCAGGTCAGCACATCGAAATAATTGCCGTTGACCGGCACGAAATTATTCGTCAGCGCCACGTTGATGATCGCGCCGCCGGAGCCGGGGCTGGACATGAGCCCGAGGTAAACCGTTCCATTGGTGGCCAGGATGCGGTCGTATTCACCTGCCGCTGTCCCGGCCAGGTCGAAGTCGAGCATGCATTTCGGCCGGACCTCCAATGGTCCGCTCCAATCCTTGAGCTCGATGGCGCCAATCGGGGATTCGGGGGTGCCGGGACTCATTTTCGCATAATTCGTGACCGTCACAGCACCCCACGGCCAGTCGCACACGCCGGCCGAAGGCCGCAACGAAACATAGAATTGAGGATACGCCTTGGACAACACCCGGACCTGCCCCGAGCCGCGAAACACAGAACCTGTAAAGACAAGATTATTATAACGCTCGTAAAACTCGCCGCCGGCCAAAGTGAGCGTGCTGCCGGGATAGTAGATGAACGGCCCGTTCTCATCATGCACAACGCCGCCCGGATAGATAATGATTTCGCTGGTTATGGGCTCTCTCATATACTCAAACCCGTTAGGATAAGTTCCTACCGAATTAAGGCTGTTCGCGCCAAAAATCTTAAGGACCGACGCCCCGCTTCCACCACCGACTTGAACCGTCGTGCGGATCGGGAAGTTGGTAAGTCCCTTTCTTTCATTCATTGAAAAAACCTTGCAGTCGACATGACTTCCGTTCGTAACGCTCAAACGGCCAACACCGCCATAGCCGACATACATATTGGCATTCGAAGCCGTCGATAACGCCGAGTCGGAGACGACGACCGTTCCGGTCAAGGCTACCGCACCATTATAATACCCAATGCTGACCTGGCCGACGGAAATTAATCGCGCCTTGGCCAATAGATTTAAAGAGCCCGCCGTGCCATTTCCCGTGGCGGGATCATAGACACGACCCACATCCAACGTCCCGACCTTTCCGGTGCAGGTTATCATCGTGAACGTGGCCTGATGGAACTTTTGCGTGCCGATCTGCAGCGCAGTCGTATAAAAATAGGCGCTTCCCGCGTTAAATGTGACATTGCCCTGTTGAACCATTACCCCGGCGTTGGTGAAAGCCTGGGTTACATTCACGTTGAATGTCCCGGGGGTTTTGAAAATGGCCCTATCCGCTGCCCCCACGGGCGCCGCCGACGATGGCGTCCAATTGGCCGCATCGGAGAACGTGCTGCCGTCCCCGCCGCCGGACCAGACATAGTCCACGCCATACCCGGTTTGGGCCACTAACGCCGCCGTTACGGCCGCCACTGCGACTATATCCCGTATCCAGTTCGTTTTCATCGGCACTATCTCCGGTTTTCCCACACTTAGAGACTGATATCAATCTACTACCGAACACGGAATTACCCCTACAGCGCCGGCATTCCAAGCCGCCTGTCTTCGCAAAAATCGACCCCTGCATGCCGTATGCCATCCGCCCCGAATATCCATTTATCAAGCGCTTTATATCTAAGAAATACCATTTTTCTGCTTTATTTGTCAAATAATAGTTTGGTGATGTTTTTAAAAGGTCGTCCCGG
>JBIIYJ010000241.1:0-8478 GCA_044346855.1 Kiritimatiellia bacterium
CATTGCGAAGCCCCCCTCATCGTTCCCCCTCATCCCTCCCCCTCATCGGTTCTGTACTCGCAGGCATGGCGCCTGATGCCGCAACAGTCTTGCGCCGCCCGCGCGCATGGGCAGCCCGGGCTCCGGCGAGCGGAGCCCCTACATCATCTGCATGCAGGGTTTTGCGATGGCATATTGGCTTGGTCGTTCGTCTTTACCGTAATCTTTACCGTAATCTCTCTGTCCCGCGCCTGCCCCGGCGTAGGGCCTATGAAAGCCGATGAGTGGGATGGATGAGTGGAAGGGATGAGTGGCCATTGCGAAGCCCCCCTCATCGTTCCCCCTCATCGGTCTTTCTGGATGCTACCGGAAGATGACCGTGTCCACCGTTTCGGGGGCGGTCATATCGACCCGGATGCGGTCGCCTTCCCGCTTCCACGCCAGCGGGCCTTTCAGGGTCGACACCACGTCCTTCACCGGCAGCTCCGTCTGCACGGTCAGCGTCACGGCCCGGTCGGCCGGCTCGAGGAAATACGCGGCATTGTTCAGCGTCACGGCCGCCTGCGTCCCCGTTTCGAACAGCCACACCTCGGTCTGCGGCTCGGAATACTCCACCCGCTGCCGCCCCAGGACCGCCTCCGCCGGCTTCGTCACCAATCCCCGCCGCTCGAGCATGTAGTGGCCCCCGCCCTTCGCCGTGCCCTTGTACAGCTGCCCGGGCATGAACCCCAGCAGAAGGGTCCGCCCCTTGCCCACCGTGTTGATCACCGCCGCGCATGCGCCGTTCGAATAGACCCCGACCGGCTTCCCCGTCGTCGGCGTCAGCTCGACCTTCAGCCCGATCACGTCCGCCGCCAGGGCCGGCGTCAACTCGCTCTCCCGCAGCGTCACCACGTCGATCGCCACATGCTCCGGAAGCTGTTGCGGATGCCAGCTCCCCGTCGTGGTTCCCGCGATCGCCTGGGTCGCCCCGAACAGCTCCGCCCCGGCCGCGGTCGGCGTGTCGCTCTCGTCGCGCAGCGCCGTCCCCGCCACCCCCACCAGCACGCCGCCCGCCTCGACCCACCGCTTCAGGGCCGCCACGCGCCGCGCTTCGAGGTTGTGGCCCTGGATATACACGACCTTGTAACCCGCGAGCCGCTCCTCGGTGCAGTCCTCCTCCAGGATGATCTCCACCGGAATGTGCGCATGGGTCAGGGCCATGAACTCGAGCAGGCGCTCCGACTGGAAGCCGCTCTCGCCGCCGTTCCAGATCTCATGCGTGCGGTTGTAGAGCAGGGCCGCCCGCCGCGGCTCCCGGACCCCGTCCGCGATGATGGCGTCGGCCGGCCCGACGGCGTGCGTGCCGCGCGCGATCTCCTCGTAGACCGCCTTGCTCTCGCTCCACGAATTCTGGCCGTCCGCCACGGAATACAGCGGCCCCCACGAATAAAGGGCCTGCTCGTCGATCCCGCGCGGCAGCAGGGAGAAGATCTTCTTGTCCGTTCCGCCCATGGTGCCCACCACATAGAAGCCGGCCGGCAGCTTGCGGGTCCGGGCCGCGCACTCCACCCAGGCGCCGTAGTAGCTCACCACCTCGCGCCCCACGAACCCCCAGCTGCCGCCGCTGGCCCAGTCCTCGCCCCAGGCCATGTTCGCGCCGCCTTCCCGGGTCAGCACGAACCAGTCGGACCCGTTCATGTGCTGGCCGAACATCGGCGGGTGCGGCGAGAAATTGCAGTAGGTCCGCACGCGCGGGAACACCCGCTCCGCGGCCCGGGTCAGCTGGGCGTAATAGAGCGCGGTGACCACGAACTTGAAACGGGAACAATCATAGAACAGCCGCCGCTCGAACAGGCTCGCCCGCTCCGGCGCCTCACCGAGATACGGGAGCTCCTCCACGGTCTCCGCGCCGTACCAGGCGGCCGCGTCCGTCTCCCGCTCGGCCAGCCGGGCCCGCAGGTAGTCGTGGAACGCCTTCTTCAGCGTCTCCAGCCCGTTGATGGAAGCCGCCCCTGCCACCGCGCCGATCTCGTCGCCCATCTTCAGCGTCACCAGCGGCGGGGCCGACTCCTTCCCCTTGAGGATCGCCGCCGCCCGCCCGCGCAGGGTGGCCTCGAAATTCCGCTCCGCGGCGGGGTCCAGCGGGTCGTGGGAATTCATCAGGTACTGCGAATCGTTGGCGCCGATGAAAACCGTGTCCTCCTGCCCCAGCTCGCGGCGCAGCGCTTCGTCCTGGATGCCCAGGGTATTGATCCCGAGCCGCGCCAGCATGCGGTAGGCCGTCTCGCGGTCCGCCGGCGCCGCGGTGCAGCCCGTGGTGAAGGCCGGCCGCTTCGGCAGGGGCGCCCCCTCCTTCAGCCCCAGCTTGGCCAGCGCCTCGCCGCCCCACTGGAAATGGCGCTTGTGCACGTCCCCCGCGGTCTCCAGCCGCGCCAGGGCCTCCACCCGCCGCATGCCCCAGACGCCGGCCGGTGTGCCGGTGCCGGAGACCGGCGACTGCCACAGCCCCTCCAGCGGAATCATGCAGACGGCCGACCCCTCGGCGATCCCGGGCTTGATCGTCTTCAGCACGGCCCCCTCGTGCGGATGCCAGGCCAGCTGCACCTCCGCCTCCCCCTTCTTCACGCCCTTGAATTCGAACCGGCCCGTGGCCCAGGGCCCGCCCCCCCGCGCCCACGGCCCGTTCATCACATCCTCGGTGCAGTCCACCCAGCGCGTCCAGACGCCCTCGGGCAGGGCCTTGGCGCCCTCTTCGGAAACAAATCCCTTCTTGTCCTGCGACCCCAGCGCCATGCGCCAGGACGGCTCCTTCTCCCCGTCATAAACCCGCGCCCAGTGGTAGCCCAGCATGGCGTCCACCCCCTGCGCCTTGATCCCCCCGGTTCCCGCCGCGCGCACCCGGTACCAGCTCTTGTACAGGTTCCCCTCGCCGGCCATGTGCGACTTGCTGGGCGCGAACGCCTTGCTGGCCGTCAGGAAAACGCCGTCCACGCGGGAGGCCGGGTCGGCCGATTCCAGGGCCAGGGTCGTGGTTCCCGCCTGCAGGCGGAGATCCGCGTACTCCCAGATCACCACGGGCCCCGCGGGCGCGTTCATCCGGGCCAGCTCGTCCTCGAACCGGACCGGCCGCGCCTTCTCCTGGTCCTCCCCGCGCTCGCGGGTCAGGGCGAATGCGCCATACACGTGGCCGGTGGCCGTCGCGCCGCCCGCCGTCAGCGTCACGGGATGGGGCTTGCCCGGCTCGGCCCTGTAGCCCAGCCACACGCGGTAGTCGCGCGTCTCGGGTACGGCCAGCACGGTCCGGGCCGCCCCGGACCCCAGCGGCCTGACCAGCACGCGCGGAGGCACCGCCTGCTGCCCGGCCTCCTGCCAGGCGAAGGCCGCCAGGTCTGTACCCTTTTCAGGTTTTTCCGGCGCCACGCCCTCCCAGCGGTTCAGCTCGGTGTAATGGCTGAGCCGGAGCAGGTCCAGGTCCTCGGTCTGCTTGCCCAGCATCGTCTCGAGGCCCTTCACCAGGTCGCCCTGGTCCTCCCCCCCGTCCCACCCCTTGAGGTCGGCCAGGCAGGCGCAAAACGGGACCACGGCGGCGGCGCAGGCGGCCGCCAGCAGGGTCGGGATCAAACGCGGTGTTCTCACAAAAAGCTCCTATTCGGCTGGGATCGCGACGGCGTGCAGGAATCCGTCCTTGTCCTGGACCAAAACGGCGGGGCCGCCCGGCGCGGAGGTTGTTTCCATTTCGGCGACGAGCCCGTCAGGCTCCCCGGCGGCCGAGAGCGCCCAGGCCAGCGGCACCCGGTCGCCGTGGAAGACGGGTCCGGCCAGCGCCCAGGGGAACGCCACCTCGCGGACCGGCTTCAGGTCGTCTGCGCGAAGCAGGGTGAGCCGGCGGCGCAGGTCCGTGCAGGCCACCAGCACCCCGTTTTTCGAGGGAATCGCCCCGATCCCGAGCAGCCAGGTGGGCCAGGCGCGCTGGACCCGGACCGCGCCCGTGGCGGCGTCCAGCACGGCGATCGACCCGTTTTTGGCGGCCACCACGACAGCGCCCTCGAGCTCGACCGGCGGATTCACCAGGAACTCGCCGGGATCGTAGGACCAGAGAGCCTTCCCCGCGGGGTCGACGGCCGTGACCGTGCGGCCCGCCTCCACCCGGAGCCGGCCCGGCGCGGGAAGCGCGGCGTCGTTGGACGAAACCGCGGTCGCAAGGCCGGACGCGGGCTGGACGGCCTTGAACCCGTCGGCGGAGGCCAGGATCACCCGGCCCTCGCGCCAGCCGATCGCCTTTTCGTCGCGCGAGCCGAAGGCGGCCGACTCGAGAATCACGGCCGGCTGCCGGAGACGGAAAAAGAGCCGGGCCAGGTGATCATAGAACGCCTCCCGCGGAATGTTGCGCCGCAGCCAGCCGGCCCCCCCGGCTTCCGGAACGGCCCGGGTGGCGATGAAGAGCCCCATCTCCTCACGGGCGGAGAGCCGGATCGACGCGGCCGCCTTGGCCGCCGTGGGCTGCCAGCCGGCCTCGTAGGCGGCGGCATAGGCCATCGCCTCCAGGACGTCGATCCGCATCGACGAGCCGCCCGGCTCGGCGCCGGGCCCCCCCGCTTCGGCCCAGGCTTCCACGGTGATCTGCAGGGGCGGACGCGCGCGGGCCGTCTCGTTCGACTGGCGGAAGACGTAGTCCGTGGCCGTTTCGCGGATGGCATTTTCCGGAATCTGGTCCGGCCCCGGCGGAACGGAATAGTAGTACTTGACCTCCCGCACCCGCGACGGCCGCCGGCCGGCGTAGGCGACCGTGCCGTCGCGGTCGGCGAAGCGAAAGAGCAGGAAGTCGCACTGCTGGCCGAACTTGACCTTGACCAGGCTGAGCCACTGGCCGGGCTCAACGTCGGCCGGCAAGGTGCGCCAGGACTCCACGCCGGGCCTTTCCGCGAGCACGGCGTCGAAGCCCGGCGCGGCATCGATCGACGCCACCGCGGTGGCCACCCGTTCGCCGTCGGCCACCCCAGCGAGGTTGAAATAGGCGAGGGTACAAGCCGAGGTGGCGGCCGAGGCGGCACAGGCCAGGCCGCAGAATCCCGTCAGCAAAAACACGAGTCGTTTGTTCATGAATCTCCTGGGCAGGACTGCAATCTAGTGAAAACGGGCTGAATAGGAAAGCCCGAAGTCTTTGGCATTGACACTCCCATTTGGCTTCGCTATGAGATGGCTTATGAAAACACCCGTCCTATGCGCCGTCCTTCTTGCGGCCGGCCTGCTTCTTGAACCCGCTTCAGGCCAGATCAAGGTGGTCAAACAAGCCGGTTTATCCGTCGATCTGGCCGGCCTCCAGGCCGACGGCCAGCCGGGCGCCCTTTTCAAGCGAACGCTCCAGAACGACCTCACCCGCTCCGGCGCCTTCACCGTGGTCGCCGAGGGAGGCGCCTACCCGGTCACGGGCGTCTTCGCCCCGCCCGCCTCCGCCCGCATCGAGGTCCGGTCCGCCAGCTTCAGCCGCACCTTCACCGCGAAAGATGGCGACCCCCGCTGGCTGGCCCACCAGGTGGCGGACGCTCTCCTGAAGGCCGTAGCGGATGAAAAGCCCTATCTGGCCTCGAAGATCGTCCTCTCCGGCAACCGCTCCGGCTCCTGGGAACTCTATATCTGCGATTCCGACGGCGAAAACCTGAAACAGATCACCAAGGACCGCAGCCTCAACCTCTACCCGTCCTGGTCGCCGGACGGCAAAACGGTGGTTTTCACCTCCTACCGCCGGCGTTTCCCCGACCTTTACACGATCGACGTGACCAAATGGGAGATGAACCTGCTGTCGGGCTTCAACGGGCTGAACACCAGCGGGGCTTTTTCCCCGACCGGCCAGGAAATCTCGATGACGCTCTCCTTCGACGGCAACCCCGAGCTTTACATCCTGCGCCCCCCTCGCCGCGGCGGCCGCCTCTTCCGCATCACCCACACGGCCGCGGCCGAAACGGGCGCCTCGTGGGCTCCCGACGGCCGGCGGCTGGTCTACGTCTCCGATTCCAGCGGCTCGCCCCAGCTCTACATCCTCAACCGGGACACGGGCGAGCGGACCAAGCTGAACCTAGCCGGCTCGGAAAACGTCTCCCCCGCCTGGGGCCCGGACGGCCGCATCGCCTTCTGCAGCCGCCGCGCGGGTCGCTACCGGATCTGCGTCTACTCCCCGGAATCGGGCGAATTGATCGACCTGACCGGGGACGGCGACAATTACGAGGACCCGAGCTGGGCGCCCGACGGCCGCCACATCGTCTGCACCCGCACCTCGGGTGGCGGAAACACCATCTATATTCTTGACACAAAGGGCAAGCCTTCTATACCGTTGATGAAAGTCGAGGGTGGGTGGCGAAGTGCGGCTTGGTCGCCCCTCCTGCCCTGACGTAACGTTTTATAAATGGGAGAACTGCCGTGATCGTGAAACAAGGTCTGAAACTGCTGGGTCTGCTTCTTCTCGTCTCCATGGTCGCCGGCACCGGCTGCCGCAAGAAACAACCCCCGGCAGGCCTGGGCCCCGTCACGCTCGAGCCCGGCGGCCAGTTCGGCGGCGGAGGCGGAGAAGGCGGCCCGATCGGCACGGAAGTCGACCCGCCCGAGATTCGCACGGACGAGCGTGGCACTCTTGTGGACGCCAAGCTGGACCCGGTCTCCTTCAAGTTTGACAGCGCGCAGCTGGACGACTCCGAGACGGCCAAGGCGGACAAGGTCGCGGCGCTGCTGAACGACAACCCCGGCTACAAGGTCGTCATCGAAGGCAACTGCGACGAGCGCGGAACGGCCGAATACAACATGGCGCTGGGCGAACGCCGGGCGCAGGCCGTGCGGGCCTACCTGTTGAACGTCGGCGTGCCTGAGGGGCGCATCCAGACCCTCAGCTACGGCGAAGAGAAGCCGGCCTCCCCGGGCCACTCGGAGTCCGACTGGAGCCAGAACCGCCGCGCCGACTTCGCGATTTACGAATAAGCGGACCGGATAGCGGTGCAACGGGAAAGGCGGATTCACCATCCGCCTTTCTTTTTTTTGGAGACCATGAATCCGGCACTACCATTAGCCTTCCTGGATTCGCTCGGCGGTTGGGAAATCGCCATGATCGGCATCGCGACCCTGATGCTGTTCGGCCCGAAGCGCCTGCCGGAAATCGCCCGCCTCATCGGCCGCGCCACCTCCCAGTTCCAGAGGGCCGTCCAGGATTTCAAGGGCCAGCTGATGGAGGGCGCCGAGGACGCCCCGGAGTCCCCTGCGGATGAATCCGGGGACGCCGAGCAGCCTCCGCCCGAGGATTATGCAGACAAACCCAGCCACACCAAAACCGGAACAGATCCCTCCGGCCCCCCCGAGGGGTCCGACCGCGCCGATCCCCCCCGGGCCGGCTGACGGCGAGGAGCCCCTCCCGGCCATGACCTTCTTCGAGCACCTCGGGGATCTGCGCCGGGCGCTGTTCCGCGCCGCCCTGGCCTTTGTCGCGGCCCTGGCCGTGACCCTCCCGCTGGCGCCCCGCATCTTCGGCTGGCTCACGCTTCCGCTGGAAGCGATCGGCCTCGACCCGGCCGTCTTCCTGCGCCAGCTCCCCGAGCCGACCGCCGGCATGCAGCTGGCCATGTCCACGGCCCTGTGGAGCGCCCTGGTGCTGGCCCTGCCGTTCATGCTGCTGGCGTTCGCGGGCTTCGTCTTCCCGGGGCTGACGCGGCGGGAGCGGCGCGCCGTCACCGGGGCGCTGATCGCCTCTGCGTTCCTCTTTTTATGCGGCGTGGCGCTGGCCGCCTTCCTGATGCTGCCCCCCTCGCTGCGGATCATGCTGTGGTTCAGCGCCTGGATGGGGCCGGCCCAGGACTACTGGTGGGCCACCCATTACGTCCGCTTCGTGCTCCTGGTCCTGGCGGCCTTCGGCCTGACCTTCCAGCTGCCGCTCGCGGTCATGCTGCTGGGCCACCTGGGCATCCTCACCTCGGAGCAGCTCCGGGCCAAGCGCCGCCACGCCATCGTCTTCATCCTCATCCTCGCGGCGATCATCACGCCCACCCAGGACCCCGTCAGCCTCTTCATCCTGGCCCTGCCGCTCACGCTGCTTTACGAGATCAGCATCTGGACCACCTGGGCCTCGGAGCGGCGGCGCTCCGCGCCCCGGCCCTAACCGTCTTCTAACACGATGGCGCTTCCCCCCGCCCCGCCGTTCCGGTAACGTATAGAAAACGAGAACGGGCAAAAGGACCTGTTGTGAGCAAGAAAACCATCTGCGTGGTCGAGGACGAGGAGGACATCCTCGAGCTGATCCGTTTCCGCCTGACCCAGGAGGGATTCGCGGTAACGACGGCGTCGAACGGGGAAGAGGCCGTGAAACTGATCTCCCTCAAGCCCCCCGACCTCGTGCTCCTGGACCTGATGATGCCCGAGCTCGACGGACTGGACGTCACCCGCCACCTCAAGAAGTCCCCCAAAACCGCCGCCATCCCCATTATCATGGTAACGGCCCGCGGCGAGGAGAGCGACATCGTGACCGGCCTCGAGCTCGGCGCG
>JBIIYJ010000042.1:0-25619 GCA_044346855.1 Kiritimatiellia bacterium
TCGCTGGCGACAATACCCGTCCAGCCGAGGGTCCGGGTATCCAGGAACACGGCCTCCCGCTCGCGCAGAAACTCCCGCACCCTTGCGGCCTTTCGCATCCGCGAAGGCGTCAGCGCCCCGGCGCCGGAGGGATAGGTCCAGTACCCGACCGCGCCGCCGTTGGCAGCCACGGTGGAGACCTCCTGCAGCATGCGGTCAAGCGGCTTGGAGCGACTGGTCTCGCCGGGCCGCGCGTGCGTATAATTGGTGTCGCACACGTAGGCGTCATACGGCACGTCCAGCGTCCCGTACCACCGCATCATGTGGGCGATCTCCTGGAGATTGAAAAACCCGGGCGAGAAGAAGTCGCCGCTGCGCCAGTCGAACGGCGCGGCGAACTCCCGGCGCGCACTGACATTGCCGGCGCTGTAAAGGCAATTCGGGTTCTTTTCCTTCACGTAGGCGCTGAACGTCGTTCGCCATTCATGCTCGAGTCGCTTCCAGAACGGAAGATAGGCGGCGTTAAAGTCCGGACGCTTCACCATCTCCGACCAGGGGCCGGTCCAGCCGGACTCGGCACGGAACCGCGCCTGGCAGCGCGGACAATAGCAGGGCCCGGGCCAATCGCCATCCACCCAGAAACCGTCCGGCTCATAGGCCATCAGTTCGTCGAGATGCACCTTCACGACCTCGTCCCAATACGGGCTCAGCGGGCAGATTGCCCAGCTCAGGAAAAAGTCCATCTTGTGCTTGGCGAAGGGATTCTTGGGCGTGCCGTCGAGATCCAGCATGCGCCAGTCGGGGTGGCGCACGCCGGCTACGCCGTCGAGCAGGCCGCTGTAGTAGAGCACCAGCTTGCAGCCGGCCGCGCGGGTCGCCTCGCGGAAGAGGCGCACCATGTCCTGCCCGAGCATGCGGTGCGCGGTGTGCAGGGAACTGCTCCAGGTGGTGTACCCGCTATGCCCCTTGGCGTACATGCACAGGTAGCCCAGGTCGAGTTGCTTCAGCCACGGCACCGTATTCTCCAGCGTGCAGGTCGCGCCGTACGGGCGGAACTGAACCTCCGGATAGTAGTCCACCAGAAGATTCATGCTGCTGTTGCCAATCCAATTCCGTTTCATGCCAGCCTCCTGCGTTCCCCTGCGCCGCCCCTCGCCTTGCACGCTTCCAACAAACGTTCCGCATTCCGGTACAGGATGTTTCGCTTGTCCGCCTCGCCGATCCGCGCGTAAAGCACCGCCCCCGCCGCGTAATCCGGACTATACCACGGCAGGTCGGTGCCGAAGAGGATCTTTTCCGAGCCGGCCGTTTCGACGAAGTATTCGATGACCCCGTTGACGTGGAGGGCCGACCCGAGCGCCGATGGCGTGCCGCTGCCGGCGGGCAGCACCGAGAAGTCATGGGCCGCATACACCGCGGTCAATTCCAGGTAGACGTTCGGATGCTCCCGCGCAATGCCCGCCGCCGTCTCCCAGTCGCCAAAGCCCGCATGCCCCATCAGCAGGCGCGCCTTCGGATAGCGCCGGGCCAGCCGATCGACCTGCTGAGGCGAATTGCAGGCGCTGCCGCCCCACGTGTGGATCATCACGCACAGCCCCTGCTCGTTGGCGTGCTCCAATGCCGGGGCGTAGCGCGGCCCCTCCACCGGATAAGCATGATAGTCCGGCAGGAGTTTGAAGCCGACAAAACCGCGCGCAGGTGCAAGGTCCGCCGGCGCCTGCTTCCAGGAAGCCTCGTAATGCGGATTCACCGCCCAGTAGCCCAGGACGCGTCCGGGGTTCCGATCGATGGCCGCCTGCATGACACGGTTGCCGCGCGCGACGTCGCCGAACAACGCCTCGTGCGCGGAACAGACGATCGTGCGCACGTGGCCGCGGTCCAGCGCCGCCAGCATGCGCGCCTCGCCGGCGGCCGGCAGGTACGCGCCCGGGAATTCGGCCCAATGGCCGTGCATGTCCACGATCCGCCACGCCTTCTCCGACGCGGCGGCCTGGCCGGCCTCCGCAGCCGCGCGCACGGGCGCGGGATCCGCGATCGGCCCCGCCCAGCCCAGCAACCGCCGCAGGTTGCCGCCGGCAATGGCCGCCCGCGCGTCCTCGGCGATGTCGGCCCCCGCAAGCCCGTGCTGCGCGCCCCCGGCGGCGTTGTCGGGAACGCCGGAGCCGAAGACGAGCCGCCCCGCGCCGTAGCGCGCCACGCATTCCGCGATCAGCCCTTCAACCAGCAGGCCCGATGTGTCGAGGTGCAGGTTCGCGTAGCGGTCAAGCAGGGGCCGCAGGTAGCGCTCGACGCTGTGCGGGCCCTGGCTCATCGCGACCACGGTCAGGTCGGGGCAGTCGCGCAGCAGAGCGCCGATGGCCAGGCAGTCGGCCTTGACCAGCAGCGGAATGCGGTTTGCCGCCAGCATCTCCAGGTGCGCCCCGAAGGTCAGGCCATCGAGCCGGTAGCGGTGTTCGCCGGGAAAGGCGCGGACGGCCCGCACGCCGTCCCGGCGCAGCTCCGCCAGCAGCGCGGCCGGCGCGGGGAGCTCGCCCGTCTGCGGCGGCAACAGGGTCCGGACCGGGAACAGCCGCGGCTGCCCGCGCAGGTCGTCCAGCGCCACGCGGTCATAGACCTGCGGCGCGCCGAACCGCTGATTGGCGTGATAGGCCAGCGCCGCGGCAACGCCGCAGAAATCCATCTGCCCCAGCAGCTCGGCCGGCGTGGCGGCAAACCGGAAGGGCGGACGGGGCGGGCGACCATACCAGCAGTTGCAGTCAAATACATTCATGCGTGATGAAATACCTCGTCCATGGATGTCCACTTCGTCCCGTCCGCGCCGTTGGCGCAAGGCTCCTGCAAGGGCCTGATCAGCTCCTCCCAGCGCGCGCAGGCGGGGTCGGCCAGCAGGACGCGGATAGCCTCCGGCAGGCCGGAGCCTTCCGGCAGTTCGAAATAGGAAAACAGCTGCCGCCCGTGCCGGAAGATGCTGTAGTTGCGGATGCCCGCCCGCGTGATGGCCCCCAGCACCTCCGGCCAGACCGCCGCATGCAGCCGGTCATAGTCCGCCTCCACACCCGGGCGGAGGAGCGCCGTTCGGGCGATTCTGCCCTGACACCTCAAACTGCTCACCTGTCACCTCGTCTTCCTACACCCGCACGCACCTGAAACCCATCGCCTCCGCGAACACCTCGATCTCGCGGGCCGTGGCGCCGATGCCCAGCGAGAGGTGGTGGCTCGGGCCCTGCCGGCACCAGGCGTCCATGAACTCGGGCAACGGCTGCCCCAGCTTCACCCGGCAGTTCGGATTGCCGATGTTCAGGATGGGGCCCTCCACCACCTCGGCCGCCGTGTAGATCAGCTTGAACGTGTCGCCCGCATCAACCTGCGTCAGGTTCAGCAGCGTGACCGGCCCCTGCTTCATCCTGAAATCGATGCCCAGCCCGTGCCCGGTCTTGCCGTGATGCACCGCCAGGTGCTGCAGCCTGGGCTTGCCGGCGGCCACGTTGATGTTGCTCGGCCCGTCATGCCCCACCAGCAGCACGTCGGCCTCGTAGTCCATGGCGAAGAATTCCAGGAACATGCCGCCCGCCCCCAGCAAGTCGTGGATTTTCATGGCCATGGCGGTCTTCACGTCCCCCTCGGTGACGCCGGGCCGCCCCAGCGCCGCGAGGCGCGACACCGCCAGGGCCGACTGCGACCGAAGCTGGGTGATCAGCTCCTTCTCCCCCCACCAGTAGTAGCCGAAGGCGCCGATGTCGTGCCTGCGGATCACCTCGTCGTAGGCCACGGCAACCCGGGCCGAGAACCCGAGATGCTCATCGGTGACGGTGGCGTCCACCTCGTACATGTCCCGAAACTGGCGAACCATGTCCTGGACCTGCGAGGCCGTGGCGCGGCCGTAGGCTTCCTCGATTTCCTCGACTTCGGGGCGCTTGAGCAGCCGGCCCGTGGCCTTGAGCACGCGGTGCTCGTCGACGGGCATGTCGGTCATGTTCGTGTAGGTGTTGCCGATCACGCCGAAGGCCAGCCCGCGGAAAACCCGCGCCGCCGCGGCCCCGCGGATGTCGGCGCCGAGTTCCCGCCACACCCGCTCCTGGCCAAAATGGCCGGAAATCACCCGGAAAGGCTTGCCGAGGCGCACGAGCGTGCCGGCATATTCCGGGATGCAGCAGGGGCCTTCATGGAAGAGATACTCGGCGGTGTCGGCCGTCGCGTAGTCGTAGGCGCTGTCGGCGTGGATGTTCAGCAGACGGATGGGCGCGGCGAGGTCGTTCACCGCCGGAACCATGACCATGCCGGTGGTGTAGCCCAGCGGAAAGACGAGCGCGATGTCCACGCCCTTGTCCCTGAAGAAACGGCCGGCCGCTTCGGCCTTTTCGGGGGTATCGGCCAATTCAGGGACAAAGACCTCGCCGAAGGCGGACAGCTTCGCCTGGAGCGCCTGGAGCATGGCCAGCCCCTTTTCCCTGAGGCCCGGGAACTGCCCCCAGTACATCAGGTGGCCGGTCGGCAACAGGCCGATGCGGGGCCGGGGGGGCAGGGAAGGGTTGATGATCGTTGGGTGCCGGTTCATGGTTGACAGCTCCTGCGGCCGGAATTCAGGCTCTTGAAAAACGCCCTGCTCGCTTTCATGGCAGCCCCGCTTGCGGCGCGGGCCCCACCCGGGTCCACGCGACCCCGCACCAGTCGCACAGCAGGGCCAGTTCGCGGGTGTAGTCGCCGAACACGCCGTTCCAATGGTGACCCGCGCCGCAGCGGGCGATCTGCTGCAGCATCGCGTCCGGCGAGGCGTCGAACCGCACCTTGAGCGGCGTGCCCTCGTAGCGCGTGTCGGTCGGCAGGCTCTCGCCGCACATGGCCGCCAGCCGGAACGTGTCCCGCGCGCCCATCAGGTTCACCAGCGTCACCGGCCCGCGCGGGGCGGCGGGATAGCAGACCGCCAGCCCGTCGTTCGTCTCGATTGACGCCTGGAGCCGCACGGCGCCCGGACAGGCGGCCAGCGAGAACGCACCCGCGCCGCAGTGGGAGAACAGCACCGCACGCTCGTCCTCGAACAGGCGCAGCCAGTCCCCGTTGAAGGCGGCCTGGCCGCTGACCCGCGAGAGCAGGTGCATCAGAATGGTCGAATGCAGGTCGCCTTCGCAGGCCGCCGCGATGCCGCCGTCGTTCAGTTTCGCCAGGGCCAGGCAGATCTTCGACTTGAGGTGCGGAAAACAGTTCAGCGAGAGCGCGGCCAGGCCGCGCTCGTCGCAAAGGCGCCGGGCGGCCAGGTAGTAGCGGGCGGAAAGCACGCCGTCCGCCTCCTGCGCCGTGCAGCCGCCGACGGCGCCCCGGATCTCGCGCCAAGCCGCCTCGGCGTCGGCGGCCGGTACCGCTTCGGCGGCCTGGTAGAACGCCTCGACCGGGAGGGTGACCGTCGTGACGCCGAAGCGCTGCTTGAGCGTGTAGTCGTCGGCGCTCATGCTGAACATGATCCCGTTCTTGCCGCCGCAGTAGCCCACGCGAAGCTCGCGAAGCAGCCGCCTCATCAGCGCCGCGCGGGCAAAGACAAGAAGGTCCTTCATCGCCTTTTCAGGCGGGACCGCAGAGGGCGGAACGCCCCCGGGGATGTCCGCGGCGGCAATGGCGCAGGGCTTGCCGAGTTCGTAGAGCGTGGCGGTGATCAACGGCCCGCAGACTACCGAAATGCAGGACAGCTCGCGTTCAACGCACCACAGGAAGACGGGCTTGTCGCAGGCGTCGAGCAGCGCGACGATGAAGTGATCGGGCACAAACGTCGTGATCACCGCCAGGATGCAGTCCACGTCCGCCTGCGCAAGCTCCCGGCCCGCCGTGCGGGCATCGGCCTCGGTGAGAACGAATGGCCCGGCCGCAACCGTCTCGACCGGGTGAGCGGCCAACCGCTGGCGCATCTCGGCCAGCTTGCCCGGCCCCCGCTCCTCACCGAGGTTATATCCTCCGTAGGCCAGTCCCACCAGCCCTAGGCGGGGTTTGTCTTGCAGAATGGTATGCATCGTTCCTTTCCGTTCCTCCCTTGCCGAACGCGCGTCGCGGCACAAGGGTCACCGGATATAGATCAGCGCGCCCTCCGGCGGGACCTGGAGGTAGATCGCGCCGGCGCCGCTGACGTTCGAGGGAACCGGGGTGTAGCCGTTCCAGTTGTTTGTCGTATACATCCCGCTGCGGGTGTAGGCCGTTCCGTTGACGCTCAAGGCCGAGACCGTCAGCACCGCTCCCGTCGAGCCCAGGTCGAGCCGGTCATTGGCTTGGGCCACACTCAGGCTTCGCGCGGCCGTGCTGGCCGTCAGGAGCATCATGGCGCGGTTGGTCACGATGAGCGCCACCTCCCCCAGTTCGCCGGGAACCGCATTCGTCTGCGGCAGGATGGGCGTGGCCACGGCGAGGGTCTGACCGTTGTTGTCTAGCGTCACCGTGCCCTTGCCCGCGCCCTGCGACGGCGTCTGCAGGTAAACGGTTCCCGCGCCGCCCGGGTTGCCGTTGCCGCTCTTGCCGCCGTGGGCCGTGATGGTCACGCCGCCGAAATCGCTGCCCGCGGTCAGGATCACGGCCACCCGGCCGCCGCCCGCCGCGCTGAAGCTGCCCCCGCCGCCGTTGGCCCGGATCAAGCCCGCGCCGGCCAGGTGGGCGGTCGTCAGAAGGATGCTTCCGCCCGAGCCGGTTGCGCCCTGGGACGTGTCGTTGGAGACGGAGCCGGCGCTGATGACGCCGTGCAGGGTGGTTGTCCCCGAAACCGTGATGCGCGCGCTGCCGCCGCCGTTGAACGTGGAACCGCCGCTTCCAAGATGGACCGGAGCCGTGATCGAGCCGTAGGTCTTGCCCAGCAAGCCGATCCCGTATTTCCCGCCCAATCCTCCATGGCTGCCGCTGGCGTAGGCGTTCGTGCCGGCGCCGGGCCCTCGTACCGGCGCATACCCCAACAGGTCCACGTTGATCTCCCCGCCCGCCAGCACGGCGAGGTCGCCGTCGAGGGCAAGGTCGATCCGGTACTGATCGTTCGACGTGTTGGCGCTATGACGGATGCGGCCGCCCGCCTGGACCGTCACTCGGCCCGTGAGGGCGTGCGCGCCATCCACGATCAGCGCCCAATTGGTGATGCTCAGCGTTCCCGAAACCGGCTCCAGTCTCCCGCCGTTGAGCCGCAGCCCGCCGGTCGCGACGGCGTTGGTGGAGGTGACGGCGTCCCGCAGGTTCAGGGTGCGCCCCGCGCCGACCTCGAGGATGCCCTGGCTGTTGAGCACCAGGTTCGAGACGGACCACGTTTGCCCGGTCGGAATCGCGGTCGTGACGTCCGGCGCCACAGCCAGGCCGTTGTTGTCCACGATCAGCGTGCCGCCGCCCGCGCCTTGCGCCTGGGTCTGCCTGTATACCGTACCCGCCGTGCCCGGCGCATTCTTGCTGCCGCCCGACAAGCCGCCGAAGGCGCTCATCGCCACGCTTCCGAAATCGTTGCCCGAGGTCAGGATCACCGCCACCCGGCCGCCCCCGCCCCCGCTGAATTCCGAACCGCCATTGGCCTGGAGAACGCCCGAACCGGACAGATAGGCGGTCGTCAGATAGACGCTCCCGCCCGATCCGGTGGAGCCATTGCCCGTCCCGTTGGTTCCGGAAGCGCTGAGGGAACCGTGGATGAACGTGGTTCCGGCTACCGTGAAAATGACGCAGCCTCCGCCGTTGCCCCAGGTCGCCCCCCCGCTGCCGAGGTTGGTCGGGGCAGTCCAGGCGCCATACGTCACCCCGAGCAAGCCGGAGCTGTACCGGCCTCCGATTCCGCCATGGCTCCCGCTGGCGTAGCTGCCGACGCCCTTGCCCGGCCCCTGCCCGGCCGCGTACCCTTTTCCATTCACGTTGATCACCCCGCCGGAGGCGATGATCAGATCGTTACTGACCACCATCACGATCTTGTGCTGCTCGCCGGGACTGGGGTAGTTCCCGTTCGCCGCGTGCGTCAGCGTGCCGGTGATGGTCAGCGAGTTGACGAAATGGGTGGCCAGGCCGGTATTGGTCACCGTGATGCCCCCGGGAATAACCACGTCGTGACTTGCTTGCGGGGTTGTCCCCGCGGACCAGATGGCCGCGTTGGTCCAATACCCGCTGCTGGTCGCGGTGTTGGGCGCCCCCTCAGCCCGCGAAACGAATCCCGCGACCAGGACAGCTGCCATCCCGCAGTAGAACAGGCTCGCCGCGGGGCAAGCCGCCATCCATCGAACCAGTTGTGTCCTCATGGGCTCCTGATGTTTGCACTATTTCCCATTTTTCCATATCGCGCGCGCCAGCGCACTTGAACTGTTTGGTCAGGCGATGTATATTTTGGTCATGCACCGCTATGCCGGCAAATTGCCCCTGAGCGGCCCCGCCTACCGCGGGGCCGAAGCGACGCCGCTGGGGCGCATCACGTATGCCGGGCGTCATCTCGATGTGACGCCGGAGCGCCCCATGGGCCTGCGGCGGTGGGACACCTATTCGCTCGTCTACGTGAAATCCGGACGAGCCGTCTTCCACAGCCAGGCAGCGTCCAGCCGCGCAGTGGGTGCGGGCGACCTGATCCTCATGTTTCCCCGGCATGCCTATCGCTACGCGATCGCCCCGCAAACGCCCTGGAGCGAGATCTTCGTCCAGTTCGACGGTCCCGCGTTCGACTTGTGGCTGAAGGGCGGACTGCTTTCCCCCCACGTCCCCGTCTGGCATCTCGATCCCGTCGCGGTGTGGTGGGGCCGCCTGGAAGCCGTCGTCGCGCCCGCGTGCAATCCGGGCGACGATACCGCGCTTCACCGCGTGGGCCTGCTGCAGGCGTTCCTGGCGGACGCGTGGACCGCCGCCCATCGGCCCGGCCTCGGCCCGGCGGACCGCGACTGGCTGGCGGCCGCCAGATCGCTCCTCGGGCGGGACCTGGCCGCCTACCCGGACTGGGTGGACCTTAGCCGGCAGCTGGGCCTTTCCCATGAACGGTTCCGCAAGCGCTTCCGCGAACTGGCCGGGAGCTCGCCCGCCAAGTTCCGCGCCGCACGCCGGATCGAGTGGGCGGCCGCGCTCCTGGAGAGCGACGCTCGCACCGTCGAGAACATCGCGCGCACCTGCGGCTACCACGACAAGTTCCACTTCATGAAGCGTTTCAAGGCCGCCACCGGCCTCACCCCCGCGCAGCACCGCCTCCGGGGCCACTGACCCCCAGTCCACTTTCTTTGCTTTTCCCCTCTCCTCCCGGCATGGTAAAGTAAGTCCTTCATGAAACTGTTAATCGCCACCGGCAACGCCCACAAGCTGCGCGAAATCCGCGCCATCCTCAACCTGCCGGGGCTGGAGATCGTCAGCCCCCGCGAATGGCCCCACCCGCTTCCGACCGTGGAGGAGGACGGCGCCACCTTCGAGGCCAACGCCATCAAGAAGGCCATGTTCACCGCCCTGGCCGCCGGACTCTGGACGCTGGCCGACGACTCGGGCCTGGAAGTGGACGCCCTCGGCAACGCCCCCGGCGTCCGCTCCGCCCGCTACGCAGGCGAACCCTCCAACGACGCCAACAACAACGCGCTCCTGCTCAAAAACCTGGCGGGCGAGTCCAACCGCACGGCCCGCTTCCGCTGCGCCATCGCCCTGTGCAGCCCCAAGGGCCGCAGCCAGGTCGTCGACGGCGCCTGCCCCGGCTCCATCCTCGCCGTCCCCCGCGGCTCCCACGGCTTCGGCTACGACCCGCTCTTCGTCCCCGACGGCCACACCCTCACCTTCGCCGAACTGACCGACGCCGGGAAAAACGCCATCTCCCACCGCGCCAAGGCGCTCCAGAAAGCCCGCGAAACCTGGGGTGGCCTCCTGGCCGGCGAAGCAACCGACTGGCCGAAACGATGAACCATGACGTTCGTGGTGCCGATTAAATCTCTCGGTCCACTCTGTCCACCCCGTCCGCTCCGTCCACTCGTCCACTCTGCCGAACGCTCAATCCTCTTTCATCAACGCGCGGACAGCCACGGCGGCGCAATGGAGGCCGAAGGCGCCGGTAACGAACGCAGCGGTGCCCATGATCACGCTTCGTTTATCGCACGTGAAGGGCACATCGTTCTTCTTGGCGCACATGCATTTGAAACCCTTGCCGCAATCATAGGTGAGCGGATGGGGGTCGGCGGGCGGCTCCTTGGAAAAAACGGCCGGAATGCCGAAGGGGCCCTTGCCCTCCTTGGGAAAGCCGTGATCGCGCCGCAGCAGCTTCCGGATCATCTTGGCCAGCGGATCCACGTCCGTCTCGCTCAGATCGCCCACTTCCACCCGGGTGGGATCGATCCGCCCGCCCGAGCCGGTGGAGGTCACCACGGCCAGCCCCCGGCTCCGGCAGGCCGCCAGCAGGTGGGCCTTGGAGGTGACGCTGTCAATGGCGTCCACGAGAAAGTCGGGCTTCAGGTCCAGGATCGCCTCGCTCGACAGGGCATTGTAGAACTGCGGCAGCACGCGGATGTCGGCGGCCGGATTGATCAGCCGCAGCCGCGCCCCCATGGTCTCGGCCTTCGGCTCCCCGACATGCCCCTGCAGGGCGTGCAGCTGGCGGTTGAAATTGGTGATGCAGACGTCGTCAAAATCCACCAGCGTCACGATCCCGACGCCCGACCGCACCAGGCATTCGGCCGCCCAGGAGCCCACGCCGCCGAGGCCCAGAACCATGACATGGGATCGGGCCAGCTTTTCCATGGCCGGTTCGCCCACCAGCCGGCTCATGCGGTCAAAGCGGCGATCGGGCAAGAAAGGTTGGATGGCATTCTTTATCAATGCGTCAGCCTGAGCTAATTGAGAGCTTTAAAACAGATTTACCAGCGAGGGCAGGACCCCGAACTCGTGCATGGCTTCCGAGACTTCAATCACGCCGACCAGAACAATGAACATGGAGACCTCCATGATGCCCTTCCGGAACAGCACGCCATTCACCGACAGGGTGTCGCTTTCGACAAAGCCGCGGAACGAGGGAATGAACCTCGGCACCTTCCTGACGTAGGATTCGTAGTCGCCGCCGAACACGGACAACAGCTTGGCCTCCTCGTTCCGCACGGCCCGCAGGTGCACCAGGACGAAAATCGGCATCACCACCAGCGCCACGGTCATGGTCTCCGTGCAAAGGCACACGCCCAGCACGCCCAGGAAACTGAACAAGTAAAGGGGATTGCGGCAGAGTGAAAAGGGCCCTTCGGTCACCAGCTTGCGCGCCTTCTTCCCGACCAGGTAGCCCAGGCACCAGACCCGCCCCACCACGCCGACGGCCACCAGAAGCATGCCGGCGAAAAACAGCGACTCCTCCACCAGGGGGCTGTGCGTTTCCCATGCGGAGGTGATGAACAGCAGGGATAAAATCCCGAAAACGCCCAAAATCCGCGAAAGATACATGCGCTTCTGCAAAATAACGTCCAGGATCTTCATCAGGAGCCTCATTAGGTAAGGTTTTTAGTATACCAAACTAAGGGAAAACCTGCAAGAAGATCAATCTGGAAATCAGGAAATCAGGCATGTCCAATCTGGAAATCAGAAGTCAGGAAGGGTTCCTGATTTCCTGAGTTCCAGATCAGCCGCCTTTTCCGGGCTGCCTCAACCGGCGCACCAGTTCCGGCACCTGGTCATATCGCGCCAGCCGGACGCCGAACGCCCCGCCGCCCGGGTGCGGCTCCACGAATTCCGGATCGGGTTTAAGGCCGAATCGCCCGTAAAACGCCTTGCGGATGAACGCCTTCACCTGCTCCGGCTCCGCCAGCCGCGCATCCACGTGCACCTGGAAGAAATCGCCCTGCCCCGCCGCGTTCACCCGCACCGCGACGGCCTCGCTCCCGAACGCCCGCCGCAGCATGGCCTCGGCCAGGTCGATCAACGCCAGCCCGCGGAAGAAGTTGGACCCCGCCAGCGTGTGGAACTCGGGCGGCGGCGTGCCCGCCAGCTCCGCGTCGCCCAGCCCGCCGTCGATGTCGAACGGCCTGCCGCCGAACCGCTCCAGCCACCGCTCCAACCGCGCCGGCCCCGCCGCGCCCTTCTCCCACTCCAGCTCGCGCTCCATCTCGGCGCGGGCCGGCAGGCGCTCGGGATCCAGCTCCACGCACCGGTCGCCCAGTTGCGACGCCTGCACGCTGGCGATCCACGTCTCCGGGTGATGCACCAGCCAGGCGTTCTTCGCCACCTCGCCGAACAGATACGCCAGCATAGCCCGCAGCGGCACGCCGCCTTCCGGCTCCCGCCAGCCGTCGAACAGCGACGCCAGCGCCGTCTCCGCCTTGCGCTCCGCGGCCGCTTCCTCCAGCTTCTCCTGCGCCGCCAGCTGATCCCGGTACCAGCCCCGCTCCGCCATCACCCGCGCCTTCAAGTCATCCCGCCCGATCCGAAGCGGAATCCCGCGCAGCAACCCGGCGATCCACGCCCGATTCTCCAACCCTAGCAGCCCGTCCGCCAGCAGGTCTTCCTCGATCCGCTTGAAAAAGCTCGTGTCCAGCGGCAGCCGGACCAGCACCGCGGCCAGCTCGGCCGCCTTGCCGGTCAGCTTGCGCCACTCGCCCGCGGTCAGCTTCGCCCCGCCCGCCGACTCCGCGAAGAAGCCCCACGACCAGCGCCACGCCTCCCGGTCCCGCTCCACGCTGAACGGAAACAGGATGCGGAACCGGTCCGCCGGCACGGGAAAGGTGCCGAGGATGCGGTAGTGGTCGCGCGGGTTGGAAGAGATCAGCGCGCCCTGCCCCGTCCGCCCCTTCTGCTCCGTGGCCTGGTCGAGCGAGCCCGCCCTCACGCCCGTGCCGAACTCGGCCTGGCAGGCCAGGTGCACCAGCAGGTCGGCCGGGATGCCCAGGTCATACAGCGCGTTCAGCGCGTTCTTCACCGCCACCGTCACGGCCGACGAGCTCGAAAAACCGCCCTTCGGGATGCCGCCCGTGCAGACCACGCGCAGCCCCTTGAAATTCTCCCGCCCCAGGAACTCGCGGACCTTCAACCCGAGATGACCCTCGCGCAGCGTGCGCATGGAGGCGATGGCGTTGCCGACCAGGGCGAACGGCCGCCGCATATTGCTGCTGACCCACAGGGACGAGGGCGGCAGCGGCTGCCCGCGCCGTCGGCGCTCGTCCAGCTCCGCGTCGCTGAAATAGCCGAGCGACAGCAGCAGCGCCTCGCTCATGCGCGTGCCGAACGCCTCGTAGGCGTGCATGTCCGCCACGCCCTCGCCCGGATACATGACGTCGGCGTCGGACGGCAGGTCGTTGATGCTCTCCCGGTACTTGGGGTCCATGGGATACAGGTGCAGCCGCTGGTCGTCCGCCCCCTGCAGGAGCATCACGATCTGCTCGTCGCCCGAGGCCGCTCCCGCGCCGATCGGCATCTGCCAGGCGGGGCCGTAGAAGCGGGCCATGTCGGGATGCATGAACGCCAGCCGCAGCCGCCCGCCGGCCATGCCGATGCCCACCGGCAGCGCGGGCCGGTAGCCGATCTTCTCGCGCGCGATGCCGGCCGCCAGTTCCTCCAGCTGCCGGGCAATCGACGCCACCTGCCCGGGCGGATGGTCCTCCTCGATCTGCCGCGCCACGGCCTCCACCCCGCCGTCCCCCGCCTCGCGCTCCGCCACCGCCTTCTCGAGCAGGGCCAGGTCCAGGGGCTTGGTGACGTCGGAAACCAGCAGGTCGTACTCCGGCTCGGCCGGCGTGGTGGTGATGGTGCGGATCTCGCCGCCCGCCGCGCTGATCGCGGCGATGATGTCGGTGATGTAATACTGCTCCTGGGCGTTCTCGTTGGTCAGCCCCTCGAGCAGCCCCTTGAGCCGGCGCGCCCGGATCGCGTAAAGCGGACAGTTGCCCTCGGTCAGGTTGTGTAACGCCTGCCGGGCCAGTTCGTCCTTTTCTGCCGCGATGTCCTTCTCCTCGATCAGCCGGCGCACGCGCCCGCTCTCGTCGCGCAGCACGCGGCCCTTGCCCGTGTTCCGCGGCGGCTCGTACTGCGCCGTCAGGAACGTCAGGTCCGCCTCGCGCCCGCCCTCCCGGTGGGCCTCCCACAGCCGGCGGAACAGCGAGTCGGGCACAATGCGGTCGCCCATGGTGATGATGAGCAGCGGATCACTTTCCTCCAGCCCGGGGGCGCAGAAGGCCTCGTAGGCGGCGAAGGCCGTGCCGCCGGCAGGATTGTCGGACACCACGTACAGGTTGTCCGCGCCCAGCGCGGCGGCCACGTCGGCGTGGCGGTAGCCGACCAGGGCGATCACGGGCGACGGCGAGAACCGCCGGAAGGCGTCGATGGAATGGCGCGCCAGCGGCACGCCCCGCACGGGCTGGATGCACTTGGGCTCCTGCCCGAAACGGGTGCCCTTGCCCGCGGCCAGGATCACCAGCACGGGGGCCTGGTCCGGCAGGCCCGCCGCCCACGCAGGGCAGGCGGGATTCAAGATTTTCCGCGGCGAGAGCGCCACCGCCTGGCCCAGCGTGCGGCGGACGGGCTGAGAATCCGATGGAGCCATGGCATTCCTTGGGTAAAACCTAAAAAGTAGGCGCGCGCGGAGGAAATGTCAACCATCCGGTGTAATCGCCCAGGCGTCGTAGTCGTGATCGTGATCGAGATCTAAGCACGTGTCGATGCCGATAGCGATCCCGCTGTTCGTCCGGGCCACTACGAAACACCGGGAAGAGTCACCACGGATTACACCGATCTCACGGATAAGAGAAAGAAAAGAGGGGGCGCGAAGCGCGCCAACAAATCCGGAGCGGCATAGACATTTGCATTTATCCGTGTCATCCGCCCAATCCGTGGTTCCGCGATCGAAGCGGCAAGCACGTGGCCGATCACGATCCCGATTGCGATCACGAGAAGTCATTCGCCGAAGATCGAGTACGAGTAGGAGTACGAGTACGAGGTACGATCCTGATTACTGCTCCGCTATCCGCTATCAGCTATCAGCTATTCTACTCGGGTATTCACCCCATGGCGGAAAACCCGCAGTTGACCCATACTGCTCCTGAAGCCAAAAAAAGAAAGGGAACAAGCCATGAAACGAATAACGCTTTTACTCGTCCTCCTGGTCGGCCTGATCGCCGCCGCCGGCTGCAACACCATCAAGGGCATGGGCCGCGATGTGGAAAGTGTTGGCGACAAGATGGAAGACGCCGTGGATTGATCCGCCAGGGCGGTGGTCAGTGATCAGTAATCAGTGATCAGTAATCAGTGATCGGTGATCAGTGTCCGGCTCCGGCCTCCAGCAATACGTGCGATTGCATTTTGGCGAGCTACCGAACCCTTTCGCCGAAGATCGAGTATGAGGTACGATCCCAATTACCGATCACCGATCACTGATTACTGATCACTGTTTTTATCTCAGCGCATGACCGAATCGGCCGTTATGACGATTTCCGCCCCGCCTGACCCCGGGCGCGCCGTGACCTCCACCTGTCCCAGCGGAGCCAGCCGCTCGAGCCATCCCCGCCACTCCGCCAGCCGCGCGCGGTTCCGGTCCGCCTCGGGCGTGTCCGCCGCCATATACACCAGCGACAACGCGGCCATGAACTTGCCCACGGTCTGCCCGAACACAGGCGCCTCCAGCCGCAGCGTGGCGCCCCCGGCGCCCGGCCCCGCCGCGACCGGCCCGTGCGGCACCGAGGGCAGCAGCCCTTCCAGCGACCCGAGGTGGCTTCCCGCCACCAGCCAGCCGCCGGCCACCGCGTAGGCCGCCTGCTCGGACGGCGCCAGGTCCTTGTAAAACGCCCCGCGCGTCCCCTCCACCGCCGTCACGGTGTACCCATAACAGACTCCCGCCGGCCGCGGCACAAGCCCGTAGGGCTTGATCCGGTTGAACCGGTCCAGGAACCGCCCCGCCGCCGCCTGCGCCGCCGCCTCGTCCGCGACGGGAATCGCCACGAGGAACGCCGGCACCTTCAGGCCCGCGATGAACGACTCGATCCCGCCGCCGAACAGGCTCCGGATCCGGGCCGCATGCTCGCCGCCGTAGACGGCCAGCGCCACCCGCGCCTGCTCCGTCCCCGCCGCCTCCTTCACCAGCGCGTCCACCGGCCCGATCCAATCCCCCGCCCGCGGCAGCAGCCAGTTCCTGCAATAGGTCCAGGGCGCGGTGACGGACCCCTCCGCCTTGCCCAGGAGGCCGGCCAGCGCGGCCGGGTTCCCCGCCGCGGGCCCCGCCAGCCCGGCCGGCCAGGGCTCCTCCCGCCACGCCGTGGCCCGCAGGCGCGCCGCCGTCAGCTCCTCGATCTTCACCTGCCACTGCCCCACCGGCTCCGGCCCGCGCAGCCAGGCCCGGTCCGGGCAGCCGGTCTCGGGGCCGGGGACGGGCGGCCGGTACCGGCTGCCGTCCGCCTTGCCCAGGCAGAGCCGCATGGCCGACAGCGCGTCCGTGGAAACCGCGAACACCACCACCCCCTCGCGGATGCCCATGGCCAGCCGCATGCCGTCGGGCAGCCCCTCGGCCTTCATCAGCCAGATCGGGTGGGAGGCGTCGCCATAGGGGCCGGGCGCCGGCCTTGCCCCCGAGACGGCCATGAGCCAGCGCAGGCGCTGGCTGTAGCCGCCCGCCCAGCAGGAGATGATCCAGGCCGGCTCGCCCGAATACGGCAGGGCCGGCACGAAGGCGATGGCGGCTTCCCGGCCGCCCAGCCGCCGGAACCACGCTTTCCCGTCCGGCGTCTCCAGCTCCTTGCCCAGGGCCTCCAGGTCCAGCCCCGCCGCCGCGGTCGCCGCGCGCACCGCCCCGTTGCGGCTCCACTCGGGCCAGCGCCCGGCCGGCTTCTCGTGGAGGGAAACCCACTCCGCCTGCAGGGGCACCAGCTCCAGGACGGCGCCGGGCCGGTAGTCGATGTGAACCGTCCACCAGACCGCCACGATCGCGGCCGCGGCGAAAAGGGTCCAGAACACCACGCGCGTGAGGACGGCCTTCGTCATGAGCCGACTTTCACGGTCCCGATAAGGTCGGAAACGGAGGCCAGGTTTTTCCGCGCGAGAAACGCCCGAATCCCGTCCGAAACGCGCAGGGCGGTGGCGGGATCGGAGAAGTTCGAAGTCCCCACGGCCACCGCGCGCGCGCCGGCGATCAGGAACTCGATCGCGTCCGAGGCCTCCCGGACGCCGCCCATGCCGATGACGGGAATTTTCACGGCGCGGGCCGCCTCGTAGACCAGCTTCACGGCGATCGGGTGGATGGCGGGCCCGGACAGGCCGCCCGTCACGTTCGCCAATACCGGCCGCCCCGTCTCGATGTCAATCACCATGGCCGGATAGGTATTCATGAGCGAAATGGCGTCCGCCCCGCCCGCCTCGGCCGTCCGGGCGAAGTCCGCGATGCGCGTCACGTTGGGCGAAAGCTTGACGATCAGCGTGCGGGTGGTCAGCCCGCGAACGGTCGCCACCACCCGCTCCAGCATGCCCAGATCCGTGCCGAAGGCGATGCCGCCCTCCTTGATGTTCGGGCACGAGACGTTCAGCTCAAGGCCGGAGACGCCCTCCACCCCGTCGAACAGGGCCGCGATCTTCCCGTATTCCTCCAGCGTGCGCCCCCAGATGTTGACGATCACCGGAACCGCCAGGGTGCGCAGGAACGGCATGTAGTTTTCCGTGAACCCCTTGAAGCCCGGGTTCTGGAGGCCGATGGCGTTCACCAGGCCGCCCGGCACCTCGATCATGCGGGGCGTGCGGTTGCCTTCCCAGGGCTCCGCGCTGACGCCCTTGACCACCAGGGCGCCCAGGCGGTCCACGTCGATGAACTCGGCGTATTCGGGCCCGTAGCCGAAGGTGCCGGAGGCGACCATGACCGGGTTCTTCATCCGGATCTTGCCGATGACGGTTTCGAGGGACGGCTGTGTCATGACTTCGGGGCCTCCCAGAGCAGTTCGCGCGCTTCGAAAACAGGCCCTTCCTTGCAGACCCGGGCCCAGGTCTCGCCGCCCTGGCCGTCGGGCTTGCGCACGCGGATCACGCACATCAGGCAGACGCCGGCGCCGCAGCCCATGTGCCGGTCCATGGAGAGCCACGCCGTGAGGCCGCGGGCCGCGGCCCGGTCGGCCAGCGCCTTCAGCAGGCCGTCCGGCCCGCAGGCGTAGATTTCGGCCGGCGGAGCGCCCGCGGGCCGGGCGTCCAACCAGCGGTCGAGCAGGACCGTGACAAAGCCCTTGTCCCCCCGGGTCCCGTCCTCGGTGGCCACCTGCGTCTCCCAGCCGAGCCGGGCAAAATCGTCGAGGCACAGCACATCGGCCGCGCGGCGGCCGCCCAGGAAGACGATCCCCTTGCGCGGGAGCCGCTCGGCGAGGAAGCTGAGGGGCGCGGCCCCGTAGCCGCCGCCGACCAGAAGCGGCACGGCCTCCGGGCGGTCCAGAGGAAAGCCGCGGCCCAGGGGTCCCATGACGCTGAGGCTGTCGCCCGCCTTCAGCGCGTTCATGGCCCGGGTGCCGGAGCCGACGGTCTTGTAGAGCAGGAGCAGCTCCGGCCCCTTGACGCGGTAGATGCTGAACGGGCGCCGCAGCACACGGTCCTCCAGCCCCGGCACGCGCAGGTGAACGAACTGGCCCGGCAGGGCGGCCGCCGCCACGCCCGGCGCGTGCAGCACCAGGAGCCGGTAATCCTCACCGATCCGCGCCTGACTCAGGACGCGCGCCTCTTCCAACTGGCCTGATTTCCCGTGTTCCATCCTGACCCCTTTGCTTCCCATCAGAGATAAACAAATTCCGCGCTCTTGGAAACCTTTTATTGCGCCCCCTTGAACCCCCGGGCGATCCACAGGCGGGTGCGGCGGGCCGGAATGCCGTCGCGGTCCACCTTGATCTCCACCGGCTCCGGCTCCACGCTCTCGAACAGCCCCCCCCACTCCCCGGGGCCGCGGCCCCGCGAATCGCGCAAATCCTCGATCACGATCGCCTCCCACCCGCGGTGCGCGGCCGGGTCGAACCAGAAGCTGTACTGGTTCAGCTCAGGCCGGGTGGCCCACGCCGGGACGCCCGGCTCCAGGTACGCGCAGACCTGGCTGAGGGCGTAGAAGCGGCCGGCCATGACGAAGGTGCGCGCCGGATCGGGCCGGGCCCGGCGCAGCTCCGCGACCGCCCGCGCCACCACCTTCCAGCCCACGACGTCGTTCGAAATATCAAATTTAGGTACAAACGGTTTCAGGGGCTTCACCGCCGGCCAGCGCGCGTGGAGGCGCTCGGAGAGGGGCTGGAGGCGGAGGTAGGCGCGGCCGACGACCGGCTGGAGCAGGAGGACCGGCAGCGCCACGACCATCGCCAGGCCGAGCCCGACCCCGGCCAGCGTCCAGCGCTTCCAGCGCCGGGCGGCGGGCCCGCCCGCCGGCAGGCGGCGGCCGAGCACCACCGTCAGCGCGATGAGCCCGCTCCACCACCCCGGGGCGGGCCAGTGCGGGAGCACCTTGCCGACCAGGCCGATGCCGCAGAAGAAGACGAAAACGGGCAGGCCGGTCCAGGCCAGGAAGCGGTCGCTTTCCCGCGCGGGCCGGAGCGCCAGGACGAGGCCGGCCGCGACCACCAGGCCGAACAGGATCGGGGTGCCGACCCCGAGCTGGCCGCCGATGCTGGCAAAGACGTTCTCGGGCGTGAGCCGGCCCTTGCCGCCGCCGTGGCCCAACTGATAGGCGTAGGAGGCCCAGTCGTGCCCGGCGTTCCACAGGATGTTGGGCAAAAACACCAGCAGCGCGAGCAGGCCGGCCGCATACGGCTCAGGCCTCCGCAGCCAGCGCCGGTGTTCCGGGGACGTGAGCAGGAACAGGCCCAGCAGCCCGGGAAGCAGCACGCCGTGGTACTTGCTGAGCATGGCCAGGCCCATGCAGGCGCCGGCCAGCAGCCACCAGCCCCAGCCGCCCCGGCTCACAGCCCGCCAGCCGGACCACAGGGCCGCACACCAGAACAGGTTGAGGGTGGCGTCGGGCAGCAGGGCCACACCCAGCATCATCAGGATGGGGACGCAGGCGGCCAGCCCCAGGGTCAGCAGGGCCGCGCGCCAGCCCTGCAGGTCAGCGGCCAGCAGCCCCATGAAGGCCAGCGCGCCGGAGCCGCAGAGAACGGGCCCCAGCCGCACCAGCCACTCCCCCCCGCCCAGCCATTCCCCGAACCCCGCCAGGAAACCGACCATCGGGGGATGGTCGAAATAGCCCCACGCAAGATGGCGCCCGTACATGACGTAGTGCGCCTCATCGGTGCTGAACTCGAACTGCCCGGTCAGGCACAGCCGGCCCGCCGTCAGCAGGCCTAGCAGGAGCCAGAAGAAGACTCGGGCGAAGCCGTTGTCACGCGATTCATCCATGCCGCACGCTCCAGGTAGTCACCCAGCCGCCACGCCAGCCAGGACCAGAACAGGCCCAGGATCGCGCCGGCGATACAGTCGGACGGAAAATGCGAACCCATCGCCACGCGGGACCAACCCACCGCCGCCGCCAGGGCCAGGGCCCAGGCCGCATGGCGCCTCCGGGACCAGGCTACATAGCCCATGGTTAAAAACGCCAGCGTCGTGTGGCCGGAGGGGAACGAGTTCCGCATCAGCTTCTCCCCCGCCAGGATCGTCACCTCGTTCCGGGCGACCTCCACCTGGTAAAATTTCAGCGGCCTCGCCCGCTCGAGCCATTCCTTCGTCCCGTGATTAAAAGCCAGCGCCAGCCCCGCCATCGCCAGGATCGCCAGGAACCGCGGCTTGCCGGCACGCCAGCCGTCCCGCGACAGCGCCACCCCGGCTATCAGGATCATGACATACCCGCCGAAATGGGAGAGCGCCTGGGCCGCCAAGGCCACCGGGGTCCAGGCACTCATGCCGTTCAGCCAGAAGAACAGGCTGTGATCCAGTCCGATCAGCCATGAGATGCTATTCATCGCAGCCTTTCACCGGACGCGGGTCAGGCATCCAATTCAAGTTCCAGCTGATACGCCGGATCGGCGCAGCATTCCTCGACTTCCGCGATCCAGCCGGTCACTTCCATCTTCCGCTCATGAAACCCCTCGGCATCCGCCACGAACCGGAAGGCGTCGATGTACTCCTCGGCGTCCACCGGCCCGCTGAACGAGGTGCCTCCGCTGACCAGCTCGAAAAGATCCTCATCCAGCCGGAAGGTGTGGTATTCCGTGCCGCCGATGTCCTGGTCCCCGTAGCCCGCCGAAACCGTGATCTCGCAGCTGTTTTCGGGCTTTTTCCCAGGCAGCCGGGAAAGGTCTTCCAGAATGGCATTCAGGCTCGCGATGATCTCGGGCCGCAAATGCCGGCGTTTCAGCACGCCGGAGACGAAGCGCCGGGCGGCGTCGATCTCCTTGGGCGCCTCTTTCAGCCCCTTGAATTCGGGTTCCTGCTGGTCCGCCATGATCTAACCCTCAGACCGGTTCCAGGATGACCGGGTTTGCGAGCGTGCCGATGCGCTCGATTTCAACCTCGTAGACGTCGCCCGGCTTGAGCCAGACCGGCGGCTCCTTGGCCATGCCGACGCCCTCCGGCGTGCCGGTCAGGATGACCGTCCCGGGCAGCAGCGTGGTGCTGCCGCTGAGGAAAGCGATCAGCGTGCGCACGTTGAACAGCATGTTGGAGGTGTTGCTGTCCTGCACCGTCTTCCCGTTCAGCCGCCCGCGGATGCGCAGGTCGTTCGGGTCCGGGATCTCGTCGGCCGTCACCAGGCAGGGGCCCAGCGGGGCGAAGGTGTCGAACCCCTTGCCCCGGCACCACTGCCCGCCGCCGCCGTTGCGCTGCCAGTCGCGGGCGCTGACGTCGTTGGCGCAGGTGTAGCCCAGGATGACGTCCAGCGCGTCGGCGGGCTTGACGTTCTTGCAGCGTTTGCCGATGACCACGGCCAGCTCGGCCTCGTAGTCGACCATGGCGCTGGCCAGGCCCACGGGAAGCTCGATGGGGCCGCCGGGATTCTGGACCGCCGCGGGATTTTTCACGAAGAGGACGGGATGCGGGGGAACGGGCGCGTTCGATTCCTCGATGTGGCGCTTGTAGTTGGCCCCGATGCACAGGACAACGGGCGGCTCCACGGGCGCCAGCCGCCGGGCCACGTCGGCCCGCTTGCCGGTCAGCTTCCGGGTCTCCAGCGGCGAGCCCGCCAATTCAAGGGCGGAGCCGTCCGGCTGCTCGGCAGCCCACCCGATTTTCCCTGCCTTGTCTTCATAGCGGATGATGCGCATACACTCTCCCGTTCATGCTTGACCCTCCACTATACCGGTTGTACCGGGCCTGACAAGCCCTTTTACCAGACTGGAAAAGGCGGCTAAAATCTGGAAATCAGGAAATCAGGAAAGGAGGGAACCGAACAAGACATTCCTGATTTCCTGAGTTCCAGATAAATCAACCTCCTAAACCGCATGCCCTTCCCTATCAGCCCCCTCCCCGCCAGCCGGAAAGGCCAGCCAGGGAGGCATTCCCTCGGGGTCGCGGGCGGGCGACTCCGGATCGGGCGCGCGGGCGACCTCGTCATATAACCCGAGAAAGGACAGGAGCGCGTCCGTCTTGGCCCGCGTGTCCAGGTCGGGATTCCACTGGGCCTCGGCCAGGGCCGCGTGCGGGAACGGCGTCCGGCGGCAGAACACGGAATGGTCGGCCACCACGGAGGCGTGCTTGCGGACCGACGGCTTGCCCAGGAAGCGGCGGCCCCACCGCTGGAGCGCCTCCATGTACCTATAATGAGAAAGCAGGCCGCCCTCCACCCGGTACCGCCCCGCATTGCCCGCCATCCAGGCGGCCAGCGACGCCTCGGTGAAGGGCGGATCGGCGGAAACGTCCCGCCCGTACCCGTGGCCGTAGGGGATGCTCTTGTGAATGTAGCCGAAATCCTCGTCCGGCCCGCGCACGCTCGTACCGGCCCGGCAGTTTTCCCAGAAGATGTTGCAGCGCGGGTCCAGTTCCTTCAGCGCCTCGAAATTCCCGAAATCGTGGTGGATCCCGCAGGACAGCCACAGGTCCGGAAACTCGGCCTTGATGTCCGCCACGATGGGGTTCACGAACCGCAGCATCAGCTCGCCCAGGCTGCGGCCGGAGCAGGCGGGGCAGCCGCACTTGGGGCATTCCGTGAAGGACTGGAAATACAGGCCGTCGCAGCCGGTGGGCGCGTACTCCTCGCGCACCTTGCGCAGGATCTCGCGGCGGAAGAACCGCAGGTTGGCCTCGCTGCTGCCGCACATCTCCACGCCCTCGCCCCGGCCGCGGTCGAAGTCCGGCGGCAGCTTGAAATTCCAGTCCGGGCACCAGCCCCAGCCGAAACCCCAGATGACCCTCACACCCCGGGAATGGGCGAAATCGACGTATTCCTTCGCCCGGGCCGGCAACCGGTTGTCCCAGTGGATCAGCTCGTTCAGCTTCCATCGGCTCATGTTGTCGATCCAGGCCGGCTTGTCGGGCATGTTGCAGCCCCAGATCCAGTGGCCGCGGTGTTCAATCCGGGGATGCTCCAGCCGGGCGAAAGGGGTGGCCTCGAGGCGGCCGCCGGCGGAGCGGAAGCGGCGGCCCTCGTCGTGCTCGAGATCCCGCACCGCATACAGCACGCCGGCCGGATCCGCGCCCGCCACGGCCAGGATCCAGCGCCCGGGATCGGCGGGGTCCGGCGCGCAACGGATGGAATACCCCTGCGGGATCCGGGGCTCGGGAAGAAAGCCGGACTGGAGAAGGCGGGCCAGAGCCGGGTTTCCCGCGGCCGTGCCCAGGACGATCCGGTCGCCCCGGAGGCTCTCCGGCGAGTCCGCGAGGGAAGGAGCGCCGCCTGCCCAGCCGGCCGCCACGCGCCGGCCTTCCCGGCTGGCGAAAAGCTCGAGGGGATCGGCTGAAGCCAGGGGCGCGAGCATGACGGGAAGACTCATGGACGGGGCGCGATTCTCCTGGCGGGCTTGGTGTGACCCCCGGTCACGTTGCCGCTCACAAGCCCCTTCTCATTGAACACCAGCGCCGCCGCCACGTAATAGCCGCCCCGGATGGGATCCTGCCGCAACTCGTAAAACCAGTTCGTCTTGTTGCTCATCACGGGATCGCCAAGCGCCTCCCGCACCGCCTGCTGCGAGGCGCCAGCCGGCAGGGCGCTGACCTTCTGGAGAAACGCCTGCTGCTCCGGGGTGGCGGCGGTGATGCCTTCGGTCACGCGGACGACCGGGCCCCGGCTCGTCACGCAGCCGCACAAAATGGCCAGGGATAGAAACGCCAGAGTCATGAATGGTTTCATCATGCACTCAGTTTGCCTGATCCAGCGGGCAGTTTCAATCATTTACCGAACCAGACGCACGATACCTTCCCTCTTAATCCTAATCGTAATCTTAATCTTAATCCTACTCTTGCCTGGCTCGCCTATTTGAATAAACAAGCGCGTCAAAATAGAGCCGGGGCAACGTCAGATTGGATTACGATTATGATTACGACACTACTGTCCGGTTAAATTTTAACCGACTCGCATTAACCCCTTGGAAATACTGCTCAATAGGAGGGTTATAGTTTTTTTCGATTTCAATTTCAAGCCGACATGGGGCAGCCTTTCTGCCAGCCGATGAAGGAAGGGCTCTAACTATGAACGCTGGTAAGACTGTCTTCGCCCAACTCATGGACTGGTTGCCAAAGTACGAACTGTCCAAATGCGTCAAGCGCTACAACGGCGACTTCCATGTGCGTACGCTGCCCTGTTATGAGCAGTTTCTGATCCTGGCTTTTGCCCAGCTAACCTACCGGGAGAGCCTCCGGGATATCGAGACCTGTCTCCGGGCCTTGGGACCAAAGCTGTATCATAGCGGCTTCCGCTCCCGCATCTCCCGCAGTACTCTGGCTGACGCCAACGAGAAACGCGACTGGCGCATTTTCGCAGACTTCGCGCAGGTGTTGATCGCTCAGGCCGTTGATTTATACGCTGACGAACCTTTTGGCGATGAATTGCAAGAGACAGCCTATGCATTAGATTCGACGACCATCGATCTTTGTCTTTCCCTGTTTCCTTGGGCAGAGAGTCGATTTCCCGGAAAGGGAGAGATTAAGCTGCATACGCTCCTGAGCTTGCGGGGAAGCTTCCCAACTATCATTTTCTTGACGAACGGCAAGATCCACGACGTCAACATTCTCGATCAGTTGACCTTCGAGCCCGGGGCCATTTACGTCATGGACCGCGGCTATTTAGACTGCTCCCGACTCTATCGGATTCATCAGAGCGGGGCCTTCTTCGTCACCAGATCCAAAAGTCATAATCAGTTCCGGCGTCGTTATTCGAGCCCCATCGATAAGGAGCAAGGCCTTCTTTTCGATCAGACATCACTCTGGAAGGGATATTACCCGAGCCGGAATTATCCCGACGCCCTTCGCCGAATAGGTTTCCGCGATCCCGCCACCGGGAAAAGGCTCATCTTTCTGACCAACAATCATCTTCTGCCTGCCTTGTCCATTACGCAGTTGTTCAAGTCCCGATGGAGGATCGAGTTGTTCTTCAAGTGGATCAAGCAGCACCTCCGGATCAAGGCCTTCTACGGCACTTCTGAAAACGCTGTTCGAGTGCAGATCTGGGTGGCCATATCTGTTTACGTCCTAATCGCGATTGTTCGCAAGAGTGCCAATCTGCCTCATAGCCCCTATGCAATTCTACAGATTTTAAGCGTTACATTATTCGAGAAAACCCCGCTTTTACGGCCCTTTTCTCAGTATGACCCTTCATTGGACTCTCCTGACTCACAAAAACAGCAGTATTTACCGGGTTTTTAACCGGACAGTAGTGT
>JBIIYJ010000242.1:0-8453 GCA_044346855.1 Kiritimatiellia bacterium
CGGACGGCGGCGACGGCGGCAGCTTCTACGCGCCCCTCTCGATCCCGGCGCGCGGCGAAACGACCCTGCGCGTGCAGTTGGCCTGGTACGTGCCCAAAAGCGGCCTGACCCTCGGCGGCGCGTCGGAAGGCTGCGACTGCGGCGGGGCCTGCGGCCCCACGAGCTACGTCCCCTGGTACGCGGAGCGCTTCGGCGGCATCCGCGAGGTGGAGTCGTACTGGCGCAACGCCTACGCCGACCTGCGCGCAAAGACGGCGGCTTTCACGGACTGTTTCTATGACACGACACTTCCGCCCGAGGCGGTGGAGGCCGCGGCCGCCAACCTCGCCATCCTCAAGACGCCCACGGTCATGCGCCAGCACGACGGCCGGCTGTGGGGCTGGGAAGGCTGCACCGACACCGGGGGCTGCTGCTCGGGGTCCTGCACGCATGTCTGGAACTACGCCATGGCCCTCCCCTCGTTGTTCCCAAAATTGGAACAAGGCCTGCGGGAGACGGAATTCGTCGCCAGCCAGGACGAGCGCGGGCACCAGAACTTCCGGGCCGCCCTCCCCATCCGCCCCACCAGCCACCAGTTCCACGCGGCCGCCGACGGCCAGCTCGGCGGCGTCATCAAGGCCTACCGCGAATGGCGAACAAGCGGCGATACGGCCTGGCTGAAGAACCTCTGGCCGCGGATCCGCAAGAGCCTCGAGTACGGAATCGAAACGTGGGATCCCGACCGCAAGGGCGCCCTTTCCGAGCCCCACCACAACACCTACGACATCGAGTTCTGGGGCCCGGACGGCATGTGCACCAGCTTCTACCTGGGCGCCCTGCAGGCCGCCGTCGCCATGGGCCGGGCGGCCGGCGACGACGTCGCCCCCTTCGAGGCGCTTCTGGCCAGGGGCAAGGCGTTCATGGAGCGCGCGCTCTGGAACGGCGACTATTTCTACCAGAAGGTGCAGTGGAAAGACCTGCGGGCCGAGGATCCTTCCCGCCTCGCCAGTGTCAGCACGAACTATTCGCCCGAGGCCCTCGCGATCCTCGAAAAGGAAGGCCCCAAGTATCAGTACGGGACGGGCTGCCTGTCCGACGGCGTGCTGGGCGACTGGCTGACCCGGATGAGCGGGCTTCCGCCCGTGCTCGACTCCGCCAAGGTGCGCCGGCATGTCGAGTCGATCTTCAAGCACAACTTCCGCAAGGACCTCTCCGACCACGCCAACCCCCAGCGCCCCGGCTACGCGCTGGGCAACGAGGCCGGGCTCCTGCTCTGCTCCTGGCCGAAGGGCGGCGTGCCGTCGCTTCCGTTCGTCTACAGCAACGAGGTGTGGACCGGCATCGAGTACCAGGTGGCGTGCCACCTGATCCTCATGGGGCTTGTCAAGGAGGGCCTCACGGTGGTGCGGGCGACCCGCAGCCGCTATGACGGCCGCGACCGCGACCCCTTCGACGAATTCGAGTGCGGCCACTGGTACGCCCGGGCCATGGCGTCGTACGGCCTGCTCCAGGCCCTGGGCGGCGCGCGCTACGATGCCGTCGAAAAGACCCTGTATCTTGAGCCGGCCCTGCCCGGCGACTACAAAGTCTTCCTCTGCACGGCCACAGGCTTCGGCACGGCGGGCGTCAGCCGCGGAAAACCGTTCCTGAAAGTCGCGTCCGGCCACATCGATGCGAAAATCGTCTGCAAGAAGAAGTCAAGGTAGCTGCACCGAAATACCGGTCTAGGTAGGCCGAGCGCTATGAGCCCGGCGCATTCATGTGGCGCGGGTTCGGGGTTCAGGGGACAGCCTGACAAGTCGGACAGGTCCGACTGGTCCGACTGGTCCGACTGGTCCGACTGGTCCGACTGGCGTGAACTTCGGGACGCACTCGGATTGGATTGACCGACCAATAACAAAGGACAGCCGAGCATGAAAACGAAACTGACCTGCCTTGGATTGGTTCTCTGCCTGACTTTCGCGGCCTTCTCCCGGGCGGAAGAGGCGGAAACGCCCCGGGTTCGGATTGAGCTCAACCTCACCGACGGCTCGCGGCTTCTCGGCGTTCCGGCCCTCACCTCCCTGACTTTCCAGGCCAGCTTCGGGCTCCTAAAAATCCCCTTGCGCCTCATGACCGACCTGCAGATGCGGCCGGGGGCGTCGAACGCGCTCGTGACCCTTCGCAACGGCGACCGCCTGACGGGGCTGCCGGACCTGCCGACCATTGAACTGGACACGCTGTTCGGCCGCCAGTCTGTCAAACTCCAGGCCATCGACAGGATCACCGTCCGGCAGACCGGGCTCCTTCCCGCATCCCTGTCCACCTCGCTCGTGCTGCACTATCCCTTTGACCGGGACGAGCAAGCCTCCGTCAGCGACGAAAGTCCGGCCAAAAACAACGGCAAGGTTGTCGGCGCGCGGTTCACGGCCGATGGAAAAAACGACGGCGCCCTGCAATTCGACGGCATCGACGATTATGTCGACATTGGCAACGGACCGTCCCTGCAACTGTCGAAGGACTTCACGCTGGCGGCCTGGGTTTTCCTGGACGGCACCCAGGGGGGAACGTTCATTTCGAAGAGCGACAATCCCGATCACCGGACGCGTTCAGTCGAGTTCTATGTCATTCCCGACGGCGCCTGGGGCGGCTATTTCTTTTCCGAGACGGGCAACTTCTTCAGCGGGTTTGCCAAGGGGAATCCCATCCCGCCCGGCGCCTGGCAGCACCTGGTGCTGCTCCATGACAGCAGCCTGCCGACCCACCAGATGCGCGCCTATCTCAACGGCGTCCCCGTGCCGCTCTCCTTCGATTACGAGAGCGCCGCGGTGGCCCCCGTCGTGCTCCCTGTCTCATCCCCCGTGCGCCTCGGCTGCATGGGCAGGGGCCAGCTCCCGTTCAAGGGGCGCCTGGACGACGTCATGATCTTCAACCGCCGCCTGTCCCCCGAAGACGTCGCCCAACTCTACCGCTCCACGCGCTGACGCCTTGCTCAACCCGCCCGATGTAGCAACAGTCTTGCGCCGTCCGCCATCCTGTGCAAGACGACGAGTGGAAGGGATGAGCGGGAGGGATGAGTGATCATTTGCGACGATACCCCTGGAAAGCGCATCGAGATCCTGAAAGACGCCGTGGCCGCGATCAAGGCGTAGGAGAAGCGTCAAACAACAAAACCGGCGCGAAAATAATTATGTGCAACTAATTGCGGTCAAACGACATACGATCAAATCCAGCCGGCTGGACTTGGATTGAGTGATCGCGTGAACGCGGAGGAGAAGAATAGCGAATAGCTAATAGCTAATAGCGAAGCTGATAGCGGATCGCCTGGTCGATCGTCTTTACCGTAATCTTTACCGTAATCTCTCTTTCAGGCGCCAGGTGTAGCGGTGCTCGCCGCCGCCCGCCTTGCCGGCAACTGCCCGGCGCGGGCTTCGCAAGCGAAGCCCCTACACCATTCGCCATGAAGGGCCTCTGCTGATCACCGATCACTGATCACTGATCACTGTCTTTCCGCCACAGTCACGACCCACCAGGGGCCTTCCGTCCGCCCCATGACCGCGGCCCAGAACCAGGTGGACACATCGGGCCAGGAGCGGCCCCGCCCGTCGTGGCAGCGTTCCCTGATTAGCAGCCGGCCGTCCGGCCCCTCAGCCGTCCAGGTCGACCAGATCACCCCGTCCGGATCGCGCCGCCAATCGCCCGGTTTCAACTTATACCCGATGGTCTCCAGGCAGTTGGCGCCCGAGTGGACATTATGCGTGGGCGCCGTCACCCACCGCAGCACCACCAGCCTGCTCCCGTCCGAAAACCGCCCCATGCGGCCCGGAAACCGCTCCCCGAACGCCCGCTCGGCCGCATTCAAGCCGGTCGCGCTCAGGGGGCGGCCTTCAAACGACTCCGGCCAGCCCGGAAAGGCGGGCTCCCCCGCGGCGGCACCCTCCGGGCGCGCTCTCAGGGGTACAACCGCCGCCATCAGGCAGGCCAGCAAAAAAACGATAAAACCGAGAGGCGCCCTCATGAAGCCCGCCTCCTGTCCAGCCGCCGCACCCACGCGGCCAATCCGGCCGCCAGGAACACGAACAGCATGACGCCCGTGCCGGCGTGCAGGACGGGGTGTCCGCCCAGCCCGAACGCGTCAACGGCGAACAGGGCGGCCACCCGCACCGCGTTCAGCAGCAGGACCAGGATGCCGGCGCCGGCACAGGCGGCCGCCGTCCGTCTCCACCCCAGCCCCGCCAGCCCCGCCAGCGTCAAGGCGAGATACAGCCCGGCCCAGCCCATGCGGATGCCGCTGCAGGCCGCGTCCACCCCCACCCCCTGCCCGTCCACGGTCAGCAGCGCCCCTTCGCGGACGACGGCGAATCCGGCTGTTTTCAAAATAGGTACAGCCAGGGCGGCGGCGGCCAGCTGCAGGGGAAAGCCGAAATAGAACTGGAACATGGCCATGGCCGGCAGGCCCAGCAGGCAGAGGCCGGCAACGGGCGCGGCCGGGAAAAAGCCGGGCCGCCAGGAGCCGGGCAGGAAAAGCAGCGCGGCCGCGGCGACGAGCCCCCTCAGCGTCATGGGCAGGACAGGATACGCGGCGGCATACCCCGCCATGAGCAGGATCGACGGCAGCCACCTGCGCGGGGCCGTCCCGGGTGTGGGCCCGCCCCGCCGCCCCAGAACCAGGGCCAGGGCGGTCAGGGGCGCCAGGGCCAGCCAGGCCTGGTCGGGAACGAACAGCACGCGCCGGACATACCAGTCCGCCAGCGGCCAGCAGGCCAGGGCCCAGGCCAGGACGGCGAGGCCGGACTGGGCGGCCGGGCTCACGCGTGAACGCACGAGCGCCGGCGCCACTGCCAGGCGACGACGGCAAGCACGGCCGCCATCAGGAGCCAGAACTCCGGCTCGGGCACGGTCGGCAGGGCGTCCGCCGACACCGGCTCGAGATTCGCGTCCTTGAACTGCTGGGCGGTCTCCAAAACCACCGCGCCCGAGACGGGCGTGACCAGATGGTACCGGGATGCCAGCTCGGCCGCCTTCCCACGGTCGTCCTCCCGGCCGGTGGCGAGAAGCTGGCCGATCTCGCCCTTCGCCCAGAGGCGGGCCAGGTGATCCGACGCCACCACGCCCGCCGCGGCGTCCGGCTCGCGCTCATCCCGGACGTAGACGGCCTTCAGCAGCGGACCCTCTCCCCATGTCTTGAAAACGGCGCTCAGTCGGCGGGCCGGATCCTCGCTCGGCAGCAGGCCCTGCACCTGGCGCGCCTTGTCCAGCATATCGCAGATCAGGTCGGGTCCCGGGCTCACCTGGAGGCTGAAAATGCGGGCCGTTCCGGGCTCCCTCTCCAGCCGCTGCATCAGCCCCTGCGGGTCCCCCATCAGGAGCGGTTGCGGCCCGTGCACCCAGACAAGACAGGAAGGGCCCTGCGCGGCGGCCAGGGCTTCCCAGGCCGCATCGAGGGCCTCGACGTTGCAGCGTCCGCCTTCGAAATCGGCATTCGCCAGCGTGGTGGCCAGCTCCTCGATCTTGTCCCTGGTCATCACCCGCAGGACCGGCTGCTCAGGCTTGCCGTCGCCCACGATCATCAGCCCCAGCCGGACGCCCTCGGGGAAAGACTGGCGGAGCGCCTCGGCGAGGCGGGGCGCCGCCTCCTTCATGGAGGCCGAGCCGTCCACGAGCAGGAGGACGGAGGCGGGCTTGTCGTCCGGCGTGTCCAGCAGCGCCTGCCGGACAACCGCGGGGCGATCGCCCCGCGTATCGCGGCACCAGGCTGTTCCGTTGCCGGTAGCCTGGACGCTCACGGCCTCGCCCGCCTTCCACAAGGCCGGCTCCGGAATCGAACCGCGCGCCTTCCAGGCGCCGTCGGGTCCTTCCGCGCAGACGAGCGGCACGCCCGCCACCGCCTTGAGGGGCGAGCGGCTTTCGAGCCAGACCTCGTGCCCGCGGTTGTCGGCCAGCCTGAAATTACGGTCCAGCAGCATCGGCAGGTTGAGGGCCCAGTTCCCGTTTTTACCAACCCCGGGCTGGAGGGGCACGGTGATCCCGAGGCGCACCTTCATCTCGCCGCCGTCCGGTTCCACGGGAAAACACTGCACCAGGACCCGGTCGGGCCCGCAGGTGGTGACCAGCACCGGGTCCCGGCGGGCCCGCACGACCTTCTCGTAGGCTTCGCGAACCTTGCCCCGGGTGCTGTAGGCGGCCTCCCGCTCTTCGCCGTGAACCCACAGCGTCAGGCGCGAGACCACGGCTCCCGGCGGCAGGGCCACCGTGGCGCGGGCTTCGCGCTGGCTGAACTCATGGTCGTTCCGGAACACCAGGGTCCATTCCAGGTAGCCTGTCCCGGCGGCTCCGTCGAGCGTTCCGTCCATCCGGGTGGACTGGAGAGACAGCCCCTTCAAAATGCCGCCCACCGCCGTGCCGCCCTGCTGGTTGTCCCAATCCAGATCTTCGGAGACCCGCCGGCCGCGCCCGAACAGCAGGCCGCCTCCCCCCGCGCGGGGCTTGACATGCATCGCATCACGGCCCGTCACCAGGAAATAGACCTGCCGCGCCTTGGCGGTCGTCACGGGCTTGCCGCACACCCAGTCCGGCAGGAAGCTGTCATACATGGCATTCCCGTTATGGCTGATGCGCAGGAGCATCTCGTTATGGTTCACGCGGCGAAGGAGCGAGACGCCGCGGTTACGGATTTCGGGATCGTCCGAAACAGCCCAGCGCAAGCCGACCAGCGTGAACGCCTCGCCCACGCTGGCGGCCGCCAGCAGGACCAGCCCCAGGACGAAGCCCACCCGCACGCCCGGCATCGAACGCTCCTCGGGAAAGAACGCCCGCACGAGCCGCCGGCGCAGAATCAGGCCGCCCACAAAGGCCAGCAGGGGCGAAAGCGGCAGCAACCCGATCAGGCCGGCGCCCAGATACCACCAGAAAAGAAACAGCGCCAGCAGGGCGAACGGGGCCAGGGGGAGGAACAGGATGCTGTAGATCAACGACAGGGAAAGGCCGACACCGTTCAGCAGGCCCAGCAGGCGGCCGCGCGCCCGCCACCCCTTCCGGAGACCCAGCCAGACCAGCAGGTTGGCCGCCGGAACGAAGGCGGAGAGGACGACGTGGAACGGCGTGGGGACGGGATCGAAAAAGATTCCGCCGCAGAACCCGGTCAGCGCCTCGACGAGGATCGTGATGGCCGGCAGCGCCACGGCCATGAAGACCAGCGCGACCTCCCAGGTAATCCCCCATATTCGCTTCCAGGAAAAAGGGGCCTTGGGTTCAAAGGAAGGCTCGGATTCGTTTGTCATGGCGGATTCCTTGGCTTGATTCATGGGCGGTTCCGGTTCCCCTCAAAGGGCTCGTCCTCGTCGAAATCGGGCAGGAAGTCATCGTCCCCCGCCCCGGGCTGCACGTACGCGCGCTCGAAGCCGAGTTCCGCCACCAGGTCGGTGACCTGCTCGTACTCCTCGTCGGTGACGCCGCGCTCGAGCTGCCCCTTCTCCCGGCAGCCGGGCACGGGCTTGAACTGGCTCATGATGGAAAGCGGCAGATCCGGGCCGAACTCGCGGTGCAGCGTGCGGATGGCCTCCAGGCTGTTTTCAACGCAGCCCGGCAGCACGAGGTGGCGGACGAGCACGCCCTCCCGCGCCGTCTCGCGGCCCTCCGGATCCCACGGCCGCAAAAAGCCTTTTCGCGCCACCATTTCGCGAATGGCTTGAAGGGCGATTTCCGGGTACCGTTCGTCCCGCATGCAGACCTTGGCGAGGCCGGCGTCCGCGAACTTGAAGTCGGGCAGGAAAATATCGATCAGCCCGGCATACTCCGGCACGAGGGCCGGCGCCTGGTAGCCGGAGGTGTTGAACAGGAACGGGAGCGTTTCGCCCTTTTCCCGGAGCCGCCGGCCCACCCACTGCACGTGCGGCCAGAAATGGTCGGGCGAGACGAAATTCAGGTTGTGCACGCCTCGCGCGATCAGGGATTCAGCCGTTTCCAGCAACTGGTCGGCCGTCAGCTCGCGCCCCTGCCCCCCGGTCGAGATCTGGAAATTCTGGCAGAAAAAACAGCGCGACGAACAGCCGGTGAAGAAGATCGTGCCCGATCCGCGCGTGCCGGTAAAGGACGGCTCCTCGCCAAAATGGGCCGTGGCGGAGGCGACCCGGCAGACGGCGGTCTCCCCGCAGACCCCGCGCCGGCCGGCCAGGCGGTCCACGCGGCAGTCGCGGGGGCAGAGCGTGCAATTCCGGTAGGGGGCTGTGTTCATGATGTCAGGATCGTCCGCAGCCGTTCCGCGTAATAGAGGTAGTGGCGGAACGGGACGTCGGGCGGCACGCCGTGGTCGAGCCCCGGCAGGTAGCCGCCGTCCGCCACCAGGGGCCTGACGCGCTCCAGCTCGGCGTCGATCGCGGCGGGCCCGTGAACGAGCGCGCGCTTGTCGATGCCGAACCACATGCGGAGCCCGCGGCCGTACCGCTTCCGGCAGGCGACCACGTCCATGCCGCATTGAACCTCAAAGGGGTACAGGA
>JBIIYJ010000243.1:0-8451 GCA_044346855.1 Kiritimatiellia bacterium
CACGTGGGCGCGGTACAGGCGGAGATGCGGCGGCAGCACGGGGCCGTTCCAGATGAAGTAGCGGTATTCCTTCCAGCGCGCGGAGCGGCGGGCGTGGAAATCCTCCGCCGCCGGCGCGCAGGCCGTGATGCGGATATCCGGGGGAAGCAGGGCGTTCAGGGCGCGCTGGACGGCCTTGGGCGCCATCGGACCCGCCAGGTCCGCATGGGCAACCTGGCCGAGCGCGTGCACGCCCTGGTCCGTTCGTCCGCTCCCGTGAACCTTGGGCCGCTCGCCGGTCAGGCGCTCCAGCGTCTCCTCCAGCTTCTCCTGGATTGTCATGACGCCGGGCTGCACCTGCCAACCGCCGTAGGCAGTCCCGTCGTAGGCGATCGTCAGCCGCACCTTCATGGCTTGGGCGGCCGGGAATCCATGAACGACTGCAGGATGCCCTGGGCCGCGATCATGTCGATGATGTTCTTCCGCTTCTCCCGCCGGACATCGGCCTCGATCAAAGTCCGCTCCGCGCTCGCGCTGGTCAGCCGCTCGTCCCACAGGTCGACCGGGAGGCCCGTCTCCTGGCGCAGCCGCTCGGCGAAAGCCATGGCGCGCTCGGCCATCGGCCCCTTGGTACCGTTCATGTTGATCGGAAGGCCAACCACGATGGATTCGGCGCCGGTCTGCTCGATCAGCCGCTTCACCTCGGACACCGCATGGGTGTCGCCCCGCACCTGGACGACGCACAGGGGCGTGGCGAACATTTCGGCCGGGTCGCACACGGCGATCCCCATGCGCTTGACTCCGTAATCTATTCCCATCCGTCGGGGCATGTCGGCTCCTTGGCTGGCGTCACATCAGATTCTTGTATTCATCCTGCTTGTCCAGCATCTGGACGATCTTCTTCACATCCTGCGCCCGGTCCTTCCGGCAGACCAGCGTCACATCCCGGGCCTGGACGACGATCAGGTCCTCCACGCCGAGCAGCACCGTCAGCCGGCCCTCGGGTGATACCAGGATGTTGTCTTTCGCATCCAGGAGCGCGCCCGGGCCGACCAGCACGTTGCCGGCCGCGTCCGCGGGAAAATGGTTGGACAGGGCCGGCCAGGAACCCACGTCGTCCCAGCCGAAATCGCCCTTGACCACGGCGATGCGCCGGGCCTTCTCCATGACGGCGAAGTCGATTGAAATCCGCTCGAGCGGCTCATAGGCGGCGGGGAGCCGGGCTTGAAGCGTCGCCAGATCGGCGCTCCGATCCAACTCCTCGCACAAGGCGGCCAGGGGGGGGCGGAACTGGCGGAAAGCGTCCCGGATGGCGGAGACCTTCCAGACGAACATGCCGGAGTTCCAGTAGAACCGGCCGCTTTCGACGTAGCGGGCGGCGGTGGCGGCGTCTGGTTTTTCGACGAACCGGACCGCATTGAAGGCGGGCACCTCCCCCACCCCGCCGGGCAGGGGGTCGCCGGCCTCGATGTAGCCGAAGCCGGTGCTGGGAAAGGCCGGGGCGATTCCCATGGTCACAAGCCGGTCGTCGCCCTCGGCCAGGGAAAAGCAGCGGGCCAGGGCCTTCTGGAAGAGGCGCCGGTCGGGAATAACCTGGTCCGCGGTCAGCACGCAGAAGGAGGCGGCGGGGTCGCGCAGCGCGACCAGCACAGACCCCAGCGCGACGGCGGCGGCCGTGTCGCGCCGGCAGGGCTCCCCGACGATCTGGGCCGCCGGAAAGTCGGGCATGATTTCGCGGGTCGGCTCCACCAGTTCGCGGCTGGTGACGATGAAGATCCGGTCTTTCGGAATGAAGCCTTCGAGCCTGTCCACGGCCGCCGCCAGCAACGGCTTGCCGCCCACGAGGGACAGCAGCTGCTTTGGCTTGCGGATCGTGCTGAGCGGCCAGAAGCGCTCCCCTCTCCCCCCGGACATGATCACGGCATATCGTTTTTGGGACATCTCTCTCTCCCGGTAAAAAGGCGACTATATATCAAATGCCTGCTGTTGAACAGGGCAGACATGAAAGCCGTTCCCAGGCCACTCGAGCAATTCAGCCCCGACTCAATCCTCTTCAGGTTTGTGGGCCAGGGAGAGAAACCCGACCGGATCCGGACCCCTGTCCCGTGTCAAGAGGCTGACAACGATCAGCATGAAAAAGGCCCCGGTAACACCGAACACACCAGGACCTCCTGCAGTGGGAAGCCCCAGAAGCGGATCGTTTTTGACTCCGGTCAAAAGCATGTAGATGAATACCACGGAGATGGCCAGGCCCGTCAGGATGCTGGCGATCACGCCCTGGCGGGTGGCGCGCTTCCACCAGAGCGTGGCCAGCATGGCCGGAAAGATGGCGCTGGCGGCGATGCTGAAGGCGAGCATGACGAGCCAGGCGATGTTTTCCTTTTTGAGCAGGATCGCGAGGATCACGGCGATGGCCGACATGAACAGGGTTGTGATCTTGGCGATGCCCAGCTCCTGCTTTTCAGTGGCCCCGGGATTGATGTAGACCTTGTAAAGGTCATGACTGATGGAGGACGCCACCGTGATCATGAGCCCGGCCGCGGTCGAGAGGATGGCGGCCACCGCGCCGGCTGCGCCAATCGCCATGAGCCAGGGGCCGCCTACCATGTGGCTGATTTCCAGGACCGCCATGTTCTTGGCCAGGCCCACGCCGGAGGGTCCCTGGGCTATCCAGCTCACCAGCTTCGGGTAGATGGCCGGGAAAAGCAGAAAGCCCAGCAGGATGGCGCAAAGATAAAAGACGCCCAGGGCGGCGATGCAGAAGGTCACGCTTTTCTTGGCCGCGCGGGCGCTGGGAACGGTGAAGAACATGATCAGAATGTGCGGCAGTCCGGCTGTTCCGAAAATAAGGGCAATGACCGTGCTGACCATGGCCAGCGTGTTGTTGCTCTTGACGCCGATGCTCATGACGCTTGCCGCCCCTGGCATCAGGTCCCGGGCCGTGGCGATGGCCTGGTCAGCCGGCAGGTTGGCAATGGCGGCAACCACGGCGGTATCCTTGCCCGCCAGGATGGGCGGAACCGTTTGGCCGGCGGTGGCCAGGATGCCGGCAAAGGAGCCATGGCCGACGATAAAGTAGGCCATGATGACCAGGACCACCATGGCCACCCACAGGAAGACGGCCTGGATGACCTGGTTGTAGAGGGTCGATTTCATGCCGCCAAAGATGATGTAGACGCTCATCAGAATGCCAAGGCCGATGATCACCGCGACAAAATTCCAGCCGAGCAGCATCTCGAAGAGCAACCCGGCCCCCAGCATCTGAGGGACCAGGTAGAATGTGGAAATCGTGATCGTGCAGACCATGACCGCCAGTTTGATTGTGTTATCGGGATAGCGGCGGTGAAGCGCACCGGCGACCGTATAGGAGCCGACGTTGCGCAACGGGCCGGCGATCAGAAGAAGGACCGCCATGTAGCCGCCAAAGAAACCGATGGAGAGCCAGATGGAGTCGATACCGAATACGCCGATATCCCCGGCGCATCCCAGGAAACTGGCGGCGGACAGGTAGCTGCCTACCATGGCGATTCCGACCTGGATCCAGGGGACGCCTTTTCCGGCCACATAAAAATCGCCGGCTGACTTGCTGGAGCGGCTGGTCCACCAGGTGATCACGATACTGGCAATGACAAAGAACAGAATGAACCCGATGACGATGCCGGAGTTGAGTGATGAGGCGGGCGCGGCGGCGGCTGTCGGCATTGCGGCCGCGAACGCAGGAGCGAACGGGGTAAATGATATCATGGTGTTACTTCGCCTTCCAGAACCAGATGATGATGATGATCCACGAGAGGGGGAACACAGCCAGGGAAATCAGCAGTCCGAACGGCATGCCGAACACCGGCCGTGTTGCCAGGCTCTCACCGAGCGGCGTCTGAACCAGGGCGGCGGCCATGTAGAAGGCAAAGAACAGGCCGAACAGGCCAAAGTCGACAATGGCTTTGCGTCTCATATTTGCCCCTAACGAGGCTTCTGCTTCGGGCGAACTGGACTCGCTCATCTTTCCTCCGGATAAAAACATCATTATATAGTATGACAGAACTTGGAAAAATATGTGATATTAAGTCGAAAATCAAGTCGAAATCAGGAGGAAAGTGAATTTTGTCCGCCCAGGAAATCGCGATTGATTCGTTCCTGAAGCCGATCGATCTCCTTAAAACATTCGTTTAGCACGGCTTCGTCGAGATGGCCCAGACTAGCCGGATCGATCAGGTTGTTGGGTTCCCCCCCCTGCTGGATGGTCGTGGTCTGGTGCCTTAACCGCAGCCGAAGCAGGGTATCAAAGGCGGTCGCAATATCGTGATGCTGGGACGGAAGCAGGAGTCCACGGTCTGACAGGGCGGACAGCCGGTCCTGAGTGGCCGTCAGCTGGAGGTTCTCTTTCAAGGCATACACTCGCGCAAAGCTGACGATCGGCATCGTGACTTTTTTCAAGTCCAGCTGACCCGTCCGGTCCGTTGAACTGCCCGTCGCGACTATGTTCCCGAAAAGCCTCAAGGGGCTCTTGAACAGGAGCGCGGTCCGGGCGGCCTGGGAAAAAAACAGGGACGATTGGCCGACCTCGACCCGGATGTGACTTCGAAGCGCCTGAACCAGCCGGTCATCCCCCTTGACGCAACGAATGTCGAAGAAAGTCCCGAATTCCATCATCTCGTGCTCTTCCGGCCTGGAAATCCAATTTGTAAAATAGTGTTTCCAGGCTTCCACGGGCTGACACCATTTGGGATTGCTCGCCATCACAAGGCCCTTGCAGTCCCGATAGCCGGATTCAGTCAGGTGCTTGCAGACCCGCGAAGCCAGCGCTTCAAAATAGCGTTCCGCGGCTGCCTGAATCGCGGCCCCAGGCGTCTCGTAAACAATGGCGTTGTCCTGATCCGTGAACAGGGTCTGCTCCTGGCGGCCTTGGCTGCCAAGCGCGACGAAGGCGAAAGCGACAGGCGCGGGGCCCAGTTCTGCCAGGGCCAGTTCGATGAACCGGCCCGTGGCCGAATCCGTGACGGCGGTGATCATACCCGCGATCGCGGTGGACGAGGCGCCGGATTCCAGCATGGCACCCGCCAGACCTGGCACGCGCCGGCAAAGGGCGATGACTTGCTCATCCGCCCCCGCTGCGGTGATTTCCCTGGCAATGTCTTCCGCAGCGGCGGAGGGTAGATTCAACAGGCGTTTCAGGAGGCCGTCGGATTTTGTGGGAGGGCGAACCCCGCCCTCTTCCGGACGCCGGACCAGCACCATGAAACCGCCCACGCCATGATCGGACGTCGCCTTGTGGGCAATCCGGCATTTCAGGTCGGATCCCTCGCGTCTCCGCAACAGCGCGTCCATATAGATACCGCCGCCGGTGTCCCGGAAAAACATACCCTTCGGCAACACTCCGGGAAACAGGTCCTGCCACTCCAGCAGCGGCAGTTCATCCGGGCCGCATCCCGCCAGTTCGAGAAAAACAGGATTGGCGTATACACACCGGAAATGGCGGACAAACAGAACGCCCTCTTCCGAGGCCCGCACCAGGGAAAGGTAGCGGTCGTTCGCTTCCTGCAGCCTCATCTCGGCTGCAGCCCTTAGCCGGTCGGCCCTTAACCCGCTGCGCAGCATGACCAGGAGCAGGAGAATCAAGATCCCAATTACGCCTCCCATGACATAAAGCAGTCGCCGCTTCAGTACGTTGATCTCGCTGACAACATCATTGATATACAATCCCGTTCCGATGACCCAACCCCAGGGCTCGAAGAGACGGATGTAACACTCCTTCGCCTCCAACCGGGACGGGTCGTCCTTCCATTGCCAGACATAGTCCACATAACCGTCCCCGTCACGGAGCGCCTTGTCGGCAAAAACCTTGAAAATAGGGACGCCCCGCGGGTCCTCGAAGTCGGACAAATCCTGGCCCTCCAGGTCGGGCCGGTAGGGATGCATCAGGATTCGCGGAGTCAGGTCCTGAAGCCAGAAATAATCCTTGCCCTCCCGGCCATAGCGCAAGGCGCGGACCCGCTCGACCATTTGCGCGCGGGCTTCCCCGGGCGACAGGCGGCCGGACTGGACATTCTTGACGGCTTCGTCCAGCATGCTCCAGACGGTGCTGGCCAACTCCCGGATCATCTCGCGCTTCCGGTCCATCAAGGCCTTTTCATAGCCGGGCAGGAAAAAGCCGAAGAGCGCCAGGGTTAACAGAAAAACCGCGGAGACCGCGGGAAGCGCCATCCAGGCCAGCATCCGCATCCGCCCGCCGCCTTTCCGCGAAGGGGTTGCCGGGTGTTCCGCCGGAGTCTTTGAGTCATCCTCTCGCGTCGCCATTTTCCGCTGCTTGACAAGGGCCTCGCGGAACGCTTTCCACTCCTCCGCTGGAAACTCCACCCCGAGAGAAAGACTCTCCGAACGACCGTGATGGTCCGTCCCGCCCGAAACCACCAGCCCCCTCTTTCCGGCAAGGGCACGCAAAAACGACTGCTGATCCGGGCGCGCGTCAGGATGACACACTTCAACGCCGTCCAACCCGCCCTGCGCCAATTCCGCGATCAGCGCTTCCGCTTTCGACGGATCGGGTTCCGTCAACAGCGGATGCGCCAGCAGAACGATCCCGCCCGCCAGGTGCACCGTCCGGATTACATCCTGCCACCGCTTTTTCTCAACCAGGGCGTACGTGGCATTGCTGAGTATAGCCGCCTCCCGGACCGACTTCACCGTCTGCGCGAAAGCGTCATGGGTTCTGTCAAAACCATAGCAAAGCAGATGGATTTCGCGCTTGCCGTGGAATGCCAGCAACTCGAGTCCGCTGATAAATCCCACGCCATGGCGCTCGCAAGCCGCCTCGAAACGGTCCAGCCCATCCAGAGTGTTGTGATCAGTCAGGGCTGCAAAACGAATGCCATTCTCCGCACACGCCTTGGCAATTGCTTCCGGATCCCAGGCGCCATCGCTGAAGGTGGAGTGGCTGTGGAAATCAATCCTGATGGCCTCCTGATATATGGCCATTTATCCTCCCGTCGACCGGCGCTCAAATACCAGGCGCATCCCCTCGAACGTGAGGTCCGGGATGACCGGACACCGCTTGCCGAGAATCGCCTTCAACCGGACCGCATCGCCCCCCGTGGCGCAGAAGCGGGTCTCCGCGCCCAGTTCCTTTCGGAGGCCATCCATCAACTCCCGGACCAGGCCGCGATAACCGGCGCAGGCGCCGATCCCCATGGCTTCGCGGGTGCTTCGGCCGACCATGCGGCGGACGGGCGTCCACTCGATGGCCGGCAGCAAGGCCGTCCTGTCGTGCAGATAATCGAGCATGGAGCGAAGACCCGGGGCGATGATGCCGCCCACGAAGGCGCCCTCGCGGGAGACGACGTCGCACGTCAGGGCGGTCCCGAAATCCAGCGCCACCACCGGGGCGCCGAACCGCGCCGCCGCGGCGGCCGCATTGACGAGGCGGTCCGCGCCGATCGTTTCAGGCTTGGGATAGCGGATGGGAATGCCGAAGTCGAGCTTGCTGGTGACGTGAATCGGAGCGGTCACGCTGACCGAGGCCAGGGCTTTCAGCCAGCGCGCGTTAACGGACGGAACAACGGAACACAGCACGGCGCCGTCAAACAGGCCATGTGGTTCGGCCGCTTTTTTCAAGATAGCCGCCGCGGCTCGGGGAGTCAGTTCGCGGGTCAGGACGAATCCCGCGCGCCGGATGCGCGGCCCGTCGGTCACAGCCACCGAACAGGTCGTGTTGCCGGCATCGACCAGGATGAGACGGGGCGGCTGGCGGGAGCGGCTCATGCGGTTAGTTCCATGGACAGGTCGGCCGCCGGGGCCGAATGCGTCAGGGCGCCGATGGAGATGGCGTTGACGCCCGTTGCCGCGATATCGGCGATACGGTCGAGGGTCACCCCGCCGGAGGCTTCAAGCTGGCATTGCCCGTTGCAGGCGCGGACGCAGGCGCGCATGTCGTCGAGGCTCATGTTGTCGAGCATGATCCAGTCCGGCTTCTCCGGCAGCACGGCCATCAGGTCGGGAAGGGTCTCGACTTCGACTTCAACCGGCAGGCCCGGATGGGTCAGGCGGACGCGCCGGATGGCGGCGGCCAGGTCGGGCGTCCCGCCCAGTTTCCACAGGAACCGGTGATTGTCCTTGAGCAGGACCATGTCGTAAAGCCCCATCCGGTGGTTCGTTCCCCCGCCGCAGAGGACGGCGTATTTCTCGAACGCCCGCAGCATCGGGGTCGTCTTGCGCGTGTCGAGGATCTTGACGGGATTGGGCTTCACCCGCTCCACGAACCGGGCGGTCAGGGTGGCGATGCCTGTCATGCGCTGCATGAAGTTCAGGGCGGTCCGTTCGGCGGTCAGCAGTTTGCCGGCGTTGCCGCGGACGGTCAGGATAACCTCGTCCGCCTTGGCGTCGGCGCCGTCGGGCACCGCCGTGTCGCACTGGATGCCGGGGTCCAGTTCGCGGAAGACGGCGGCGGCGATGCCGGCGCCAGCCACGCGGCAGGCGGTG
>JBIIYJ010000244.1:0-8344 GCA_044346855.1 Kiritimatiellia bacterium
CTTCCTGATTTCCTGAGTTCCAGATAGTATCGGCCCGAACACGACTGCCGTTACCCCAAGCGTTTTGTCGCGGCTCCGTCGCGCGGCGGGCTTAATCTTAATCTTAATCTTAATCCTGCCCTGATGTTGATGCTTGCGCTGGTGCTGGCGTTTGCGCTGCCTTGCGTTAAAATTTCGCGCGCACTTTGGCAAAGGAAGTGGGATTAAGATTAGGATTAGGATTAGGATTACGATTAGGATTTGTTGTATCGCGGGGGCAGTTCTGTGGTATAGTTTATCGGTTCAACTGGGGGAGACTCACATGCGCGTTGTGTTCGACCGAATCGACATTCCCGAATTCGGGGGGCCGGACGGGATTCCGGCCATTCCGCCGGCTCTATATGAAAATCGCCTGGCCCGGCTGCTGCGGCGGCTGAAGCAGGAACGGCTGGACGCCGCGGTGGTCTACGCCGACCGCGAGCACAGCGCGAACATGGCCTACCTGACCGGCTTCGACCCCCGCTTCGAGGAGGCCCTGTTCATCCTCCTGGCCGACGGGCGCAGGACCCTCATCGTGGGCAACGAATGCCACGGCGTCCTGGGCGGCCTTCCCATCCGGTGCGACGTTCTGCTGTGCCAGGAATTCAGCCTCATGGGGCAGTCCCGCGAAATCTCCTGGGACCTGAAGCCCCTGCTCAAGAAGGCTGGCATCGGCCCCCGTCTGCGCTGCGGGACGCTGGGCTGGAAAACGCTCATGGCCGGCCGCATCGAACTGCCCGCCTACATGGTGGACCTGCTGACGGAACTGTGCGGCCAGGCTCCGTGCAACGCCAATGACCTCCTGATGCAGGAGGAGACGGGACTGCGCCTGTTCAACGAGCCGGAACAGCTCGCGGTCTTCGAGCATGCGGCGGTGCTCACCTCCCGCGCCGTTCTCGGCGTGCTGAAAGCCCTCAAGCCCGGCATCCGCGAATTCGAGGCGATCCGCGCCATGCAGACGGACGGCCTGCCGCTGTCGTGCCACGCCATGCTGTCGTTCGGGCATGACATCAAGAACGGGATGGCCTCGCCCGACAACACCCGGCTGGCCGAGGGGCACCGGGTAACCACGGCGCTGGGCGTGTGGGGGTCGCTGACCTGCCGGGCGGGCCTGGCGATCCGCGATGAGCGTGGCTTCTCGGGCGCGGCCGGCGCCCGGCATCGCAGCGTGATCAACAATTATCTGCGGGTGACCCGCGCCTGGTACGAGACGGTCGGGGTCGGGGTGGAGGCCGGCGCGGTCTGGCAGGCGGTTGAGCGGGCGAGGGACAAGGCGCTCTACACGCTCTGCGTCAATCCCGGCCACTACCTGCATCTGGATGAGTGGGTGAATTCCCCCTTCCGCAAGGGCTCGAAGGCCCGGCTTCCGGCCTCGAGCGCGCTCCAGGCGGACATCATTCCGGTGGGCCGCAAGGGGAGCGTGGTGGTCAACATGGAGGACGGCATCGCGCTGGCCGATGCGGCATTCCGGAAGGAATTGAAGCGGAAGAATCCGGCACTTCTGGCCCGGTGCCAGGCGCGCCGCGCGTTCATGAACCAGACGCTGGGCTACAACGTGGGTGAGGATGTGCTGCCGCTGGGCAATATGCCCGGCGTCTATTTCCCCTTCCTGCTCGACACCAGCCGTGTCTGCCTGTTCCGGAAATGACGGGCCCGGCTGGCGTGTGTCTGGAAAAGCGCCTGGTGTAGGGGCTTCGCTTGCGAAGCCCGCAGGCAGTCGCCGGGATTGCGGGCGGCGGCGAGCACCGCCCCTTGACCCTCTGATCGGAATGATGCACGAGTTTCCGACGGAGGGCGGAGTTCCACGACGCCACAAAGCGATCGGGCGCACAAGTCTGGCGCATGAGGACTCGCGGAGCTCGTCCCTCCGGATGACAGGCGTAATTCATGGGAGCTTAGCGCTTCGCCGGCGCCTGGAGCTTGCTCCGCAGGTCTTTCAGGATGGCGGTGTTGTCCCGCATGAGGCGGGCCTTGGTTGAAACCAGGGCGGATTCCAAAACCGGTTCGTGAAGCTGCTGGTAGAACCGGAGCGAGTTGCCGGTGCCCGAGGGGCGGACCGTGATATGGCAGAGCGGGCTGCCATCCAGGTAGAAGCGCACGCCTTCGTCCGGAAAGGCGAAATCGCCTGAGGGCGGATACGCCTCGTCATAGCGGCCGGTGCGGTAGACCGCGGCGGAGGTGACCTTCCGGCCGCCGAGGGTGAAGCCGGGGGCGCGGGCCGCCTCCAGCGCCCGGGCCAGGATGCCGAGCTTGATCGTGTCGCCCTCCAGCCCGGGGTACTCGCCGTCCATCGGATCGGGCTCGTAGCCGCCGACGAACAGGCCGATGGCGGGATCCGCATACACGCAGCGGTCGAGCATCTCGATCAGGGTCATGCCCCGGGCCTTGGCCCACGCGGCCGCCTCGGCCGCCAGCAGCCCCGCCAGGAGGCCGTCCTTGTCGGGCACATGGCCGCCCCGGCCCAGGGTGTGGTCATTTTCGGGACACTCGCCCAGGATCGAAAAGCCATTGCTCTGCTCGCAGCAGGCCGCGTTGAAGGCCCGTTGCGGCGTCACGTCCACGCATTCGCAGAGGTCGGGGTGGGCCTTGGCCCGCCACGCCGCGTTATGTCCGCCGCGCAGCGAGGTCAGCGACTCCAGGAGCCCGGCCTGCGCGTCCCCGGCGGCGCGACCCAGGTTCCACACCGCGCGGGTGCCGGCGGCCAGGGCGGGGAAGCCCACCCAGGTCTTCACCGCGCCGAGGCCGAAAGACTGCGCCACCCGCACGAGGCTTTCCTGCGTGACATGGGAGAGGGTGATGAACTGGCGGGCCGCGTCGAGGCGGCCCGCCTCGGCGGCGCGGTGGAGGCGGAACCAGAGCAGCAGGGTCCAAAGCTCGTTGGCCATCATCAGCGCGAAGGGGCCGCCGTAAAGCGCCTGCTGGTCGCGGGGCACCCGCGTGATGACGCCGCAGCGGTCGGCGTCGGGGTCCGTCCCGACCAGGAGGTCGAGCCTGTCCGCCGCGTCCGGGAAGTCGGCCCGGCACGTTTCCATCACGATCGCGGCGGCGCGGTCGTCGCCCGGATCGGGCTGCTGCTCCCGGCCCGGCTCGCTGCCGAAGGCGGGAAAGAGGCCGTCCGGCTCGTCGAGCCGGCGGCCGGTCACGACGCGGACGGTTTCGAAGCCGGCCGACTCGAGCAGGCGGGGCATGATGCCGCGGCCAGAGCCGTGGTAGGCGCAGGTGGCGGCGGCGAGGGGGGCCGCGTTGCAGGAAGCAGGCTGGCCGGTTGTGGGGCAGTTTCCCGGGCGGGGGACCGCCCGGGCCACCGGCTTCGCGTTTCCGGAGGCGAGGGGGGCCGCGTTGCAGGAAGCAGGCTGGCCGGTTGCGGGGCAGTTTCCCGGGCGGGGGACCGCCCGGGCCACCAGCTTCGCGTTTCCGGAGGCGAGGGGCTCCGCCTTCGCGTTTCCGGTGGCGAGGTCGGTTGACAGGAAGCCCAGCAGATGGCGGCGGTAGGCGGGATGAAGGGCGAGGCGGCCGGGGCCGTCTTCCTCGCCCAGCCGGATGAGGCGGCCTGGGGGAGCCTCCTCAAGGGAAAGCCGGCGGATGTCGTCAAACGTCGCGGGGGCGATGTAGCCGTTGTACAGGGCGTTGCGGGTATCGGCGTCCACCTGGGCTCCGCCGCAGCCGACCAGCTTGAAGCCGTTGTACCGGTAATCGTTGTGGCTGGAGGAAATGTAGAGGCCGAAGTCGGCCCCGATGCCGGGGCGGGTGACGGCGAAGCCCGTCTCGGGGTAGGGGCTGGGGCCGTCGAAGAGGAAGACGGTATAGCCGTAGGCGAGGAAGAGGCCGGCGGTTTCGCGGGCGAAGTCGGCGCCGCGGACGCGCGTGTCATGGCCGATCACGATCCGGGCGGGGAGTCCGCGGGCGAGGCCGTAGCGGGCGATGCCGGAGGCCGCGCGGAGCAGGACGACGTTGTTGAACGTGTTCGGCCCCTTGAGGATGGGGGCGTGGAGGCCTTCGTCGCGCAACCGGAAGAGCGAGGGCTTGTCGAAGACCGCCAGGGCGCGGATGCCGGCGGTGCCGAAGCGGGCGTCGCGCTGGAAGGCGTTCAGCAGGTCGGCCCAGCGGGCGGCGCGGATGGCGTCGGCGATGCCCTCTCGCGTGCCCGGCGCGACGGCGTCGAGGAGGGGGGCGCCGAGCCACTGGCGGAGGGCGGCGAGGGCGCGGTCGCGCGCGGCGCCGGCCGTGGCGGGGGCGAGGGCGCTGCGGGCGATCGAGTCGCGGGCGTAGGCCTCGAGTCCGGCTGCGGCCTGGCGGAGCAGGGCATCGGTTGCGGCTCTGTTTTCCTGCATCCGTTGTCGTCCTGTAGGCCGGGCGCTACGAGCCCGGCGCGGTGTGTCGTTTTGCCGGCTGCAGTGCCGCGCCGGGCTCGTAGCGCCCGGCCTACCCGGAATCACCTTGAAATGAAGCATACCGTTCGTGAAGCTTGATTGCAAGGGCGCGTGCGGCTACGATAGGCGGGATGAAACGGAAAGATACGGCCGATGTGCTGGCTTCGCTGCGCGCGGCGGGGGTGGACGCCCTGGCGGTGTTCGGCGGTTTCATGATGGCGGTGTGGGTGCGGTTCGACAGCGGCTGGCTGAAGGAAGGCCTGGTCGCGGAGGACCGGCCCGCTGACCTCTATTGGATTTTCACCCTCGGCGCCCTGGCGGTGACCGCCGTTTTCCTGCTGGTGTTCAAGGGGCTTGAATTGTATGAGCGCCCGCAGACGGGGCGGTTCGAGAACAAGATCCCCCGGCTGATGCGGGCGGTGGTCTTTGCGATCCTGATCACCGCCGTGATGGCGTTCGCCATCCGCGTGCCGGGCTACCCGGTGCTGACCTCCCGTCTCACCCTGGCCATCGCCTTTTTCACCATCGCCTTCTGGGTGCTGCTGGAGCGGTATCTGCTGTTCCGGCTCGAACTGCACGAGGCGCGGCACAGCACGGTGCGGAACGCGGCGCTGCTGGTGGGGACGGACGAGGTGGCGGCGCGCCTGGCCCGGGCCATCCGGCACGAGCCGCGGCTGCGCACGCGGGTGGTGGGCTTCCTGGCCACGAACGGGGAGACGCCCCATCCGGAGCTGGGCGCGGAGCCGGTGCTGGGGCGGGCGGAGGACCTGGAGTCGATTTTGAAGGAGGGCGGCATCGACCAGCTTATCATCTGCGACACGCGGCTGCCGCAGGAGCGGGTCCTGGAGATCATCCTGCTGTGCGAGCGGAACCTGGTGACGTTCCGCATGGTGCCGGACCTGTTCCGCATCATGACCGGCGCGGTCGACGTGCTGACGGTGGGGGACGTGCCGCTGCTGGGGGTGAGCCAGTGGCCGCTGGACTTCTTCTGGAACCGGTTTTTCAAGCGGGCGGAGGACGTGGCGGGCGGGCTGGTCGGGCTGCTGGTATCGGCTCCCGTGATCGCGGTGGCGGCGCTGCTGATCAAGCGCACCTCGCCGGGTCCGGTGTTTTACCGTCAGGAGCGGTGCGGCGAGGCGGGGCGGACGTTCACCCTGTACAAGCTGCGCACGATGGCCGAGGACGCCGAGGCGGACGGTCCGGGCTGGACGAAGGAGAAGGATCCGCGACGGACCCGGGTGGGGGCGACCTTGAGGGCCTACAACCTGGACGAGTTGCCCCAGTTCTGGAACGTGCTGAAGGGCGATATGAGCCTGGTGGGTCCGCGGCCCGAGCGGCCGCATTTCGTGGAGCAGTTCAAGGAGGATATCCAGCACTACATGTGGCGGCATGTCAGCAAGCCCGGCATCACGGGCTGGGCGCAGGTGCACGGGCTGCGGGGGAACACCAGCATCGAGGAGCGGATCCGGTACGACCTGTATTACCTGGAGAAATGGTCCCTCTCGCTCGATTTCAAGATCCTGATCAAGACGCTGTTTGCGCGGGAGAATGCGTATTAGGGGGGGGGGATCGAAGAGGGTTCGGGGTTCAGGGGTTCACGGTTCAACAGTTCAGCGGTTCACGGTTCAACAGTTCAGCGGTTCACGGTTCAGGACTGTTGATTGCGAAGTGAGGGCGGTCAGCCTGCCCTGAGCTTGTCGAAGGGTCCCTTGACCGCCGTATGCGCCTGACGTTCGCCTGATCGCGCGGACGGTGCCGCGCTCCCACACATCTCAGGCTGGACATGCGCAGGAAAAAAGTGTCAAATCAAACCCCGGGCGCCAGAGACCTGCCTCGAAGCGCGGCACGGTGCCCGGCTTCGTCCCGAACCCCTGAACCGTTGAACCGTGAACCCCTGAACCCTGAACCCTGAACCCTGAACCCCGAACCCTCTTTAACCGGCGTGAGGAAATCATGAAATGCATTGCGTTGGGGTTGGGGGCGGTTGCCTCCTGTTTGCTGGCCGGCTGTTCCACGGTGGGGCCGAAGCCGGCTGCGCCCGTCAAGCAGCCGGAGGTTTTCGCCACGCATGAGGACCTGGTTTACACGGCTTTGTGGGAGAGCCTGGTGGCGGACGAGAAGGACGCCGAGCGTTCCCGCGAGATGATCAACCATTCGCGGATGCCGGATTCGCAGGCCCATCTGGCTGTCATGCGGGGGCAGAAGGCGGTCTGGACGGAGAAACAGCTGGCCCGGTCGCGCGCCTATGTCAAGGAAGGCATCGAGGGCATCCAGAAGTCCCGCACCTGGCCGGCTCCGCCCTCCTACGGAGTTCGGCGCGCCCAGGGGGCCGTGACGGTGGACGGCCGGGGGGATGAGGCCGCGTGGCGGCAGGCCGTGCCGGTTCCGATCCGGTATCCTTATGCGCAAACGAACGTGATCGGGAACGCGCCCGCCACGTGCCGGTTATTATGGGACGACCGGAACCTGTACATGCTGTTTGAGGCGCCGGACACGAACATCGTGAGCGCCTGCACCAACCGCGACGATGCCGTTTCGCAGGGGGATTGCGTCGAGATATTCCTGCTGCCGTCTAAGCGTTTCGGCCTTTACTGGGAATTCAATTTCAGTCCGGTTGGACTGGTCTACGATGCGCTGACGGCCAAATCCTGGAAACAGTGGGGGGGTGACTACCGGGTGGCTGAGAATGCGGCCGCAAGGGTGGCGGGCGTGGTGGACGGCACGCTGAATCGGGAGGATGACCGTGACCAGGGCTACCGGGTTGAGGTGGCGCTGCCGTGGGAGGAGCTGCCGGGTTACCGGCAAGGCGCGCGGGCGGGAGACACGCTGTGGACCATGATCGGCTGGGCGGACAAGGCCGGCACGGGCACACCAGGCAATCCGGCCTATTTTTCCCACACTCCCGTCCTGGCCTGGTTCCACAATATCTGGGGCTACAGCCGACTGACCTTGGAACCGTAGTAAGCGTCTTTTCCGAAAAACCGTAAAAGCAGGCGGCTTGATAAGAAACGGCAATAATTTTTGACAAGTGATGTGAAAATCGCTATAACTATAGAGTCATCATATGAGCTGATGTCTTTGTTTGCTCAAAGAGGGGAAAGCGGTCATAAAACCGGTATTTCAACGGAATAAAATCGCTCAGCAGGTGGCGGAGCATCTGGCCGTGGATATCCGGCTGCACCGGAGGCCGGGCGATCGGCTGGATGCCGAGCGCGTGCTGGCCGAAGGGCTGGGCGTGAGTCTGCCGACCGTTCGCGAAGCTCTGGGCAGCCTGGCCGACCAGGGGCTGATCGAGCGGCGCCACGGCAGCGGCACCTATGTGCTGGATCCCAATGCCAACCGCCATGTGGCCGTTCTGATGGAGTTGGACATTGGCCACCCCCGCACCTCCTTCTTCTTCACCCGCATTGTGCAGTCCGTCCGGCTACAGTTGGAAAGCAGCGGTTTCAAGGTGCGGCTTTACATCGGGCATACCGCACCCGGCACCGAGTTTGCCGGGCTGACCTGCCATGATTTCATGGAGGATGTCCAGGCCAACAAGATCGCCGGCGTGGTGGCCATTGCGCTGCCGGCCTTCCATGCGTGGGCCGCCCCTCTGGTTGAGCGGGGCATTCCCCTGGTCGACGGCGGAACCTACGGGGCTGTCATCGACCACCAGAGGATGATCCAGGCCGGCGTCCGCCGCCTCGTGGAGGGCGGGCGTTCGCGGCTGGCGCTAATCGGGTCGGGAGGCGCCGCCACGACGAACGTGTTCCGGGAGGCGCTTCAGGAACACGGGCTGGGGTGGGAGGCCGCCTGGTCGCCGGAAACGGGGGGCCAGCCGGCCGTACCGGGCCTTGGCTGGCGGCTGTTCCGCCAGATCTGGTCCGCCCGCTCCGATCAGCCGGACGGGTTGCTGGTGATGGACGACATGATATTCCAGGACGCCGCCATGGCCATGCTGGAAGCCGACGTCC
>JBIIYJ010000246.1:0-8326 GCA_044346855.1 Kiritimatiellia bacterium
GAGTTTTGCGTATGGAGCAGGTCCGGGCTGATGCGGTGTGTCTTGCCATTCTGCTGTCATTGGGTGCGGGGTGCGCCACGGCGCCCCGCGGGGCTGGGGTCATGCCGCCCGACCTGACCCCCGTGATGCCGCTGACGGCCCCTGCGCATGCGCCCGTGGACCTGGTGCGCAAGGGTCAGGCGAAAGCCGTCGTCTATGTGGCCGAGCCCCATCCGTCCTCCAACCTCACGTGGCTGGTGGCTGAATTGGTAGAGGTCGTCCGGCTGTCCAGCGGAGCCGTCCTGCCGGTCGTCACGAACGCGCCCGGTCCCGGCCAGCCCGCGCTGATTGTCGGCGACTGTCCTGAATCATGCGCCGTCGGGATCGACGCGGCGGCCCTTCCGCCCGAGGGCTTTGTCGTGAAGACCGCGCCCAACCGCGTCTTCCTCGTCGGCAGCACGCGCCCGCTGCCCGCCCTGGACGTGAAAAACCTGGCGGGCAGCCCCTATGCGAACGACGGCACGGCCTGGGCATTGGCCGATTTTCTGGAGCGGTTCGCTGGCGTCCGCTGGTACTGGCCGGTCGCCGCGGGCGGCCGGAGCGTGGTGAAGCAGGCCTCGCTGGCCGTGCCGCCCGCGCATTACACGGATCGGCCGGTGTTCCCGAAACGGGAGTTCTATCCCTGGTACGGCTACGACAGCAACGCGTGGCGCTCCGTCTGGTTCGACAAGGCCTCGCCCCGGCTGCCCGCGTCCGTCCTCGAAACGGGTACAACCCGGATCGCCATGCAGCCGCTCCTGGCCGGCCTGCGCTCGGGCAACAGCTGGCCGTACGTCATCAAGGTTCACGAGCCGCAGAGCTTCAAGCGGCAGTGGGACACGTGGATCAAGCAGCCCGACATGTTCCAGCGCAACGCGGACGGCACGCCGAACCTGAACATGCTCTGCTACAGCTCGCCCAAGGCGTTCGACTATATAATCCAGGGCTGCGAAGACGCGTGGGACAAGGGCAAGCCGGTTTCCTGGGTCACCACCACCTGCGTCACCCTGTCGCCGGGCGACTACCGGGTCGACTGTCATTGCCCGGCCTGCGCCCCGCTTTTCGAGCCCGCCCGCGCCCCGTATGGCACGGGTTCCCGGGTCATGGGCCTTTTCGTGAAGAACGTGTGCGACGCGGTCAAGGCGCGCTGGCCCGGCAAGAAGGTGCTCTTCCTCCCGTATTGGAACTACACCGAATGCCAGGAGGACATCGCCTTTCCCGACAACCTGGAGGTGCAGATGTGCACCATGGCGTTCGGCCTGATGCGGCAGCCGGAGGCGCGCGGCCGGATGGAGAAGAGCCTGCGAGACTGGAGCCGCCGGACGGGCGGCCGCGTCACCACCTGGGAATACTCGCACCGCCTTCCCGAATGGACCTGCGCCCCGGTCCAGTATCCCCACCTGGTACAGGATTATTACCGGACCAATGCCGACATCCTGGCCGGCTCGTTCCTGAACGGCGGCATGATCGGCGAATGGTCCACGGCGGCGCCCACGGATTACTGCTGGATGAAGATCCTGTGGAATCCCGACGTGAACGTCGACGCCATCCTGGACGAGCTGTGCGTCCGGCAGTTCGGCAAGGCGGCGGCCACCTGCCGCGAGCTGCTGCGCCTGGAGTGCGATCGCTGGGAAAAAGCGCCCTGGCGCGAAGGGCTGGGCGATTCCGGCCGCGTGACGCCCGCCGTGTTCACCGACACCTGGCCGCCCGAGGTCGTCGCCAAGATGGTTGAATTGCGCGACAGGGCCCGGCGGGAGATGGCCGGGGACCTTGAGGCCGAACGACGCTTCGCCTACTGGACCTGGACGTTCGACGCGTTCCTCGCGGAAGCCAAAGAGGCCTGGGCGAAGGCGGCCCTTCCTCCGGCGGCAGCCGGCTCGGGGAAACCGTGAGCGGTTTGACCTTAACGGACGGGAAGGGCGCGACCGCCGATTTTGATCGGAACGGGTTCCTTCTGAGCTGGCGTTCCGGGGATGTGGAGTGGCGGCCCGCCGCGCCTCTGCCGGGTTGGTCGGTCACGCTTGACGTCGGCGGGGCCGAAACCGAAGCCGCGCCCGCCGGCCCCGGTCAGGTCATGTCGCTTGGCCTCGAGGCGCTGGAGATCGTTTTCGACGGGCTCCGGGCGGGTGGGGCTGCCGTTCCGGCGCGGGTTGCCGTTGTCTGGCGCCTTCAGGACGGCCTGCTCCAGGGGACGATCAGCCTGACCGGCCTTCCGGACTCCCATATCCTGCGCGCCCTTGTTTTTCCCGATCTCACGATCGCCTTTGGCGAGCCGCGGGACACGTCCCTGGTGGTGCCGGCGGACGCGGGCTGGCTGATCCAGGAGGCGGCCCTGGCGCTGGCGGAAGGCGGCGAGTCGGCCGAGGGGCTTCGCCTCGCGCACGCGGGCATGCAGTTCCACGCGTGGATCGAGGCGGGCCGCGGGCTTTACCTGGACACGCGCGACACGGCCGGGTGGATGCGCGAGTGGCGGTTCCAGTCCGCGGGGGAGAAGCGCGTCCGCTTCCGGTGCGCCCATCTGGCGCCGCGCCGCCTGGACCCGCCCGGCGCCTTTTCCCTGCCGTACCCCGTTTCGCTTGGCGGCTTCACCGGCGGGTGGTACGAGGCGGCGCGGATGTACCGGCCGTGGGCGTTGCAGGCCCCGTGGGCCCGGCGGGGGCCGCAGGAGCGGCGGTCGAACTTCGTGGCGGACATCGCCTGCTGGGTCTGGAACCGGGGTCGTGGCGCGGACGTGGCGCCGCCGGCCCTGGAACTGGCCCGCCGCATCGGCGCGCCGATCGCGCTCGACTGGTATTGGTGGCACAAGCACGGCTACGACACCGAATATCCCGATTATTTCCCGCCCCGCGAGGGGGAGGCGACGTTCAAGGCGGCGGTCCGCGACCTCCAGTCGCACGACGTCCGCGTACAGGTTTACACCAACGGCATGTGCCATGACGTGGACGGCAAGGCCTGGGAGCCCGACGGCCCGGAGTGTGCGCTGATGCGGGAGGACGGCTCCTGGTTCGCGCCGGCCTACAACACCTTCACGAACCATCACCTTGCCAGCGTGTGCGGCGGCTCCGCCCGCTGGCGGCCCATCCTGCTGGGGCTGGTGCGCCAGGCGAAAGCGCTCGGGCTGGACGGCCTTTACCTCGACATGATCGGCGCCGTGGGGGGCCGCATGCCCTGCTTCCACCCCCGGCACGCGCACGCGCCCGGCGGCGGCTGCTACGGGGTCCAGGGTTTCCGCGAGACGCTCCGCCAGGCGCGCGAGCTGGCGCCCGGATTCCCGCTCTCCACGGAATCGTCGCTTGAGTGGTACCTGGATCTTTTCGATAGCCACATCATCTGCGGTGTCAGCCTGGAGCGCCTGAAATGGCAGGCCGAGAGCCTTGGCGGCCGGACCCGGGTGATTCCCCTTTTCAGCGCCGTCTACCACGGGCGGGCGGTCGGGTTCGGAAACTACTCTTTCATTGATGGGGTTCCCCCCTACGACGAGCTCTGGCCTCCCGGGGGGCGCTCCGATCCGGCCCGGGAGCGCGACTGGGTGGCCCTGTGCCCGGACCAGTTCGCACTGGAGCTGGCCCGCACCGTCACCTTCGGCTTCCAGCCCCTGGTCGCCAACCTGCGGAGCGCGCATTTTTCCGAGCCCCGCATGGCGGGTGACATCGCCTTCCTCGTCGAGCTCTGCCGGCTCTACCACCGCGAACGGGAGTTCCTTCTCTGGGGCGAGATGCTGCCGCCCGGAAAGCTGGAATGCCGGTCGCACGAGACGGTTTTCCTGCAGCGGTTCGTTTTCACCCTGCCCGGCGAGGAGACCTATTTACGGCGGGCGTTCCCCGCGGTCTTCCATTCGGCGTGGCAGGCGCCCGACGGGCGGCGGGCGGCGATCCTGGTGAATTACACGCGCGAGCCCGCGGCCGTGTCGTATCAGCCGGCTGGCGGCCTGCAGGTGGATGCGGCCGGGTCCGTTCGTCCCGCCGGAGCCCGGTTTCGCCCGGCCGGCGACGGCGTTGAATTCGAACTGCCGGCGCGCAGCGCGGTGCGGCTGGCGCTCAGGGACGGTGTGTCATGACGATTCGGGTGGCCGTTTGTTCCCCGGCGACATACGGGTTTGTGGCGAAAGCCGACGAGCGTGCGACCGTGGGGGCTATCGCGGGCCGGGTCACCGGTCCCCGCCTGCTGGCCGCCCACGTCGAGCGCCTGCTCGATCACCACGGCCGACTGCTTGAGCGCGCCGGCCGGCGCGGCGCCCGGCTGGCGGTGATACCCGAGGACTGCCTGCGGCTGGGCGGGCTGGTGCGGCGCCACCGGGGCGGGGCGGCGTGCGCCGCCGCGGTGGATGCGGCTTTCGCGCGCTACGACCAGCGCGTGGGCGACCTGTGCCGGCGGTTCCGGATGTTTGTCGTGGGCGGGACGGTCACCCGGGCGGGTCGCAACTATGCCAACACGGCCGTGATGCACGATGACACGGGGCGCATCATCGCCCGCTACGACAAGACGCACCTGCCCGCCGCGGAGCGCGGCGTCTACGCGCCCGGCCGGGACCTGCCCGTGTTCGACACCCCGCTGGGCCGCATCGGGATGCTCATCTGCTGGGACATCGTGTTCCCGGAGACCTTTGCTGTCCTGGCCCTGAAGGGGGCCGAGCTGATCGTGCAGCCCACATTCGGCCACGACGGCGAGGCCGCCGCCATCACCGCCCGTTGCCGGGCCCGGGACTGGGCCGTGCCTCTGGCGGTCAGCATGTGGGGGCATTCCTCGTGCATCATCGATGCCGCGGGCGCTGTCGTGGCCTCCTCGGGAAGCCGGCCCGACCGCATCGCGGTAGCGGACGTGGACGTGAGGGCCCGCCGCTCCTGGCTGTTCTGGGGCGATGTGCGGCGGGAGAAGCCGGCGTGGCGGCGGCCGGACCTTTACGGGGTATTGCTAAAATCGGTACAAAAACGGACGGCCAAGCGGAGCGCGGTATGAAAAACGCGATGGTGGTTGTGGGGGCGGCCCTGTGTCTGGCGCCGGCGGCGTTCGGGTACGTCGCGATCGTCAACAAGACGGATCACGAGGCCGTTCACATCGTGCCGGCGCCGGGGAAGGTCGCGATCGACGGGACGCTCGACGACTGGGATCTGTCGGGGGCGATCGACCTGTTCATGGACGATTCCAGCCGGGCCACGCTGTCCGTGAACGGCGCGTGCATGTATGACGCCCAGGCGGTCTATATCGGCGGTCATGTCAAGGACCCCACGCCGATGGTCAGCACCCATCATTTCGCAGGCGACATGGGCATGGTCTGGGACGGCGACGCCATCCAGATCCGGCTGGTTTCGAATCCAGACATCAAGTCGACGGCCTCCCTGCAGACCGGGGCCCAGATGTCCGCGGCCGACCAGGCTTACGTGAGCCACATCACGCTCTGGTATTCGACGACGGACGCCAGGCCGGGGTTCTACGTCTGCCATACGCTCCGCTTCAAGGACGGTCAGGCCAACCCCCCCGGCGTCGAGGGGGCCTACGTCCGGGATGCGGACGGGAAGGGGTACACGTTCGAATACCGGATTCCCTGGGCCGTGATACGCGCCCCGCGCCCGTGGAAGGACGGCGACGTGGTGCAGACCCAGTGGCAGATCCATTGGGGCGACACGCTGGGCGAACATGTGAAGTGGGGCATGACCGACGTGCGCAACCGGGCCAGCGGCGACCTGGGCTACATGGGTCCGGGTTCCTGGGGGCAGGGGATCGTTCACGGCAAGGGTCAGCTGCAGCTGGCCAAGCCCGCCACCGTCGGCCGCGCCGCGGGCCATATCCCGATCGCGTTCACCCTGGAGACGGACAGCAAGGTCAGCCTGGCCATCCGCGACGGCGAGGGCCGCCTGATTCGAACGTGCCTGGGGGCCGAGCCGTTCAAGGCGGGCCCGCAGACGTATCGGTGGGACGGCCTGGACGACTTCGACCGGCCGGTGGCGGCGGGCTCCTACACGGCCAGGCTGCTGACCCACGGCGGCATCCGGCAGAGGCTGGTGTGCGATGTGGGGGTCAGCGGCAATCCGCCTTACCAGACGGAAGACGGGACGGGCGGCTGGGCGGGCGACTACAACACCCCGCTGTATGTGGCGGCGGACGGCGACCGCGTCGTGCTCGGCACCGGGAACGGGGAGGCCGCGCCGATCACGATCTGCACCGACCTGGACGGGAACAAGAAATACGGGACTGCCGCCAAGGGGGGCGCCTTGGCGCTGTACAAGGGGTTCGGCTATTTCATGCAGCGCGGGAACGGCAAGCTGGTGAAGTTCGACCTGGCCACCGGCGCGCTCAGCCCGTTCAAGGGCGGCAAGTCCGAGATGACGGTCCTGCAGCGCGGCACGAACGAGGAGAAGACCGTGTGGGACGGCCGGTCGTGGACGGGGACCGGGTTGGTCGCGGTCGATCCGTCCACGCTGGTCCTGAGCATCCGGTCGGTCAACCAGTTGCTCCTGATCGACCTGGAAACCGGCACGGTGAAAGGTGAGGCGGAACTCGCCTTGCCAGGCGGCCTGGCCGTGGACGGCAAGGGAACCCTGTACGCGGTGAGCAGCAACGCCGTCGGGCGTTACGATCTGGCGGAAAGGCAATTCACGCCGATCGCCGCCGACCTGGACGAGCCCAAGCACCTGGCATGCGACCGGGACGGCAACGTCTATGTGTCACTGCAAGGCAAAACCATGCAGGTCTGGAAGCTTTCGCCCGAGGGGAAGGTCCTGCTCAAGATCGGCAAGGCCGGGGGCCGGCCGCTTGTCGGGCGCTACGATCCGAGCGGGATGCTGAAGCCCTACGGGATCGCCGTAGACACGAACGGGAGGCTCTGGGTGGCGGAGGCCGACGACATCGGCCGCAGTTACGCCGATTCGGAACCCAAGCGCTATTCCGTGTGGGGGCCGGATGGCTCGCTGTGGAAGGAATTTTTCGGCTCCATGACCTATTCCACCCGGGCTTACGTGGACGCGGAAGATCCGGATCATGTGTATGCCGGCTCGGTGAAGTATTCCGTGGATTACGAAAAAGGGACATGGAAGACGGACTCCATCATCCTCCGCCCGGGCGAGGACGGCGGCGTCAAGTTCGGCTGCCCGGCTTCCCACGCCGGCGCGACATTTGTCAACGTCAAGGGGCGCAAGTTCCTGTGGGCGCGCCACGCGGATCCGGGCCCTGTCCTGTATGAGTGCGTGAAGGACGCCTACGTGCCCCGGATGGCTTTTTATTCCCCCGCCAAGACGAACTGGTGGCTGGACGACAACAACGACGGCCGCGTGCAGCCGGTTGAAATCCGCGGCGGAGCGTCCCTTCCCGGCATCTGGCTGGGTCACCCGATGGACAACCAGCTCAATCTCTACTGGTCGGAAGGCGTGCTGTGGCATGCCCAGGGCGGGAGGAAGACCACGAAGCCCTACGCGATCAAGCGATGGGATTTCCTGGGCTTCAACCGCCAGGGCGGCCTTCAGTACGGGGATCCCTCCAATGCGGTTCCCGTGGCCGCGGATCCGGACGGAGGCGCGGTTTCCAGCTACACGCCGGACGCGAAGGGCAACCTGTACGTGCTGGTGTCGGGCGGGTCGCTGAAGCGCGGCGCGCGGGAGCAGGGGTCGGGCCACCGGGTGACGGCGTTCGGGCCCGACGGGCGCAAGCGCTGGGATTACCAGAACGCCCATTGCGCCTTTGCCTGGACGTCGGATCCCTACAAGCCGGGCGCGCTGGTCGGGGCCATCGGCTTCGCCTCCGGCACCACCCGGGATCTCGTCGCCATCATCGGCTATTACGGCCAGTATTTCCTCCTGGACTCGAAGGACGGCCTGTTCGTGGACGCGCTCGGCGAGGACCAGCGCAACCCGTACACGCTGGACCAGCACATGGTGCTGACGGAGAACTTCAACGGCACGCTGTTCCTCCACAAAAACGGGAAAACCTATTTTATCGGCGGCGACGCCGACTGCCGGCTCTGGGAGTTGACGGGGCTGGACACCCTGAAGCGGCAGACGGTGGCGGTGGCCGTGACGCCGGCGATGATCGCCCGGTCCGAAGCCAATGCCGCGCAGAATCACCGCGCGGAAGCCGACGCGCTTGGAAAGATTCCGCTCAAGGTCGCCGCCCTGACGGGCGCGGGAGCCGACGGCAACTATGAGGAGTGGTCCGCCGTCCAGCCGGTGAGCATCCTGGCCGGCACGCCGAGGTCGGCCAGGGCGCAGGCCGGATACGACGCCAAAAACCTGTACGTCCGGTTCCAGGTTGCCGACGAATCGCCGTTCGTCAACACGCCGACGGACCAGCGGCTGCTGTTCAAGTCCGGCGATGCCGT
>JBIIYJ010000247.1:0-8324 GCA_044346855.1 Kiritimatiellia bacterium
CGTTCTCGAACTGTCTTGGTCGCTTCAGCGTGGCCGATATGATCTCATGAACCGCTTCGGGAATCAGACCATAAAAGGAAAGCGCCGTCTCATAGCTGATATAGGACGGGCCATAAAGGCTAGCGGCGACACAGAGGGGATTGATATCGGGGCGGGTTGCATAAAGACCCCGACGCAGTTGAATAAGCGCGCCAGACCGGATCATCCGGGCAATCTTTCCGCGCTTGTCGCTCACATCGCCCAGATCGCTCTTCAACCGAAGGGTGTCAACAATCTCTCCTGAATTGTCTGCTAAGTTGCTCATTTTCGACAAGATAGTTGTAAAGTTGACAACTATCAAGAGAAAATTTGGCATCGCATGAGTGCAAATTGAAAAGTCCTTGATTCGCCTGCCGGGTATAGATCACGTAGCGGAGGGGAGGGCGGTCCGCTATCTTCTCGTTCAAGCCCGTTCTCCGCGGGCTACCGGATGCAAATGACCGTTCCCTTGTTGGCCAGGGTTACGGCCACATCGTTTCCGTCACCGGTGCCGGTCCGGACCACCAGGGTGTAGGTCTTTCCCTCAAAGTTGACATCCATCATGGACGGGCTGAAATTCCCCATGCCCGGCACCGGCGCCGTGCCCGCGTTAAGCAGGATGGGATACGCCTGATTGAAGGCGGGCTTTGAGTTCAACGACACCTGCAGGGTGGCCCCGCCCAGGGCGACCGATCCGCCCACGGCCAGGCAGCCGCTCGAGGCGTTGGTACCCGCGTTCACCGCGTAGACGGCCCCCGGCTGGAGGGTCAGGTTGCCATCCAGGGTGGAGGTTCCCGTTGACACCGCCAGCGTGCCGCCGGAGCCGATGGTGACGTTTCCGCCCCGGTACCGCGCCCGGTTGAACAGTTCCAGCCGCGCGTAGTTCCTGGGGTCCCCGGTGACGTCAAACGTGTAATTCTGTCCCGTGGCCGCATTGGTCGCGTTGTTCAGGCGGAAGGCGTTGGCGCCGTAAAACGTCGCATTGGTCAGCCTCGTGCCGCTGACATTGCCGTTGACGTCCACCGTCGTCACCCCGCGGAACGAAATCGTTCCGTTGGTCACCACCAGCCGGCCGGGCGTGGACACCGTGATGCTCGGGTTGACCTCAAAGAATTGCAGAATGCCGCCATTGTTCATGACCAGGCCCTTGCCGTTGGCGCCCACCGTGATGCCGCTCTCCAGCAACCCGCCGTCAACGAGGTAAACCGCCCCGGTGCCGTCCACGCCGACATTGAAGTTTCCACCCCCGTGCAGGAACTCACTGCCGCTTCCCGCCACACGGATCTCGCCGTAGGTGGCGCCGGTCCCATAGCCCACATTGATGTGGTCCCAGCCGTCCGGGGTGCTGGCCCGGGCGCCGTTCTGGATGATCAGCCACCCCTTGCCATGCTGCACCCCCGCGCCCCCGCCGATGAACATGTCGTTGTAGGTGAAGGACGACCCCGGCCCGTCGATGACCACCCGGTTGTTGGTGGAGTTGCCGGCGCCCAGGAAATACAGGGCATTGGACGAGTTATGCTCCCACGTGCCGCCATTTTCGATCTGGATGCTGTTGTCCGGCTGGTAACTGTAAACGTAAACCTGATTGTCGGTCTTGAGTTTCGAATTCGGTCCCGTCACCCTGACGGTGTTACCATATGATCCGCTCGACATGCCCACGCGCAGCAAGCCGGAGACTTGAGCGTAGCCGCCATTGGATACGGTCAGCAATCCGAGGCCTGCTCCCGCCGCGCCCAGGGTCACGGCCCGAGCCGCCAGGAGTCGGGCCGTGCTGCCCGCCACCGATACCACGGCCGTGCAGGCGCCCGCCGCACCCCATCCATAGACTCCCGGACTGCCCAGGTTCATGTCCTGCGCCATCCGGTTGGTGCCGCCGAGAATATTCCAGGTCGCCAACGCACCGCCCCAGTTGGCCATAAAGAAGGTCGTCGGCGTGGCGGGAGCCAGGATCGCAAACTCCGAATCGCCGCGTGTCGTCAACGTTCCCACGTTGATCACGTCAAGTCCCGCCCACGCATAGTGGTTGGAGGCGTAGATATGGTCGGCGATCAACGAGGCGTTCTGGTCCCACTGGAAGATGCGCCCCCGCCCGGGGACGCCCCAATTCACGTAAAGACTGGCGGTGCCGCTGGAATTCGTGACGGAAATCTGCTGGTTGTAAATCGCAACCCCCGCCAGATTGGCCACGCTGTTGCCGACACGCATGGAATTGGTCACCGTCCACGCCGCGCTGCCGGCGCCGCCCGGCCGCATCTCCAGCGTCGTGCCGATGGCGTCAATCACCACATTGGCATTCGTGACCGGCGCCGCGAAGGTGAGCGCGAAGGTGTTGCCCCAGTTGGTGAAGACCGCCGTGTCGATGGCGCGCGGCACGAACAGCTGGCTCCAGTTGCCGAACGTGTTGAACGACTGCGCCGCCACGCTGGTGGTATTCCAGTAGTTGGAGACAGGCCCGGCGGTGGGCTCGATCGACTCGATCTTGACCTCGTCGAGGTTCCCCTTGAGGAAATACTGCGCCTGGTTCCGGGCGCCAAGGAAAAGGACCCCGTTGTAGAATCCGGCATTGGCGGTGTCATGAAGCCCGTACGCGGTGCTGTCGGCCAGCGTGACGCCGTTTCGCGTCACCACGACCACGTTGGAGGCCGCGAGCCCGGGCCGGATGTCAACCTGGTATAGGTCCCAGCCGGCGTTGTTGTACGCGTGCGGAAGCTGGTCGATGTTGTAACTGCTTCCGCCGTTCCCCGTCCTGTATCCCGCGGCGCCATTGCCCGCCGCCAGTTCGTTGGCGGAGCAGCTGAACGCCCCGGGATAACTGCCGGTGTTGGGGGAATTTTCCAGGACCACGGTGATGGCGCTGTTGGCCACCCGCACGGCGTAGCTGATCCGCACGTGGGCGACCCCCGTGTAGTTGATCGGGCTGATCGTCTTGAGCGAGTGGGAGGTTCCATTGAAGGAGGCGCTGCCCGTTCCTCCGGCGACGTTGGCGACGTCGGACGTCTCGGCGGCGGTCCCGGTGAGGTGATACCCGTTTCCCGATGAGTCGCTCAGGAAGTTCGCCCCCGGCTCGAAACGCCAGTGGGCCAGTGTGGTGTCCGCGTCCGCTGCCGGGGCGATGAGCCCCAGGACCGCCGCCAGCCCCGCGCAGGCAAAAGCCGCCAGGAACCGTCCGCCGCCTCGACCGATCATCCGAATGACGAGACTCATCTGGACCTCGCTTTTTTGAAAACGCCGACAACCCCTATTGGTCTTACCATATCATGGAGTTTCCACCCCCCGCCAGACCGTCCTCGTGGTAAATTAGAGTTGACCACTTGCCGCGGATCCGGTTGAATGAGCCCGGGATGAAGAAGCACCCTTCCGTCATATCGATCCTTCTGCGCCAGCGGCCGACGCTGGGGGGCCAGCTGGCCGACCTGCTCCGCGCCATGGTCCAGCGGGGGGAGTTCGCCCGCCACCTCCCGCCCGAGCGCGAACTGGCCGACCGGTTCGGGGTGAGCCGCCCCACGCTGCGCCTGGCGCTGGCCCAGCTCCGCCGGGAGGGCTTCCTGAGGGTCCGCCACGGCATCCGCACCCAGATCGTCCGGCGCCCCCAGCCGGGTCGCGCCGTACCGGCCACCGGGATCGTCAACTTTCTCGTCCCCGCCTATCCCGTCTACTCCAATACCGACAACGCCCTCATGATGGAAGCCATCGAGCGGCGCCTGGTTTCGAACGGCCTCCGGCTGCGCGTGATCGCCGATCCCCGCCACCAGTCCGGCGCCTACGCCCGCCACATGCCCCGCATCGCCGCCGAGAACCCCGCCGACTGCTGGATCCTGCGGAGCGTCAACGCGGAGATCGTCCGGTGGTTCGCGGACAGCGGCCTGCCCGCCGTGCTCCTGGCCTCTCCCTTTCCGGGCATCGACCTGCCGGCCGTGGATCTCGACCATTGCGCCACGGCCCGCCATGCCGTGGGCCGCTTCGTGGCCCTGGGCCACCGCCGCATCGTGCTCCTGAGCGGAGACCGCAAGCGCTCCGGCGAAATCGAAACGGAAAAGGGGTTCATCGAGGGCCGCCTTCTTCACGGTCTCGCGCCGGAGCAGTGCGCCATCGTGCGGTTCGACGGCAGCGTGCCCGACCTGTCCCACACCCTCACGGCCCTGTTCAAAAACCGGGAAAAGCCCTCCGCCCTGCTGGCTGACGGATCCATGGAGAGCATGACCATCCTGACCTGGCTGCTCAAGAACGGCCTGCGCGTGCCGGAGGACGTGTCCCTGGTCTGCCGCGACTGGGACACCGTGCACGACTACACGGTGCCGCTCGTGACCTGCTACCGCTACAACCGCGACGTGCTGGTCAACCGGGTTTGCCGCTGGATATTCCGCCTCGCCCGGGGCGAGCCCGTCCCCCGCAAGGCCATGCCCGTGCTGACGCAATTCGACCGCGGCGAAACCCTGGCCTCTCCCCCGGCCGCAGGCTGAGCGCCTCGGTCTGGTAAATTACAATTTACCACTATCGCGGGCTTGTCGGGCGGCTGCGGGCTGTGCGAAGCTGGCCCCATGCGTACACGCCTCCTGTTTGCCGCCGCCTTCGTCTGCGCCTGCGTCGCGGGACGCGCAGCCCCTGTGTCGGAGCTCCCCGTCCCGCGGATCCGTCTCCCGCTCATGAGCGTGGCGCCGGTGCTGGACGGGCAGGTGAACCCGTCCGAGTGGGCGGGCGCGGCCCGCATGGAAGGCCTGGGCCGGGGGCCGGCCCTCGCGCCGCTGGCGGCCGGTTTCTGGATCGGGTGCGACGGGACGAACCTGTGCCTCGCCGTGGTGAGCGAGACGCCGCCGGGCGGCAAACTGCTCGCCAACGTCGCGCCGCTGCCGGATGACCGCGATGCCCGCACCTGGCTGGACGATTCCATCGAACTCGTGCTGGACCCCATCCCGGATGCGCCGGCCGGGCAGCGCCGGCTGTACCATGCCAATATCAACGCCCGGGGCGCCATCAACGACACCGTCTACGTCGTTGGCGGCAGCGCCGAGGCCTGGCGAGGGCACTGGCGTACCGCCAGCCGGGTGATCGGCGACCGCTGGCACGTCGAACTCGCCCTGCCGCTCGCGGATCTCGGCCTCGCCGACGCGCCGGCGGGCAGGACCCTGGGCGTGCGCCTCGGACGCAACTGGCACCAAACCCCGCTGGCCGGCCAGACCGAGTGGTCCCCGCTCGGCGGCGCCTACCTGACGCCGGAGACCATCCCGCACGTCACCTGGGACGCCGCCGCGCCGGTCGTGCAGGTGCTGCAACTGAGCGAGGCGGACAAGCCGGCCGCCCACATCAAGCTGACCGTGGCCAACCCCGGCACGGCTCCGCTCGCTGTCCGGGTTGCCATCGCCTGCCGCCCCAGGAATAGCGCGCCGTACGACGTGGTCAAGGAGCTCGCGCTCCAGCCGGGCGAAACCGCGCCGGTGGAGCTGTCCGGTCCGGCCCTGAACGAGGAGGTCGCCACCGCCATCCGCGTGACCTCGCTGGACGGGAAGACCGTCTACTACCTGCGCGAATTCAACTGGCAATCCAGCCGGCCGGACGCGGTGTGGACGGTGGACCAGGTGGCCACCCGCAAGGTCCAGACGCAGTTTGCCTACTATCCGTCGTTCAACAAGGTCCACTTCACGGCCAACTTCAGCGCCCTGGAAGATAGCGCCAAGGTCAGCGGAGCGCGCCTCGTCCTGCGCCGCAAGGGCGCCGCCGACCCGGTGGCCGGCACGGACATCCCGCCCGTCACCAACTTCGCCTTCCGCGTCCTGTGGGACGTGCCGCCCCTGCCCGAAGGCGAGTACGAAGCGGTGTTCACCCTCGGCGGCGTCGCCGTCGATCCGATCGTGCAGCCGTTCGTCCGGCATGTCTTCCCCTGGGAGAACAACGCGCTTGGCAAGTCGGACGCCCTCGTCGAGCCCTTCACGGCCATGGAGGTCGAGGGCCGGACGGTGGCCACCCTCCTGCGCCGGCACACGCTCGGCACGCTGGGGCTCTGGGACCAGGTGGAGAGTCTGGGGCGGGAGCTGCTCAGCGGGCCGATGCGGCTGGAGGTGAGGCGTCAGGGTTCGGAGTTCAGGGTTCAGGGTTCGGGGTTCAGGGTTGTGGAACAGAGGCCCACCCGGGTCGTAACGGAATCCACGTGGAGCGGGGGAGGGCTGAAAGGCGCGACTCGGGGGGAATGGGATTACGATGGGATGCAGACGTGGGTGTTGACGATTGAACCTTCCTCCACCCCTGTGGACTCGCTCACGCTGGTCATCCCGCTCAAGAACGCCGCCGCCCCCTTGTTCCACGCCTGCACCGATGGCCTGCGTTTCAACTACGCCGGCGCCACGCCGGCGGGCGAGGGGCGCGTCTGGGACGGCTCCAGGGCGGCCCGCAACTCCATCGTCGGGTCCTACGTGCCCTACCTCTGGCTGGGCGCCGAGGAACGCGGCCTGGCCGTGTTCGGCGAAAACGACCGCGGCTGGGTCACGGCCACGAACGTTCCTTGCCAGGAACTCGTGCGCAACGGAAACGGGCTGGAGCTGCGCCTCAATCTCATCGCCAGGCCGACGACGATCGATGCGCCGCGGCGCATCCTGATCGGCTTCCAGGCCACGCCCACCAAACCCATGCCCGCCAACTGGCGGCAATGGGGGGTCTCGTATGCCACCCGCGTCCCGCCAGGCGGCAAAAAGATCGCCTTCATGGGATCCTGCTGGTACTGGGGTTCACTGACCCCCTGCCTGGACGTCTACCCCCGCGACGAGGATCTCAGCATCTGGGAAGAATTCAGGAAGACGCGGGAAACCGGCGTCGTCAACCAGCCGTTCATCGAATCCTGGCTCAAGGGGTACCCCGTCACGACCCCCGAGCAGTTCACGACCTTCAAGAATCACGTCAATTCCGGTTTCCACACACTGAAGGGCAAGCCCACGGATGTCCTCCTCTACACCAACGCCCGCGGCGTCCGCTTCGACACCCGCGAGGGCCAGACGTTTATCGACGAGTGGCACCGCGACGCCTTCTCCACCCGCGACTGGCCGACCGGCGGCGGCGTGGCGTATGACCTCAATCCCGGCGCCAGCTTCCGCGACTATGCCGTGTGGTACTACCACAAGATGATGACCTCCTTCGCGGACCATATCTACTGGGACGACATCTTCCTGCAGTCTCACTTCGACCTGATCGGCAGCGAAGCCTATGCGCTTCCCGACGGGACGATCCAGCCGGCGTCGGGTCTGTTCGACATGCGCGAACTGGTGCGGCGGACGGCGGTGCTGCAGCACGAGCTCGGCCGCAAGGGGCGCGCGAACCAGCCGCACATCACCAACACGGCCATCGCGCCGATCCTCTCCTTCGCCGGTTCGCATCTGACCTGGGAAGACCGCGTCGGCGACACCGACTTCCAGGACCGCTACAGCCGCGACTACATTCGCGCCGAGAGCATCGGACGGCAGTTCGGCAACGTGCCGTTCGCGCTGCAGCTCATCAAGGGGCCCGACACCAACAAGAACGCGTGGGCCGAGCGCACCATGGCGGGTGTCGCGCTCGTGCACGAGATCCGCTCCATCGGCGTCCTCCCCGGCGCCGAAGCGAATCTGAAGACGCTCTACGACTACGGCTACGGCCAGCCGGACGTCAGCGTCATGAACTACTGGGAGGACGATCTCCCCGTCACGCTCTCCCGTGCCGACGCGGTGCAGCTCATCGTCACCAAGCCCGGCAGCGCCCTGGTCCTCGTCTGCGACTACGGCAACGGCGGCGACGTGCGGCTCGAGCCCGATCTCAAGCGCCTCGGCATCGCGGGCAAGCTGACCGCCACCAACGTGGAGACCGGCCTGCCCCTGGACGTGACCGCGGAAGGGCTGGTGCGATTGGACCTGAAGAAGCACGACTTTGCGCTGGTGAAGCTCGAAGGGGCGCCGTGAGGGGGAATCGACGAAGTCTACGACAAAGCGTACGACGAAGTGCCGGGAGTCCCCGCTTTGTCGTAAACTTTGTCGTGCACTTTGTCGAACGCCAGCCATGACTTTCGACTACGAACAACTGAATGTCTATCAGCGCGCCCTGGCGTTCTGTGGTGGCGTAGAGATGAATGCAAATCGACGAAGTCTACGACAAAGTTTACGACAAAGTGAACTTCATCCCCACTTTGTCGTGAACTTTGTCGTAGACTTTGTCGTGCACTTTGTCGTCGTAAACCTCGTCGTCGTAAACTTAACCGTAAACTTCGTGGCGCCATGACAACGACTTTCGCTTACGAACAGCTCCATGTCTACCAGCGCGCCCTGGCGTTCTGCGGTGGCGTAGAGATGAAT